>NZ_LT629692.1:2445713-2751427 GCF_900100885.1 Microbacterium pygmaeum
GATGCCTGGCGCATCCTGGTCGACGACTACGTCACGACTGCGGACGGCACGGGCATCGTCCACCAGGCGCCCGCCTACGGCGAGGACGACCAGCGGGTCGGCGAGGCTGCCGGCATCCCCACGATCCTCTCCCTGGACGACGGCGGCCGCTTCCTGCCTGCGGTCACCGACGTCGCCGGTGAACTGTGGATGGACGCGAACACGCCGCTCGTGCGTCTGCTGCGCCAGGACGGGCGCCTGCTGCGTCTGGCCAGTTACGAGCACTCGTACCCGCACTGCTGGCGCTGCCGGAACCCTCTGATCTACAAGGCCGTCTCCAGCTGGTTCGTGCGGGTCACCGAGTTCCGCGACCGCCTGGAGGAGCTGAACGAGCAGATCACCTGGGTGCCGGAAAACGTCAAGCACGGCCAGTTCGGCAAGTGGGTGCAGGGCGCACGCGACTGGTCGATCAGCCGCAACCGCTACTGGGGCTCGCCGATCCCGATCTGGAAGAGCGATGACCCCGAGTACCCCCGTGTCGACGCGTACGGCTCGCTGGAAGAGCTGGAGCGCGACTTCGGACGCCTCCCGCGCAACGCCGCCGGTGACGTCGATCTGCACCGGCCGTACATCGACGATCTGACGCGCCCGAACCCGGACGACCCGACCGGCGCAAGCACCATGCGGCGCATCGAGGACGTGCTGGATGTCTGGTTCGATTCGGCTTCGATGCCGTTCGCGCAGGTGCACTATCCGTTCGAGCACCACGAGTGGTTCGACTCGCACGCCCCGGCCGACTTCATCGTGGAGTACATCGGCCAGACGCGCGGCTGGTTCTACGTCATGCACGTACTCTCGGGCGCGCTGTTCGATCGCCCCGCGTTCAAGGGCGTGATCAGCCACGGCATCATCCTGGGCAACGACGGGCAGAAGGCGTCCAAGTCGCTGCGCAACTACCCGGACGTCTACGAGACGTACGAAAGCGACGGGTCGGATGCGACACGCTGGTACCTCATGTCCAGCCCGGTGCTGCGCGGCGGTAATTTCGTCGTCACGGCCGACGGCCTGCGCGCGGGTGTGCGGGAGTTCCTGCTGCCGCTGTGGAATTCGTGGTACTTCTTCGCCACGTACGCCAACGCCGCCCGCGCCGACGGAGGTGCGGGGTACGAGGCGACATGGCGCACCGACTCCACCGACGTGCTCGACCGCTACATCCTGGCGCTGACAGGCGATCTGGTCCGCGATGTTCGGGCGGGCTTGGAGAATCTGGACTCGCCCGCAGCCGCCACGGTGCTGCGGGAATTCGCCGAGGCGCTGACGAACTGGTTCATCCGCCGCTCGCGCGACCGGTTCTGGGTCGGCGTCTCGGACGACGACCCGACCACCACCGAGGCCTTCGACACGCTGTACACCGTCCTCGAGACGCTCACGCGGGTCGCGGCGCCCCTCATCCCGCTCATCTCGGAGCGCATCTGGCAGGGACTCACCGGCGGCCGCAGCGTGCACCTCACGGATTGGCCGGACGCCGACGCCTTCCCGGCGCACGCGGACATCCGTCCCGCGATGGATGCGGTGCGCGACATCTCCTCGGTCACGAATGCGCTGCGCAAGAAGAGCGGTCGACGTGTGCGCCTGCCGCTGGCGAGCCTCACGGTCGTACGAGCGGATGCCGGAACGCTGGCGCAATTCGAAGACATCCTGCGCGACGAATTGAACGTCAAGGCGGTGCAGCTGGTCGAACTCGGCACCGGTACCGCTGCGGAGTACGGCATCACCCACCGCCTGTCGGTGAACGCGCGCGCCGCCGGACCACGCCTCGGCAAGAGCGTCCAGACCGTCATCCAGGCCGCCCGATCCGGGGACTGGTCGGAGACCGACGGCGTGGTGACCGCCGGCGGCATCGCGCTCGAGCCGGCGGAGTACGAGCTCGCTCTGGAGACCACCGGCCGGCCGGAGGGAGAAGCGCTCGCGCTGCTGCCCGCCGGAGGCTTCGTCCTGCTGGACACCCGCACAACGCCGGAGCTCGAGGCCGAGGGGCTCGCGCGCGACGTCATCCGTGCGGTGCAGGACACCCGCCGTGCAGCCGGCTTCGATGTCAGCGATCGCATCCGGCTCCAGCTGCAGTTCGAGGATTCCGCAGATGCCGCGGCGGTCGCGGCCGCGTTCCAGCTCGCCGACGTCGCCGGCGAGACGCTGGCGGTCGCGCATGCGGTGCGGACGAGCACCGAGGTGCTCCTGGCCGACGGTCCCATCACGGAGACGGACGAGGTCGAGTACGAGGCGATCATCGAGGCTGGAACATACGCGAACCAGGGCGCCTTCACAGTGTCGGTGGCACGGACGGAGGTCGGCGCATGAGCGATCGAAGCCGCGCGGACGCGGTCTACGCCGCGCTCCTGGAACGTCAGGGCGAGCAGTGGGTGCAGCCGCGGGTGGAGCGCACCCGCCGTGTGCTCGAGCTGCTTGATGACCCGCAGCGCACCTACCGGGTGGTCCACGTCACGGGGACGAACGGGAAGACCTCCACCAGCCGCATCATCGAGAGCCTGGTTCGCGCGCACGGTCTTCGCACCGGCCTGTTCACGAGCCCGCACCTCGAGCGGTTCACCGAGCGCATCATGATCGACGGGGCACCGATCGCCGACGCCGCCGTGGCCGACGCCTGGGACGAGATCACGCCGTTCATCGACCTCGTCGATGCCGAGCTGTCCGCGGCGGGCGACGCCGCGCTCACCTTCTTCGAGCTGCTGACGGTGCTTGCCTTCGTCGCCTTCGCGGACGCGCCGATCGACGTGCTGGTCCTCGAGGTGGGCATGGGCGGCGCCTGGGACTCGACGAACACCGCGGACGGTGACGTCGCGGTCTTCGCGCCGATCGACATCGACCACGCCGACCGCCTTGGGGAGACGATCCGGGAGATCGCGATCGTGAAGGCCGGAATCATCAAGGACGGCGCCGCGGTGGTCTCGGCACGGCAGGATGCCGCGGCGCAGGCGGTCCTCCAGGCGGCCGCGACCGAACGCGGCGCGAGCATCGCCTTCGAGGGGACCGACTTCGCCCTCACCGAGGACCGTCTCGCCGTCGGCGGCCAGCTCATCTCCGTGCGCGGAATCGCCGGCACGTACGACGACGAATACCTTCCGCTGTACGGCGCCCATCAGGCGCGAAACGCCGCCCTCGCGATCGCGGCCGTCGAATCGCTGATCGGCGGCGGCGCGCAGGTGATCACGGGCGACATCCTCACCGAGGGCCTGGCTCAGGTGACCTCGCCCGGGCGACTGCAGCTGGTCGGCATCGATCCCACGGTTCTGGTGGATGCCGCGCACAACCCGCACGGCGCTCACGCGCTGGTCTCGGCCCTGCGCGAGTCGTTCGACTTCGACGAATGGGGTGTCGTGCTCGGGGTCCTGGCCGACAAGGACGCCGCGGGCATCGTGGCCCAGATCGCGCCGCTCGCCGCGCATGTCTTCGCCACCGCGCCCGAATCCGAACGTGCCGCGGACGCCGACGCCATCGCCGACCTCGCCGAAGCGGCCGGTCTGCCCGTCACCGTGCACGCCACCCTGGCGGAGGCTGCCGATGCCGCCCGGGAGTGGGCTGCAAATGCCGAGCGTCGCGCCGTCGTGATCGCCGGCTCGGTGCTTCTTGCCGGCGAGACGGTCACGCTCGCAGACGTCGAGGACTGGAAGAGCGGGTGGCAGCGATGAGTCGCCGGGAACGCGCGCCCCGCGTGCGCCGGGTGCGCGGCGCGCAGGAGTCGCTCGGATCGATCGTCCTGGCCTCCGAGTCGCTGATCGTGTTCCTGTGCGGGCTGGTCGTCTTCGGGTTGAAGGCGCTTCCCGCACCGATCGAGCCGTGGTGGGGCATCGTCGGCGGCGTGGTGCTGGCAGTGGCGATGCTGCTGGCCTCCGGGGTCGTGCGGTACCGGTGGGGGATCGTCCTGGGATGGGTCCTGCAGGTCGTGCTGGCTCTCGCCGGATTCCTCGTGCCGACGATCACGCTGGTCGCGCTGGTTTTCGGTGGCATGTGGGCGTATGCGACGATCAAGGGGGCGTCGCTGGATGCGCGAAACGCGCGGCTCGCCTCACAAGCAGACATCCCGAACGGAGACTGAAATGGCCACCGAAGAGACACTCGTCCTCGTCAAACCCGACGGCGTCGCCCGCGGCCTCACCGGCGCGATCCTGGCCCGCATCGAGGCCAAGGGGTATTCGCTCGTCGACATCCGGCTCGTGGAGCCCGACCGCGAGACGCTGGAGCAGCACTACGCGGAGCACGAGGGGAAGCCCTTCTACGAGCCGCTCCTGGAATTCATGCTGTCCGGACCGTCCGTCGCGATCCGGCTCGCCGGCAACCGGGTCATCGAAGGATTCCGCTCGCTCGCCGGGACCACGGACCCCACGACGGCTGCGCCGGGCACGATCCGTGGCGACTTCGGCCGCGACTGGGGCCTGAAGGTCCAGCAGAACCTGGTGCACGGTTCCGACAGCCCGGAGTCAGCGGCCCGCGAATTGGGTATCTGGTTCAGCTGACCCGGCGGGCCTCGAGACGCCGCCCCCTTCTCACCCGAGGATCGTGTCGAGGATGTTCGGGATGGCGTTCAGGCGGACCTGGGCCAGCAGCAGGATGATCGCGTAGCTGACGAAGGCCATCAACGGCACCCACACCATGAGGCGGTCGGCGCCGCGCCGGATGCGGGCGGAGACCGGCACCGCGCCGTTGCGCAGCACGTGCAAGGTGACGGCGTAGAACGACGGGATCGTGACCACCCACGTCACCATGCACCACGGGCACAGCGTGCCGAGCACGAAGACGCTCTGACCGATCAGCCAGAGGACGAATCCGAACGCGAAGGCCAGTCCCGCCCAGAAGCACCACCAGAACCACGCCGCGAACCGCGCTCCCGCGAGGATGGCGACGCCGACCACGATCGGCGCGATCCATCCGCTCAGACCAAGCAGGGGATTCGGGAAACCGAAGACGCTGCCCTGCCAGGACTGCAGATTCGCCGTGCACTGCACCAGGATGCTGAAATCGCAGGATGCCGCGGCATCGGGGTCCATCAGAAGGTGCAGGCGCTCCAGTGTCAGCGAGAATGCCGCCCACCATCCGACGACGCCGGCGATGATCAGCCAGACGGCGAGGGCGACGGGGCGGCTGTGGCGGGTCTCGGGCATGCCTCGGATTATGACATCGCGCGCTGTGGAGGAACTCCGCATCAAGGCTCCGATAGGGATCGGCTGACGTCGGTCCGCGCAATCGCGTCGGGAAAGTGCGATAATGGTGGCGATGAGTCGCGGCCGCGCCGCCACATGCATCACCCCAGATGACTTCGGGCGATGAACGCCCTTCGCAGCACGAGCCACGGGCCGGCTGCAGACCGAGTGAGTAAGCGGCACCGCAGGTGCGGCACCGCACGAGATTTCGCCGGACGACGCGCGGTGTCGTTCGCAGGGAGTACGACCAGTGATGGCCGATGGAACCGATGCACAGCCCCACCTCGACGATGACGCAGCCGCACCGGCTGAGGGAGATTCGTCGTCCGTAGCCGCAGCGGGCGACGGCTCCGCGGAGTCGGCACCGCACGAGCCTGACGCGGCGGAAACGCCCGCAGTCGAGGTACCCGCGGCCGAGCACCCCGCCGCGGAGGAGCCCGTTGCTGCAGAATCCGCTCCGACGGAGGAGCCCGTTGCCGCGGCAGAAGATCCCGCGGACGATCGGCCGAAGACGGCCGTCGACCTGGGCCTCCTGCCCGAGGTCTTCGTCTCTGCCGTTTCCACGCAGCTGGTGTTCTACGCACCCGAGATCGCTGCGCTGCCGCCCCTTCCGGAAGACGATTTCGACGCCAATCTCGACGCCTCGTCGACGAGCGCGCGCCGCCGCAACCGGCGCAGGACCGGAGAGGGACGCGAAGAGCCCGCCGCGGCCGTCGAGCCGCAACAGCGCCAGCCCAAGCAGCAGCAGCCCCCGCGCCAGCGCGCCGTCGAGCTGATCACCGAGCCGCAGCGCATCAAGGGCTCGACCCGCCTCGAGGCGAAGAAGCAGCGCCGCCGGGACGGACGCGAGGCCGGCCGCCGCCGGACCGTCGTGACCGAGGCGGAGTTCCTCGCCAGGCGCGAGGCGGTCGACCGGGAGATGATCGTCCGCTCGAAGAACGGCCGCATCCAGATCGCGGTCCTCGAGGACAACGTGCTGGTCGAGCACTACGTCGCGCGCAACCAGGACGCATCCCTGATCGGAAACGTCTACATCGGCCGCGTGCAGAACGTGCTGCCGAGCATGGAGGCCGCTTTCGTCGACATCGGTCGCGGTCGCAACGCCGTGCTGTATTCCGGCGAAGTCGACTGGGACGCCGTCGAGACCGGCAATCAGCCGCGCCGCATCGAGCTGGCGCTCAAGAGCGGCGACCGGGTTCTCGTGCAGGTCACGAAGGACCCCGTCGGACACAAGGGTGCGCGCCTGACCAGCCAGATCTCGCTGCCCGGACGCTACCTCGTCTACGTGCCCGGCGGCGCGATGAACGGCATCTCGCGCAAGCTTCCCGACACCGAGCGGGCGCGACTGAAGAAGATCCTCAAAGAGGTCCTTCCCGAATCGGCGGGCGTCATCGTCCGCACCGCCGCCGAAGGCGCCACCGAGGAGCAGCTCACCCTCGACGTGCAGCGTCTGACCAGCCAGTGGGAGCACGTCAGCCGCCAGGTCGAATCGATCCAGGCACCCGCGCTCCTGCACTCCGAGCCCGACCTGCTCGTGAAGATCGTGCGCGACGTCTTCAATGAGGACTTCACGAAGATGCTCATTCAGGGCGAGGATGCCCTGCAGACCATCACGAACTATCTCGAGAGCGTCGCGCCCGACCTGGTCGAACGCGTCGTGGCCTATGAGGGCGACGGCGATCCGTTCGAGGACTTCCGGGTATCCGAGCAGATCGAGAAGGCGCTGGATCGCAAGGTGTGGCTGCCCTCCGGCGGCTCGCTGGTCATCGACCGCACCGAGGCGATGACGGTCGTCGACGTGAACACGGGCAAGTTCGTCGGCTCCGGCGGAAACCTCGAGGAGACCGTCACCAAGAACAACCTCGAGGCCGCCGAAGAGATCGTGCGTCAGCTGCGTCTGCGCGACATCGGCGGCATCATCGTCGTCGACTTCATCGACATGGTGCTCGAGTCCAATCGCGACCTGGTCCTGCGACGACTCGTCGAATGCCTGAGCCGCGATCGCACCAAGCACCAGGTGGCCGAGGTCACCTCGCTCGGGCTCGTGCAGATGACACGCAAGAAGCTGGGCCTGGGCCTGCTGGAGACCTTTAGCGAGCCGTGCGAGGTCTGCGCCGGCCGGGGGGTCGTCGTCCACCACGATCCCGTCGTCAAGCACCGCGCGCCGATCGGCAACGGTCAGCCTCCGGGACGCCGCCCGCGAACCCCCGCGCCGACCTCGAACGGTGCGGCAGGCGGCACGCACGTGATCACCGAGGGCGTGAAGTCGGCGCTGGCGCAGATCGCGGCATCCACGATCCACTCGCACCACGACGAAGAGGTCGTCGAGGCTGCGCCGGTGGCCGAGGCGCCGCCCGTCGAGCGCCCCAAGAAGCAGCGGAAGAAGCGATCGGATGCTCCGGCCAAGACGCCGCGCGCGGATGTGACGCAGCCGCGCACCGAGGGGGGATCACCGCGGACCGAGAAGGACCTGCTGCTGGATTCGGTGCTCAGCGCCCTGCCCGAGCCGAAGGCGCCCGGCCAGGGTCGCGGTCGCCGCCGTGTGACCACCGCGGCCCTCTCCGGAACGCCCGTCTCGCACGCACCCGAGGACTGACCGGCGCGCGATCGAGAGCGCAGCGGCACGGGCTCGGATTCAGAGCCCGCGCCGCTCCCGTTCGGTCACGCGCAGGCCCGAGGCGATCAGCGCGCGCACGAGCGTGTGACCGTCCACCGGCACCGCGCCGCCGTCGACCAGTCGCTGGTGGGCTTCATCGGGCACGTCGTAGTGATCGCGGTCGAAACCGCGGCGCGGAATGCCGTGGGTCGCCGCGAAGGCGTGCAGTTCGTCCAGGTCGGAGTCGCTGATCAGATGCGACCAGAGCCGCCCGTGTGCTGGCCACATCGGATCGTCGATCAGGATGGTCACGGACCGATCCTTCCACCCGAAGGGATCAGTCCGGCCGGATTCGACACGCGGTCGCCTGCTTTTGCTTGTCGCCCCCGCATCCGGTAAAGTATTCCTTTGGTGCGTCGACGACAGTTTTGCTTCCGCACCGAATCTTGCTCAGGCATCCGGAGCCGCGCGCTCCCCGAAGAAACAGGTATGAAGTGGTCTACGCAGTTGTGCGCGCCGGTGGCCGGCAGGAGAAGGTGGAGGTCGGCACGATCGTCGTCCTCGACCGTCAGTCCGCCAAGATCGGCGACTCGATCGAACTCCCCGCAGTGCTCTTCGTCGACGGCGACGCCGTGACGACTGACGCTGACACGCTTGCGAAGGTCGTCGTGACCGCCGAGGTCCTCGGCGAGGAGCGCGGCCCCAAGATCATCATCCAGAAGTTCAAGAACAAGACCGGTTACAAGAAGCGTCAGGGGCACCGTCAGGACCTCACGCGCGTCAAGGTCATCGGCATCAAGTAAGCACCGAGGAGACTCAGGACATGGCACACAAAAAGGGCGCAAGCTCCACCCGCAACGGTCGTGACTCCAACGCACAGCGCCTCGGCGTGAAGCGCTTCGGCGGCCAGAAGGTCCTCGCCGGCGAGATCATCGTCCGTCAGCGCGGCACCCATTTCCACCCCGGCGCCAACGTCGGCCGCGGTGGCGATGACACGCTGTTCGCCCTCGAGGCCGGTGCGGTCGAGTTCGGCGCCAAGGGCGGCCGCAAGGTCGTCAACATCGTGGTCCCGGCGGAGTAGTTCGCCGAACACAGATGTTCTTGTGGAAGGGGCGGGCTTCGGCTCGCCCCTTCTCTGCATTTCCATTCCAGACACGACCGCAAAGGGGAAGCGCATGGTCACATTCGTCGACCGAGTCACGCTGCACCTGTCCGCCGGAAAAGGCGGGAACGGCTGCGTCTCGGTGAAGCGCGAGAAGTTCAAGCCGCTGGCGGGGCCCGACGGTGGCAGCGGCGGGCACGGTGGCGACATCGTCCTGGTCGCCGACCCGCAGGTGACCACGCTGCTGTCCTACCACCACTCGCCGCACCGCTCCGCCGGCAACGGCGGCTTCGGCATGGGCGACCACCGCTCCGGCGCAGCGGGCGAGCCGCTCGAACTGCCGGTGCCGGTGGGAACCGTCGTGAAGGACCCTTCCGGGGACACGCTGGTGGACATGCTCGAACCGGGGATGCGCTTCATCGTCGCTCCCGGCGGAATCGGGGGCCTCGGCAATGCGGTCCTGGCCAACCCGAAGCGGAAAGCCCCCGGGTTCGCACTCCTGGGCACGCCCGGCTGGGAGGGCGATGTCCTGCTCGAGCTGAAGACCGTGGCCGACGTCGCACTGGTCGGGTATCCGTCCGCCGGCAAATCGAGCCTCATCGCGGCGATCTCCGCAGCGCGGCCCAAGATCGCGGACTATCCGTTCACGACGCTGCACCCGAACCTCGGCGTCGTCCAGGCCGGTGACGTGCGCTACACGGTCGCCGACGTGCCTGGGCTCATCGAAGGCGCCAGCGAGGGCCGCGGGCTCGGACTGGAGTTCCTCCGCCACGTCGAGCGCTGCACCGCGCTCGTGCACGTCCTGGACTGTGCGACGCTCGAGCCCGGCCGCGACCCCATCAGCGATCTGGACGTAATCCTCGCCGAGCTCGCGGCCTACCCGGTGCCCGAGGGCCAGATTCCGCTGCTCGATCGTCCACAGCTGATCGCCCTCAACAAGGTCGACGTGCCGGAGGCGCGCGACCTCGCCCAGCTCGTCCGGCCGGAACTCGAGGCCCGCGGCTTCCGCGTCTTCGAGATCTCGACCGTCAGTCACGACGGGCTGCGTCAGCTCACCTTCGCGCTGGGCGACATCGTGGCCGAGCACCGGATCGCCGAGGCCGCCAAGCCTGCGCTGGAGAAGATCATCATCCGGCCGCAGGGTTCCGAGCGGGACTTCACCATCCGCGTGGAGGGTGGCACCTACGGCGACATCTACCGCATCCTCGGCGTGAAGCCGTTGCGGTGGGTGCAGCAGACCGACTTCCAGAACGAGGAGGCCGTGGGATACCTCGCGGATCGCCTCGAGAAGCTGGGCGTCGAGGACGAGCTGTTCAAGGTCGGCGCACAGCCTGGATCGACGGTCGTCATCGGCGAAGGCGACGGGGTCGTCTTCGACTGGCAGCCCTCACTGGGTTCGGTCGCCGAGCTGATGACGGCACCCCGTGGCACCGACCCGCGTCTGGACATGAACCCGCGTCGCACGACCTCCCAGCGCCGCGAGCGGTACTACGCGTCCATGGACGCCAAAGCCGAGGCACGTGCCGAGCTGGAGGCCGAGCGCATCGCCGCGAAGTCCGTGCCGATCGGCGGCGAGGACCAGGAGCAGGAGTGACAGCACGCACGCGCCCCGAGATCGCCACCGCGCGCCGTGTGGTCGTGAAGGTCGGCTCCTCGTCGATCAGCGGCGAGAACTCCGCCAAGATCGCACCGATCGTGGAGGCGCTGGCGGCAGCGCACGCACGCGGGACCGAGGTCGTGCTGGTCTCGTCCGGCGCGATCGCGACCGGCATGCCCTACCTGCTGCTGGGCGAGCGACCCAGCGATCTGGCCACCCAGCAGGCCGCCGCCGCCGTCGGGCAGAACGTGCTGATCTATCGGTACCAGGAGGCCCTCCGGCCATTCCGGATCGTCGCCGGCCAGGTGCTGCTGACCGCCGGCGATCTGGAGAACGCCACGCCGCGCTCCAACGCCCGGCGGGCGATGGAGCGGCTGCTCGGGCTTCGCATCCTGCCGATCGTCAACGAGAACGACACTGTTGCCACACACGAGATCCGCTTCGGCGACAACGACCGGCTCGCGGCGCTGGTCGCCCAGCTGATCGGTGCGGACGCACTGGTGCTGCTCAGCGACATCGAGTGCCTGTACACCCGCCCACCGGACGAGCCGGGCGCCCGCCCGATCCATCGCGTCGAGTACGGCGACGACCTGCACGGGTTCGAGTTCGGCTCGGTCGTGGTCAACAGCGTCGGAACCGGGGGAGCGGCCACCAAGGTCTCCGCGGCACGTGTGGCTGCCGCATCCGGTGTCGGCGTCCTGGTCACCAGCGCCGACCTCGTCGACAGTGCCCTGCGCGGTGAGGACATCGGCACGTGGTTCGACCCGAACCCTGAGCCGACGAGCACCCCCGCCACCGGCCCGCTGCGCCGCGTCGTGCCCGCGCGTGCCCTCGATACACTGGCGGAATGACCTCAGTTCTGCCCACCGCACCGGCCATGACCGCGCAGGAGCGGATGCTGGCGGCGCAGACCGCATCACGGCAGATCGGGCTCCTCGACGACGATCGGAAGCGGCGGCTCCTGCTGGCGATCGCCGATGCGATCGATGCCGACGCCGACGCGATCGTCGCGGCCAACAGCGCGGACCTCGATCGCGGGCGCGTCAACGGCCTCGCCGAGGGACTCCAGGATCGCCTCCGGCTCGACGCTGCGCGCATCGGCGCCCTGTCCGGCGCGGTCCGCGAGATCGCGGATCTCCCGGATCCGGTGGGTCGCACCCTCGATCAGCGCACCCTGGCCAACGGCGTGGCCCTCACCAAGGTGACCGTCCCCTTCGGTGTGGTCGGAACCATCTACGAAGCCCGCCCCAACGTCACTGTGGACATCGCGGCCCTCGCCCTGCGTTCGGGCAACGCCGTGGTCCTGCGCGGCGGCACGGCCGCCGAGCAGACCAACGCCGCCCTCGTCGCCGCGATGCGTGCGGCGCTGGCCGCGCAGGGCGTGGATCCCGAAGCGATCCAGACCGTGGACGAGTTCGGACGCGCCGGTGCGCATGCGCTGATGAACGCACGGGGCATCGTCGATGTCCTCGTGCCGCGCGGCAGTGCCGAGCTGATCGAGACCGTGGTCACGCAGTCGACCGTCCCGGTCATCGAGACCGGCGCCGGTGTCGTGCACATCGTGCTGGACGAGTCCGCACCGCTCGAGTGGGCGCGAGAGATCGTCGTCAACGCCAAGGTGCAGCGACCGAGCGTCTGCAACTCCGTCGAGACCGTCCTGGTCCACCGGGGCGCGGCGGAGCGCCTGATCCCCGCGGTGACGGCCGCGCTGCAGGAGCGCGGGGTCACCGTGCACGGCGACCCCGCGGTGGCGGCCCTCGCCGATTCGATCGTTCCGGCCACCGAGGATGACTGGTCGACCGAGTACCTGACGCTGGACGTGTCGATGCGGGTCGTCGATGACCTCGACGGCGCGCTGGAGCACATCCGGCGCTATTCGACGCACCACACCGAGTCGATCATCACCGAAGACGACGTCAGCGCGGAACGCTTCCTCGCCGAAGTGGATTCCGCAGTGGTGATGGCCAACGCCTCGACGCGCTTCACGGACGGCGGAGCGTTCGGCTTCGGCGCCGAGGTGGGCATCTCCACGCAGAAGCTGCACGCTCGCGGCCCGATGGGCCTGAGTGAACTGACGAGTTCGAAGTGGCTCGTGCGGGGCGCCGGACAAGTCCGGCCGTGACCGCCTAAACTGTTCGAAGGGGTACGGCAGTACGCGAAACCCGAATTGGAGCACGAATGACCCTTGCCACGATGGTCGCCCTGGCGGCCGAAGAAGCAGAGCACCACGGGAACGTCGCGCTGGAGACGGTCGGTTTCGGCATCACGGCCCTTGCCGTCTTCGCCCTCCTCGGACTCGTGACCCTCTCCTACCGCAACGTCGCCAACCGTCACGCGCACAAGGCCGATGCGTACGCGCGAGCGCACGCGAACGACGTACAGCAAGTGGGGCACGGCCACTAGGCCGACTGCATGTCGGTGGCGCGCACCCCGAGGATCGGGGTCATGGGCGGGACGTTCGATCCCATCCACCATGGACACCTCGTCGCGGCCAGCGAAGTCGCGCAGTCCTTCGGTCTGGATGAAGTGATCTTCGTTCCGACCGGTCGGCCGTGGCACAAGGAGGCCGTCTCGCCCAGCGAGCACCGGTACCTGATGACCGTCATCGCCACAGCATCCAACCCTCGCTTCACCGTCAGCCGCGTCGACATCGACCGTGAAGGCCCGACCTACACGATCGACACCCTGCGT
Organism: Microbacterium pygmaeum; assembly: GCF_900100885.1. NCBI lineage: Bacteria > Bacillati > Actinomycetota > Actinomycetes > Micrococcales > Microbacteriaceae > Microbacterium > Microbacterium pygmaeum. The sequence continues at coordinate 2,458,895 of NZ_LT629692.1, forward strand.
GATCTGAAGACCCAGCGACCGGACGCGGATCTGTTCTTCATCTCGGGCGCGGACGCCGTGGCGCAAATTCTCAGTTGGAGGGACCATGATGAGTTGTGGGACCTCGCCCACTTCGTCGCCGTGTCCCGACCCGGCCACGACCTGAGCACTGCCGGCCTTCCGAGCGAAGACGTCAGTCAGCTCGAGATCCCGGCCCTGGCGATCTCGTCCACGGACTGCCGAGATCGCGTCGAACAGGGCAATCCCGTGTGGTACCTCGTTCCCGACGGGGTAGTCCAGTACATCGCGAAGCACGACCTCTACCGGAGCAAGGAATGAGCACACCCGAGCAGCCGGACGCGCCCGCCCTCACCCGCAAGCAGATGAGGGAGATCCGCAACACCGGCTCGACCCCCATCGTCTCCGGCGACGCGCCTTCCACCGACACCCCTGTCGATGAGGCGGCCCCCGCGCCCGATGCGGCACCGGAGACCATCGACGCGGCGCCTGCGATCACCGCGGCGCCGCTGCCCCGCGCCGCGATCCCTCCTGCCGTCGGCGACGCGCCGATCGCGGATGCCAGCGTCGACCTGGGAGTGACACCGCTCACCCGTCGTCAGGCGCGTCAGCAGGAGCGGATCCGCACCGCATCCGTCCCCGTCATCACGCCGGACATCGCCGCCGCGCACGCCGCAACACCCTCGGCTCCCGCCCCCGACATCATCGACGCCGTGCCCGACGGCGAGAACGGCGACAAGGTCGAGACCCTCGTCGAGGTCGAGACGTTCGATGCCGAGGTGGCGGATGCTGCGAACACCGACGACGATGAGGCCGGCGCCGCGGACGTCGAGCAGGACCTCCGATCCGAGGAGGAGCGAGCGATCGTCAGTCCGCAGCTCGGCGCCGATCTGCTTGCCGGAGAGCCGATCGAGGTCGCGCTGCCGCCCTCGTTCGACCAGCTGATCTCGCGATCCGTCACCGGCGCGATCACCACCGGCAATGCGCTCATCCTCTCCCAGACGCCGTCCGCGCCGCCGCTGTCGGCGCCGGTCACCGCGACCGGCGAAGTCCTCATCACCGGCAGCTTCGATCTTCCTGAAGGCCTGGGCTCCACAGGCCATGCCGCCGGCACCGCAGACGGCAAGGACGTCGACGCGGTCCTGGTCGACGGCGAGCTTCCGGCGCACTCGTCGCCCACACCCATCGCGGCCAGCGCCGCCATCAGCACCGCGAAAACGGCCGGGGACGTGATCACCCCGCCGACCCCTGAAAAGGGCGGCCGGTTGATGATGACCCTCGCCATCACCGCAGGGGTGCTCGCGGTGGCACTGGTCGGCGTTCTCATCCTCGCGTTCGTGACAGGGGTCTTCTGATGACAGCCACCGCGCAGGCGCGCGAGATGCTCCAGATCGCGGCCGCCGCCGCCGATGCCAAGAGCGGCGAGGATCTGGTCGCGCTCGACGTGTCGGGGCCGCTCCCGCTGGTCGACATCTTCCTGCTGGTCACCGGCCGCAACGAACGCAACGTCGCCGCCATCGCCGACGAGATCGAGGACAAGCTCCTCGAGGCGGGTCACCGTCGGCTTCGACGCGAGGGACGACAGGAGGCCCGCTGGGTGCTGCTGGATTTCGGCGACCTCGTCGTGCACGTGTTCCACGAGCAGGAGCGGATGTACTACGGCCTCGAGCGCCTGTGGAAGGACTGCCCGGTCGTTCCGATCGAGGTTCCCGCCGCGACAGCCGCGGACTGATCCTCACTGCAGGCAGAACTCATTCCCTTCGGGATCGCGCAGCTGGTAGTACAGTTCGGGCCACGGGCCCCAGTCCTGGTCCACGAGACGCACGACGTGTGCTCCGAGCGCCACCAGGCGATCCTTCTCAGCCTCGAGCTGTTCGCGGGTCGGCGCACCCGTCGGGACGGCGGAGACATCGAGGTGGAGTCGGTTGCGTCCGTGTTTGCGACTGTCGGCGTGATGGAAGAACAGTCGCGGACCGATCCCGTCCGGGTCTTCGGCCAGGGCCCGCGCATCGAGGTCCTGCTCGGTCAGCCCGGCGGCGAGCAGATCGTCTTTCACCGGCGACTCCCACTCCAGGGCCGGATACCCGAACACCCCCGACCAGAAGTGCGCGAGGGCACGCGGGTCGTCCGCGTAGAAGGTGATGTTGCCGAGTACGGCCATGAGGAATCCTTCCGACGACGCCACCATAGGACGGCGTTCCGACGCGTGCACTGGTTCGAGGCATCCGCTCGGATGTAGTAATCTAGGGGGGTTGCCCCGTGGAAGCGGATGCAGCGTCTGGGCCTGTGGCGCAGCTGGTAGCGCACCTGCATGGCATGCAGGGGGTCAGGGGTTCGAGTCCCCTCAGGTCCACCAAAACTCCCGGTAAAGCGCTGAATTTTCACTCCCTCATCAGGGAGCATGAATGTTTGGTAGTCGTTTTCTGGACACTTCGCCGAGGCGCCGCAGTGCGCTCTCGGACCTTCTCGAAGTATCTGGAAGGTACGCGGCAAGGCCCGCGCACCTTCGCTATATGGACGGTATCGGCACCTCAGAGTCGGGACACGGGAACTACGTCTCGCTGACTGAGCTTGCCGACGAGCTGAAGGTTTCCGTCCAGACGATCTACGACCTGCGGAGCAAAGGCCGTGGACCCCGTGGGTTCCGCGTGGGAACGCAGTTGCGGTTTCGGAAGAGCGAGATCGATGCGTGGGTCGAGCGCATGGAGCGGGCTGACGAGCAACGTCACGCCGGCGGCGCAGCATGAACGGCGGTCGGCCACGCACCCTGATCGGTTCCTATGGGACCATCAGTGTCACCAGGCGCGGCAGCTCCTACGTCGCTCTCGCCCGCATCCGCGACGCCGACGGGCGCCTGCGCAGAGTCACCGGTGCTGCTCGCACCGAATCGGCGGCTCGAGCCCGTCTAAAGGAGCGTCTCCTCGACAGACCCGGGTTTGGAGCCGGCGGCCTCCTCGACCTCAGCAGCTCGTTCCGAGATCTCGCAGACCTCTGGCTCGAGGATCTGGAGCTGCGCGAGCTGTCGGACGGGACGAAGAAGAACTATCGCGACGATCTCCGGCTCCGCGTGAGGCCGCAGTTCGAGCACTTCTCGCTCGGAGAGATCACCACGGGCCGTGTCGAGTGGTTTCTCAGATCAGAGAGCGCAGTGTCCTTTTCTCGCGCGCACCACTCGCGAACCGTCCTCAACCAGCTCTTCGCGTTCGCGCTCCGACACGATGCGATCCCGCGGAATCCCGTGCAGGGGACGAGTCCGTTGCGGCGCCCGAAAGGCGAGCGGCAAGCGCTGAACGTCGAACAGATCCGTGCTATTCGCGACGCCGCCAGCTGCTGGCGGACCGGTCCCGACGTCAAGGGTCCCAAGCCCGATGGCCAGGTGCGCGACATCATCGAAGTGCTCCTCGGCACCGCGCTGCGCATCGGAGAATGCCTTGCTCTTCGCGTGTGCGATGTCGATGACGGTCCAGGAGGGATGACGATCTCTGTGACAGGAACGGTCGTGCTGCGCACCGGTAGCGGCGCGGTCCGGCAAGACCACCCCAAGACCGAGCACTCCATCCGCCGCATCGCGGTCCCCGACTTCGCAGCTGCCGTGCTTCGAGCACGGGTTGCCGGCATCCCGATAGGCGATCCGCACAAGACAATCTTCGCCAATCGCGCGGGCAAGCCTCTCAGCCCGTTTAACGTACGACGGACCTTCCGCGCGTTCCTTGAGTTGGCGGACCTTGCGGGGGAGGGGATCACACTTCGCTGGTACCGGCGAACCGGTGCAACAGTCATCGCGCGCGGGGCGAGCGCCGATGCTGCAGCCACCTTCCTCGGCCACGGATCGACCGCGATCACGGAGGGGCACTACATCGAACCTGACCGCACCGTCGATCGAGGGCCGGCAGGCATTCTCGAAAAGACCCTGCGCCGCGGAAGCCCGGATACCTCGTTGCTTTCGAACAACAACGACGGCGCGGTCGAGGATCCGGCGCTCGACTTCCTCGACGAGGAAGACATCGAAGCAGCGTAACGCCCTCGACCGATCAAACTCGTTTGCTCGCGCCCCGGCTCGCGATCGGTCCGCCGTTTGGGTCGTGGTTGCGGAGGAACTCTGCGTGGACCCGCTCACATGCGACCTGGAGGGCCTTGACCTGCCGCCGAAGCTGAGCGGTAACGGAGCTCGGTGGCCCTCACGCGACGCAGGGCGAAGGTGCCATAGATGCGGTCGAACACGTCGAGCAAGCTCCGCGTGCTCGTCGGACCTTCCTGCGCTGCAAGAAGGGGTGCCATCTGCTCCGTTCGACCATCGGCGTTTTACATCCGGCTGAACACGGACGAGCGTAGACGTCGCCTCGGGCATCGCCGAGCGGTTGTTGGGCGCGCGATGCGCACCTTTCTGCCATGAGCGATCGTGAGCGCGCTGACGCTGTCCTGGAGCACGTGGCTGTGCTCGCGTTTCTGTACTACCCCGGCATCGAGTTACATGATCCGAGCTACAGCCTCGCAGAGGACATCGAATGGTGCCTTGTACGGCTCGGTGACGTATCTGACGTAGAACGCGAACGGATGGGCGGACTCTTCGCGCGAGCGATCACCGACCCCACGGCGACGCGCGCGGAGCTGTTCACCGCGCTTGCGGAGCTCGACGGCGTGCTCACGGCGGATGGCCATGAGTGACGCGCAGAATCGCGATGATGAGCGAGCGGCGCGGCTGGCCGCGCAGCGGAAGGCATGGAACGACGCACACCCGACGTACTACGCCGAGTATCGTGACCGGAACCGTGAGGAGATCCGCCGCAAGAACCGTGAGTACATGCGCGATCAGGCTCAGCGCGAGCGCGATGAGAAGGAACGGCGCCAGAAGGGGATCGATCGCGCCAAGGCGTGGGCAGAGAAGCATCCTGAGGCGCGCCAGCAAGCGCGCGAGCGGTACAAGCAGAAGCATCCGGAGACGTACAAGCAGGCTCAGCGCGACTACTACCACCGGAATCGTGAGGCGATCGCTGAGCGCCGCCGCGCTCGCGAAGCTGCCGACCCCGAAAAGGCGTACGTGGCGCGACGCCGCGCGGTCGAGCGTGCTCAAGAGGCCGGCCGCGATTCGGTGTGGTCGCCGACTCCTGATCAGCGCGCGTCGTATCGGCAGCGTGAGAGCGACGCGAGGCGGCTGGCGCGGCGCCGGGCACGGGCCGGGTTGCCCGAGCGTCAACTGCACCGTGTACTCGCACCGGAGCGACGTCACAACGACGCGGCAGCAGACGCCTTCTTCGCGCAGAAGCGCACCGGTGAGGACGTTGCTCGAATCAGAGATCAGGACGAGCAGACCCCTTCGGACCTGGTGCATGCGATGCGGGAGCGTTCGGAGAACCGCCGCGTGGTCCGCGAGATCCTCGCGATCGCCGAGGAGTACTTCGCCGAGCACGAGGTCGAGTTGCGGGCACGAGTCGCGGAGGTATCCCGAGCACGTTTCCGGGACGGGCTGCTACCCCTCGACGTCTACACTGAGCCTCGCCGCCGCGCGCTGGAGTTCGCGAGCCGCGGCTACCTTCGCGCACACGTGGCGTCGCCGACATCGTCGCTGACGGTCTTTCGTTGGCTCGCGACCGATCGGGCCAAGCGGGGACCTGACATCACGCTCTGAGAGCTGGCGCATCGAGGCGCCAGGACGCTTACTCAGGCTGGCCTTCACCGGCTGCGATGTACGCATCCTCGATGGCCCGACGGCGGGCGACGTCCTCGACGACGAAGATGCGGAAGTCGGCGGCTCGATTGTGTACTGGCGCTTCGGCGGCCGTGGGCGCGGGGTCTTCGCCGGGCCAGGCAGTCTGTCGGGTAGCGCGGTCGCGGTCGAGGCGAGCCCCGCAGGCGGCGACCCAGTCGTGGAGGCGTTCGCGCGCCTCGGCGAAGTCTTGGTGCCAGCCGAGTGGGGCGGAGCCGTTCTGCTGTTCGTCGTAGGCGCAGAGCCAGTGGAGGTGGAGGGCGGAGAGTTCCCAGACGAGCTCGGGGTGTCGGTGCCAGAGTGGCGGGATGATTGACGGCCCCAGGCCGTAGGTGCGGCGGAGCCAATTGATCCATCGGTCGAGCTCGACCCACTCGAATGCGGCCTGGTCTGAAGTGAGAATGTTCCAGTTCACCGGGCGTGGAACCGAGGGGAGACCGTCGGGCTCGACATCCGGCCGGTCCGCCGGCGGCGGGTCGAACTGATAGCCGGGGATGTGGAGGGGCCCGTCGGAAGGCATTGGACGGATCTTCAGATGGAAACGGGCCGGACAGCCGGCTTTGAGTTCGACGGTGTCGCCGGCGCCAGCGGTGGCACCGTGCGGCGGCGTTGCAGGGTGTAGTTCGTCCGAGCGGAATCGTGACCGAGACGTTTGGCGACGAACTCTTCAACCTCGATTGTTTCGCCATCGCGCTGCCGCGACGTTTTGTGGGTGTAGCCCTCGGCGATGAAGGCGTCGCCCTTGTTGAACATCGCGTAGGCGCGTTCGGCGTTGCGACGGAACATGACCAGGTCGTGGTACGTCGTCTCCATCTGAGTGAAGGTGCCGTCTTCGTTGCGTTCGAAGTGCTCCTGTCCGATGCGCACCCAGAAGCGAGCCTCGCCCTTGGCGTTGAACGCGAGCTGGGGCTCCGACGCGACAAAGCCGGAGAGGGACTGCTGGGTCTGGATCATCATCGGGTGCTCCATCCGAGTCGGCCGCGGGTCGGCCATCACCAAGTAGGTGCGCCCGCTATCCCCGCCTCAGTTGCTCTTCAACTCGCGCACGGTCCTCGCGCAGCCTGGGCGCGTCGGGACGTGAGGTCCACTCGCGCAGCTGCGTGACAATCGGGGGAGCAGCCCTCAGCATGAGCAGAGCGGTGCCATACGGGAGCGTGCGGATCACGTCGGGCGGCATGATCGGGACGCGGCGTGTCGAGCGCTGGTTGGAGCGCAGTCCGCGTTCGCCGACGGTGATGGAGTCGGTGACCTCGTCGCGGTCGCCAATCAGTGTCGAGATGTCTTGGAGGTCGCGGGATCCGGATGCCCCACCGAGCACGATCTTGGCGATGCTCGCGTCCCAGATCGCTGTCGCTGCGTTGTCGCCCCATCGCTGCCGGGCCTGCGCGAGCGACTGGAGCACCGGCATCGTGGTGATCCCGGTGCCGCCGCCCTCCGCCATCAACACCGGCAACGAGGGCAGAGGCGCGAGGTTCCCGATCTCATCGAGCGCGAGGAGGAGGGGTGGGTCGAGGCGTGCACCAGGGGCGCGTGCGGCGACGCGCCGCGCTGTTTCGACGAGGTCCTCAACGAGTGCCGCCACCAGGGACGAGGAGGCGCCGGCGCCCGCCCCCGTTGCCAGGAGGTAGAGGGTGCCGTTGTGGCGGAGGAAGGCTTCCGGATCGAAATGCTCGTCTTCGCCGGGGCTGACGGCGTCCAGGACGCGCGGGTCGGCCAGGGCCGAGAGCGCGAGCGAGACTCCTTGCCAGATCGAGTCCCGCGTTCGAGGGTCGGCGTCGATCATCGCCTCGAGCGACTCGGCCCAGCCGGTCGCTGCGCCGGGGGTCGTGGTGAGGATCGCGACCGCATCCTGTGCCGCCGCAGGGTCGAGGGTCCACCGATACAGTTCAGCGGGCGACCGGCCGTCGAGCGCGGCCGCGTGCAGGAGTGCCTGGAGCGCGGTCCGTGTCTTACCTTCCCAGAACCCGCCGTTCTCGACGCCGACGCTCGACAGGCCGGTGCCGGCCGCGAGTCCCGCGGCCCGAATCATCGCGGTGAGGGGACTCTCGCACCCGCGCACAGGTGACCACCGCAAGCCGGCAGGGACGCCCGGCGCGAGCTGCTGCGGGTCGAAAACGGCAACGGGCCCGCGCCTCATTCGTGAGCGAATGGTAGCGGTGAGGTTGTCGGGCCGGGTGGAGGTGGTCACGACTGAGCCGGGTGCGTCGAGGATCGAGTTGATGACGATGTGTGCGCCCTTGCCCGACCGGGGTGGTCCGATCACGAGGATCGAGTCCTCGACCGATGTCCACACTTCCGTCCCGTGTGCCTTCCCAACGAGATATCCCACGTCGCTGGACTGGGGCTTGGTGACGGATGCTCGCAGGTGCGCCGCTCTCAATAGCAGGGCGCGGTCCGAGGCTGCGCAGCGTACGTCAGCGGATGTCGCGATGCCAGCGATGCGGTTGGGATCCGAGCGGGTGTGGTGCGTGAGATTGCGGATGAGTCGCCAGACCCACCAGGCGGGTGTCGCGATCAGCGCGACGAGGACGGTGACGGCGGCCCAATAGGCATTGGGGTTGAGCCCGGCGGAGCCGAGGGCGGCCCCGGGGTCGCCCGGTGAGCCGAAGACGCCGATTCCGGCGGCGAGACCACCTGTCGGCTGTTCTGCTCCTGTCACGAACGCGGCGACGTTGCCGGCTATGCGGAGCAAGCCTGCGATCGCGACAATTCCACCGAGGGCGAGCAGGGCAAGGTTGGTCAGTGCGTCGTGTCCGGAGACATCGAGGCCGTTGCTGGCCGTCATGTCAGTCCCGTCACCACGCAGGTTCCGGAGATGCGCCCGACGAGGACGACCTCGCCGTCGGCGCTAACCCGGCAGATGCCCGGTTCTAGCAGCGCCCGCGCAGAGCCGTCCGTGGATGCCTTCGTGTGTCGGACGATGATCGCGACGGCGACCTCCTCCCCGGGGATGAACCCGTCCTCACCGAACACGACACGCGGCGGCGCAACGAACGGTGCGGCATCGACGAGACCCTGGGCGACGGGGGTCTCGACCACCTCTTCCCGATGCGCCGGCTCCGCGTACGGGTCGAGCGTGGTCTGCAGGGGCCTGGTGACGAGGTCGGTGAAGACAGTACCGTCTGCTTCGTAGACGAGGACCCGCACCGGCGAGCCGCGTTCCTCCAGCACCGAGTCGATGACGGTCGCGAAGGATGACCGCACCCACGGCGGCCCAAATCGAGGTGGCTCGTACGGAACTTCGTCGACCGCGACGGTCATCGTGCCGTCGGCGGCGATCGTCATCGCGATCACGGGAAGGACCGCCGGTACGGTGATCGCATCGATCGCGGGTCGTGCCGCATGGATCGTGCTCATTTCACGCCCTCCGTCATCCGGGTGGTGGTGTCGAAAGCTGCGAGCTCTGCCGGGTGCAGCTGGTGCTGGACGACGAAGCTGCGGTCCTTGATTCGCCAGAGTCCCTGCCCCGTGCCGAGGCCAGGGAGCAGACTCTGTTCCGTGCCGGTGAGGCCCAGCGCACTCGCGGTTGCACCGAGCTGATCTGCTTCCTGCCGGTAGATGATGCGTGTCTCTGCGTTCGCGAGCAGGGATGACGCGATCGCCCGCATTGCGGAGCCCTGGTCGCCGACGTTGTCGAGGTCGGAAAGCTTGTGGAATACCAGCAGGTTTGCGATCCCGTAGTGGCGCGCGAGTCGCCACTGGGCATCCATCCGTCGCAAGAGCGCCGGATGGGACATGAGGCGCCAGGCTTCGTCGTAGATGACCCATCGTTGCCCGCCGTGTGGGTCGAGCAGCGCGGACTCCATCCACGCCGACGAGCACGTCATGAGGACGGAGACGAGCGTCGCGTTCTCGGCGACTCTCGAAAGGTCGAGCGAGATCATCGGGAGACTCGGATCGAACGTCACAGTGCTCGGCCCGTCAAAAAGGCCAGCGAGGTCACCGGCGACGAGCCGGCGGAGCGCGTGACCGACGACCCTGCCGTCTTCGACAAGGCGATGGTCGGCTTGGTGAGGCTCGTCGGGCGAGAGGATCCGCTCGACGACCATCGGGAGGATCGGCGTCTCGCACGAACGGACGGCGTCTGCGAGCGCCAGGTCGATTGCGGTGTGCTCCAGTGGGCTCAACGGTCGCTCGAGCACAGTCTCGGTGAGTGCTCCGATGAGGTCGCGGCGCCGGGAGGCGACTTGGCCGGCCCAACTCTCATCGGTGAGGCCGGAAGGCCGGTGCCCCTCGTCTAGCGGATTGAGGCGATTCGCCATACCGTGCCCGAGCACGATCGCCTGCCCGCCCACAGCCTCGGCGACGGCGGTGTGCTCGCCCTTCGGGTCACCGGGTACGTAGACGCGCCGGCCGAAGGGGATCGATCTCGTGTAGAGACTCTTGACGAGGGAGGACTTGCCTGAGCCGACAATCCCAGCGAGCACGATGTTGGGGGCGGTGATCATCCCGCGGGAGTAAAGCACCCAGGGGTCGTAGACGAACGACGCACCCGAGTAGAGGTCCTGCCCGACGAATACACCTTGGGAGCCGAGTCCGCCCTCCGCGAGGAACGGGTAGGCGCCCGCGAGCGTCGCGCTGGTGTCCTGGTGGCGCGGGAGACGGAGAGGTCCGGGCGTGCGCAACGCCGCAGAGCGAGCTTCGCCAGATGCGGGCAGGTAGGTGGTTGCTTTTTGGTCGGCGCGCAGCGCCTCGAATTCGGCGCGCTGAGCTGCGGTCGCGGCCGCTCGGGAGTCGGCGGTGAGTCTGTGGGATGCTGTTCGCCTGGCGCGGCGATCCTTTCGCCGTTCGCCGGCGGGGTCCACCAGGACGGCGGTATGAAGTCGCTGGTCTTCGCGCCCGCTCATAGCGACATCCCGTTGCGTCGACGTCTCGAGGATCTCGAGCCGGGGGAGCAGAAGGGTGAGGTGCGCAGGAAGGAGTCGTCTGCATTGATGCGCGGCGCGATCCGTTCCGTGAGAGGTAGCAATGCGTTCGAGGTTGCGGGGCCCCAGACGATCCGGCCGGAATGTCGCGATGCCCGATCCACCGCAAGTTCCGCTCGTGCAACCAGGGCCGCGGCCCGGCGGAGAGCGGTCGCGGCCGCGTAGGCTTCCTCGATGCCCGCCCCGTGATCGCCGCCCTCGGCGCGGGGGATCGCGTTCTCGCTCGTGTGGGCTGAGGCAAGCTGATCGAGCACCTGCCCCAGCGATCTGAGGCCGCCGAGCACGTCTCCGACCACGACGTAGGTTTCGGTTGGCTGGTCGAAGGATCGGGTTGCATGCGCGAGTGCTCGCAGTGCCTGGCACGCTTCCTCGCCATCCACGACGGGATCTTGGAATGTAGGCATTTCGCTTCCCTTGCAACGAAGTCTCTGAGGAGGTGCGTGTGGGGTCCCCGGGTGTAGATGCGGCTTAAGCGGTCTGTCAGATCGTTCGGCAGAGGGGCAGCGCGGCGGCGGCGAACGATTGCGCCTGCTGTCCGACAAGGCGGCGTGTCTCGCAGGCGGCCTGCACAGCAGCTTGCTCGATCGCGGCGATCGCAGCGTCGAGCTCGTCGGCTGACGGAGCAGATACCGCGACAAGGCCGGTGTAGCGCAGCACGCCGTGCCCAGCGGTCAGGTCTGACTCCTGCTGGATGACGTCGTTGTACTCGGCCGTGCGCGCGGCATCCTCGATTTGACCGATCTTCGCCCGCTGCGCGGCATCCGAGAGGAGTCCCACCTTCTTCCTCCGGATGTCCCGCGCGGCGACATCGGCGCGGACCGGAGTGCAGATGAGGGTGAAGGTGCGCTGGATGCCCGAGGTCAGCAGCAACGGGGAGAGAAAGCCCGGGAACACCTGCGATCGCGGCCATTCCGAAATCCAAAGAACCGCATGGTGTGCGGAGTCAGTGCGAAGCCGATCCCAGGACTCGATGACGGCGACCGGACCGGCCGTCGCAAGGGACCTGCCGAGGTCGCCGTGGCGTTCGAGAACCGGGGCTACCGCGGGGTCGTACGCGGAACGGAGCGCGACGGCCACATCCCCCGGCGTGAGCCATTCGGTGGGTGTCAGATCGGCGGCACGCAACGCAGTCGCGAAGGTGGTCATCTCTTGCCGGAGAACGCTCGCCGCGCCTTTCATCCCTCCGCCGGCGGCCCGAATCTGTCGAGCAGCGACGCGCAGGTCCAGTGCGAGCGAGATCGTGGTTGCGTGCCGTTCACCGGCGGGGCCGGCGCGTTCGATGAGTTCTTTGTATGTCACTGCCGGCCAACTGTTGTCGTCGATGCCGTGCCGGGCCCACCATTCGGCGAGGCCGCTTCCCGAGCTGGGGACCGTGCGTTCAGAGACCTGAACGCGGGCGATGCGGCCGGATCGGCACACGGTTGCCAGTACCCGACCCCAGCCCGCTACTCGCCGTTCCTGCTCGCCACTGTCGAGAAGGACAAACGCGGGATGGGTGATGCCGACGACCGCGGTCAACGTCTGGGCGTGAGGGTCCTGGATCATCGCGGCGCCGGTTTCCGGATCCACCCATTCGCGCAAGGCCGCGGCGTCTCCGGGGAGGGCGAGCGTCCCGGCGGGGCGAGGCCGAACGACGTTCGCTCGGAACCTGAGTTGGCCCCCGATGCTTCGCCACACCCAGCGGAGCGTGATCGGCACCCACTCGATGATCTTGCGACCGCCGACGGGGACGAACGAGAGCACCAGGCTGGTCGCCCAAATCGGTGACGTGAGACCGAACAGGATGCCGCCACCCATGTACACCGCAGCTGTGAACGCGATGAGACCGATGGTGAGCGTCACGAGCTGAGCAAGCGACAGCCCGAGCAGCACGCCCCGCTTGGGCAGCCGCGAGAACTGAACCGAGCGGAGCTGGTTGGCGCGGTGAGAATTCGTGGCGGTCATGCTGGGGTCCTCTCGCGCAGAGTGGGAAGCGGACGCGGCGGAGCAGTCGCGGGCTTCGGCTGTGGCGCCGGTGCCGCGCTAGCCGGAGCACCAGCCGATGCCGGCAACTCAGTCGGGACGGCGCCCTCGGCGTGTCCTGATGCGGTGTGTCCGGCGGCAACTCCGAGCTTCGGGCCGGCAGTCGCAGCCTTGCTGACTACCTGACCGCCGATGACAACGGCTGCGGCCGGGCCGGCGGCCGCAGCCGCACCCACTCCGCCGGCGCCTACCGATCCGACCCCGGGCGCCCCGGCACCGGCGGTGCCCGAGGTGCCCGCGCTGGCAGCCGCGCCGCCGGCGCCGGGTGCGGCGGCCGTAGCCCCCGAACCCGCACCTTTCGATGCGCCCGCCCCGTCCACGACCGACTTCGCCGCCCTCCCCGTCGCCGGTGTCACCGGCACCGGAACGGGACGGTTCATTGCGCCCTTCGCCTCTTGTTCCGTGGACATCGCGTGGTACATGTCGACGCCCACAAACGATATGAATTTGTAGGTCATGTACGGGGCGAAGGCGGCCACGAGCATCAGGACGACTCCGGCGATCGGATCGCTGATGGAGGCGAGGTCAAGATCGATCGGCGAGGCGGTCTGGTTGACGGCGACGAGGAACAGTACAACGAGGACGAGCTTCGAGAACACGAGTGCGACGACGAACGACACCCATTTGCCGAACCAGCCTCGCGCGGCATCCCACGAGAATCCCGCCAACGCGATCGGGGCGAACACGATTGCGACGAGGAGGAGCGCTTTTCGGATCAGGAGCGAGAACCAGACGATGGCGGCTGCCGCGATCGCGAGTCCGGCGAGGAAGATCGTCATGATCGCGCCCACGCCGGGGCTGGTGATGTTGATCGCCACCAGGCCCGTCGCCATCAGGGCGATCCGGTCGCCCATCCCTTGCATTGTGTTCCCGGTGGCCTGAACGATGCCGATCGCCAGCCGATCGGTGATCTCCAGGAGCGTCGCGGTCAGCGTGATCGCAACGAACGAGCCGAGGACGGATTTGCCCAGACCGATCGCGGCGCGTGAGAGTGCCGTCGGATCGCGGTGCGCCAGGCCCGTGATCAGCTGGAGGCAGAAGAACACGAGCATGACGAAGAGGGCGACGCCGAAGAGGAGGTTGTACACCTGGACGTATTGTCCGCCGGTCACGTCGACGAGGGTCGTCGTGTCGAAGACCGCCCACACCGCTTGGAAGAACCATGCAGCGGCTGCGCCCAGCGTGTGGGCGAGCCAGTCGAAGGGTGCCGCGACGAGCGACACAACACCCGAGCCGACGGTCTGGCAGACCTCGGCGATGGCCGGGATGTCACATACGCCGCCCACGCTCGCGCCCCTCGATGCACCAGCCAGCTCACACGGACTGGCCGACGCCCCAGAAGAAGTTCACGAGCGTGACCGACGCGCCGCAGATGACTGCCGCACTGCATGCGACGAGCACGCCCAGCTTGCCCCGAGAGGCGAGATGCGGGTTCGACGAATTGGCGCCGTACCCCCACGCCACGGCGGCGATGATGAGGGCGAGGACGGCGAGAATGAGTCCGACAGTCATCACGGCGCCGACGATGACGCGGAGCTGCTCGATGCCGGGAAGTCCCGAACCGTTGGGTGCGATGTCAATCACGGTCATGCTCCTTGTCTGGGCAGAAACGAACCTGCGTGCAAGGTGCGTGCGGCATCCCCGCGAAGGGGTCGCGCGACAGCAGCCCCAGCGCAAAGGCATGGCTACAGCTGTTGACCGACTCCGATGAGGAAGTTCATCCACGCCACACCCGCGCCGGCAAGAACCGCCGCGCCGACTGCGACTAGGACGCCAGCGCGCGACCGTATCGACGACTGGTAGTTGCCGCTCGATGAGGAAATCGCCCACGTCACCGCGCAGATCAGGATGGCGAGCACGGCGAAGATCAGCACGTACGTGAGGAGCGCGCCCACTATCGCGCGGAGGTCATCCGCGCCTCCAACGGCGCCGAAGTCCGGAAAGATGTCCATCCGCTCATCCCGCCGCGCTCGAGAGGCATGCGGACGTGCCGGACGTCGCAGCATCCACCCCCGCCGCGCCGTGCTCGGCGAGCCACCCCTCAGCGTCCACCGACGGCTCGAACGACCCACCCGGTCGGATCTCGAAGTGCAGATGCGCGCCCTGCGACTTCCCCGAAGCACCGACGTCGCCGATGTGCTGACCCGCGGTCACACGCTCGCCGACGGACACGCGCACGCCGGACTCCCACATGTGCGCGTAGGCGGACGCCACGCGGCTGCCGTCGACCGTGTGCTCGACGACGATCAGTTGTCCGTAGAGCCCGTAGGGGCCTGCCCATGTGACGACACCGTCTGCGACCGCGAGGATGGGCGTGCCGTCGGCAGCGCCGTAGTCGGTGCCCGCGTGGAATGCCCGACCTCCGGTCATCGTGTCGTCGCGCCACCCGTATCCACTGGCTCGCACCCAGGTTCCGGTCGGCAGGGGGAAGACGACGCTCGTTGTCTCGAGGACGTTGTCGAGCGGCGCAGCATTCGGGTTTCCGGGCAGAGCAGGCTTGGTCAGCGCGGCGATGATGGATTCCGCGACGGGCTGGTAGTTCTGATAGCGGTCGGGGTATGCCGATCGTTCGACCGCTTGTGCAGCCGTCCCGGGGTCTGCTGTCTGCCACCCCGCAATGTCGAGGAGTCCCGCCGGCGACGGGTAGTTGGGGCCGTCGGGGCCACCGAAGAACGCGCGCACCTGGTACCTCGCGTCCATCAGCTCCGCGACCGTTCCCCACCCTGAGGTGGGCCGCATCTGGAAGAGTCCGAGGGAGTCGTGGTCGCTCCCGACGCCATCGTTGGGCATGTCGAGAGATGCGGGATGCGCGGCGTTCGCCAACATCCTCAACGTTGACTCCGTCAGCGCCGCCATCAGTGCGATGAGTACGCCCTGTCTACCGACGCCGTCGATTCCGCTGCCGACGGTGATGATCGTCGCTGCGTGCGTGAGCTGCGCGCGGCGGAGGGTCACCGACACGCCGTCGCTCGTGACCGCGGTGAGCTGGTCCGGCACCTCGGAAACGACGAGCTGGCCGGAGGTCTGACACGCGGCGAGGGCGGGGGAGAGGAAGACCGGGACGGCAAAGATTCCCGCGAAGGGAAGCACAAGCAGCGCAAACGCCACGCAGATGAGGAGCTTCTTCATGTTCGGCGCCGCTACCGAAGGGGGTTGTCGAGCTCGGAGAGCCGGAGCAGATGGCATTCATCGAAGCTGGGCTCGCAGGCGATGAAGAGCGTGAACGCGATCGGCCGGGAGGTCTCCTGCCGTTCGGTACCGACGACGCCTGCCCGATGACGCGTCCCCGAGACCGTGTAGCTGATCGTGCCAGGCAGTAGATCGCCCTCGGCGGCTTGGTCGAGGGCGTTGTTCCAGGCTGCCGGGATGACGAGGTCGTTGATCGTCAGCCACTGATGCGTTCCGTAGATGCGCAGCTGCGCCCAGGCGTCCGTCGTCGGGAAGTAGGAGCGCACGTCCGAAGCGAGCGCGGCTGTCTCGAAGCCGGACGGATCGCCCGCGTCGACAATGACCTGTGCGTAGTCGGTCAGCTCGAACTCGGTCGTGTCCCAGGTGATCAGCGCCTCGGCGGCGTCACGAGCGAATGCTTCAGCATCCGTCGTGGCGACAATCGCGGGGAGTGTGCTGTCAGAGGGGGTGGGTGTCGGCAGGTCAGGTGCGGACACCGGAGTTGTCGGCTCGTTCGTCGGCGTCACGGCATCAGGGGACGGGGCGAGAACAAGGCCGTAAAGGCCGACCCCGATCATTGCAGCGACCACGCCAAGGGTCACCGCGAGCAGGACAACGAGGCGTCGACGATGTGGACGGTGTGTGGTCGTCATCATGCGATCTCCCGTCCGAGCTGCGCGCGCGCGCTCCGCAATTGGGTGAAGAACTCGACCGTGGATGCGAGGGTCCCCTCGAACAGTGCGAGCTGCTCGTCGGTCAGCTCCGTGGCGACCGCGGCGACGTCGAAGTGGGTCCACCACTGGTCGAGGTCCTCCCACACGCGCACGAAGGCGCGCACCGGGAAGACATGCGCCGACGACTGGCGTGCCCTGCGGGCGTTGCGGCCTCGCTTGGCTTCTTTCACTCTTGCGAGCGCCGCGCTCGCCAACTGCTCGAGTTCGTCGGGAGGGTCGAAATCCTCAGGCGCTTCGAAGTCCTCGATCGTTCGCGGCGTCGGACGAATGACTTCTCGTATCCGTGCGTGGGCGGCGGTGACGCTGCCGCCGTCGTCGATGAGCCGCAACTCTTCGATCGCCATCTCCCTCAACGCGGGGTCTGTGACGGGGCTTGCCGCGAGCCCCTGGAGCTCTGCGATGCGATCGAGCGTCGTGTAGGAAGCCTTGCCGGTTACCATCAGAGCCGCCTGGGTGCGGCTCTTCCCGGGCTTGAACTGCGGTGGTGCCACGGTGGCACCGCCGTAGTTTCCGACGCGATCGCCGGCCCGGCTGAACTGAGTCGCGGACTGGCGTCGCTGCGCATCCTCGGTGATGTACTCCTTCAACTCGGTGTAGAGCGTCGTCGCCTCCGTGGGGGTGAGCGGCTTGTGGAGCACGTTCTCCGCTTGCTCGGCGAGTAGCTCCGCAAGCCGATCGGAGACCCCGGATCTCACCCAAACCTTGATGGTCTTCTCTCCGAGCAACTTCAGAGCCTCGAGTCGTCGTGCGCCGCAGACTAGGACGCCCTCGGGCGTCACCGTGACCGGCTGCAGGAGTCCGTCGCGGGTGATCGAGGCGGCAAGCTCGTCGATGTCGCCATACTCCCGGCGGTGCCGATTCCCGACGAGGATCGATGCGATCGATCGTTCGAGCTCGATGTGGCCGATTCTCGCGCTCACGGTCAACGCCTCGCCTTCTCGGCAGGGGCGGAGAGACTGACCGCGAGGACGAGATCATCATCCGTCAGAAGCGACCGGAGGGGTTCGCCGATGAGCAACCGGAGCAGGATGCCGCGGCCCGCAGTCGTGCGGGCGACCTCGGGCTCAGGGTTTCCGAGAACGGCGCGAAGTAGTCCATTCCACGACGTCGAGGAGAGGTCCAGGAGGGTCCTGCCGTGGATGTCGCGCCGGAGTGACTCCCATGCGGTCGCGCGGGAGGACACCTCGCTCAGGCGCGCGCATATGTACTCCAGTGCGGTGCGTGCAGGTGTGCGTGGCCAGCCAAGGAGCGTGAGGAACGCGATCGCGCTCTCGACAGCCTCGACGATGCCGGTTCCTTCGTGCACGTCTTCCGCATCGCCACCCTCCCCGATCGGCTCCACCCGCAGCGCCGGATGGTAGTCACTCAAGGGGTTCTCCCGATCGCTGAAACGCTCGGGGTCGTGGAACGTCGAGAACTCGGGGCGACGCGCCTGATAGACCGAGCACAGCAGACCGTTCGCCCGTTCCTCGGCGATCATCGTCACCTGAACGGCACGCGTCACGACCGCCCACGGATCATCCGCGTTCCGGACTGCGGCCGATCGCATCGCATCGAACGCGGCGGATCCTGCATCCCAAGGGTCGAGTCCATGCTTGCGTGCCAGCTTCGCGTACCGCTTCACCACGTGCGCCATCAGTGCCGCAGCTTCCCGGTCGTGGCGCCACGCGCCGTGATCCTGCGCGGCGAGGCGTTCCAGGAGCGCGCGAAGACCCTCCGAGCCCTCGAACTCGTTTCGCTCGCGGGTCGGCTCGTCGCCGTCGTCCGCGAGCGACGACGATGGCCCTGCAGCTGTCCATGAACGCCGGCTGGTCATGGCAACCCACTACCGGCCGATCCCGGAGCGCCGAACTGCGTTGTGAATATGGCGACCACTGCCGAACGCAGTAACGGGCGGTAGGTGAATCGCGCGGTCGCGAATGGCGCCTCGTGTCACCGCAATCCCTTGCGTCGGCAGGGCGCGGGCGCGACGCGCAATCGACGACTCTAGGTCGATACCCTGCCCCGCGATACGGCCGGTGACAACCGGCACGAGCTCCGTCGGCCGCATCCATACCACCTCGCTCCGGACCCGCTCGGATCCCGACAGGCTGAGGGGGAGCCGCTCGAGCGAAGGGTCGCCGTGCCGCGCGATCTCGGAGACCTCGTCGGCGGCAGACCGGGCGGAGCGGGCTGGATGGTCTCCCGATGTACGGAAACGAACCTCGTGCTGGTCATCCCAGTCGTACTCGTTCATGACGTGGCCCCTTTCTGAAGGTCAGGTGTGCCGAGCGTCCCCGCGAACCATCGGCCGACTGTTGAAGGGTGGACTCCCGTGGCGCTTGCAATTTCCTTGTTCGACATGCCTCGCTGACGCATCAGGGCCGCAATGTCTCTACGGGCACCCTTCTCCGGAATGTCCGGGTATTGGTGGAGGCGCACGACTTCTGTGGACGGCGCTCGAACGGCCAATGCTGTGGAGGAGAGTTGAACTCGGAACCGCTGCACGAGCACAACGGTGAGGTGCGTGATCGCGAGCAGGACAAGCGGCGGCACTGCCGCCAGGGACGCAGCGAGCACCGGCGGTACGTCGGCGTCTGCGGCGACGACGGCATGAATCGCATTCGCGGCGACAGAGACAGCCGCGCCCGCCACCAGGAGCATCCACGGATACCAGGCCTCTCGTCCACCCGCGAGTGCGACCACAGAGACGGTCCCCACGACGATGATCCCGTCGACGATGAGGGGCCACGCCCAGGCTTGGTTGGCGTCTATCCCCGACCGATGTGCAAGATCGGCGAGGGCTGTGAACGACAACCAGAAGGCACCGATCGCAATGAAGACCGTGCCCGCTACTGCCGTCCACACGGCAATGCGCCCCGATCGCATCTGCGCAGGTTCGGAGATCAAGAGATCACGCGTCCTTTCATCGATGGACTGATTGTGCGGGCGCGAGAGGGTGTCGAGCCCACCGCCGTTCGGTACGCGGATCGGATGGTTGTGATGATCTCGGCCTCGTGAAGCCCAACGCGCACCGCGGCCGGGCCGAGAACAGCTCGAGCGTTGTCATCGGACACGCCGTTCTCGGCCAGGCGGCAAGCCGCCCAGTAGAGCGCGCGGTTTCGTTCGCCCTCGACGCGTGTGGCCAGCCAGCCAGCGATCCGCTCCGCGTCGACTTCTCGGTCGGAGGTGGTGGCGGAGTTGGTTGAGGGAGCCGGCCGGGGGTCGAGGAACTGCCGAAGGGCGACCGCGTCGAGCGGCACCGCGCCTGGGCGACCCACGCCGATCAACTCGTAGCTCGACCTGTTGCCTTCGAACATCACCCGCGACGGTGGGACGATCACGTAGCCGCCCTCGCCGCGGAAGTCGATGCCACACCTCGCCGCTTGCCATGACGGCTGCGGTCTCTGCAGATCGGCGGGGTAGTACGCGTGCATCCCCCCGGATGCTGTCTTCACCAGCACCTGCCAGCGGTCCACGAGACCTTCCCGGCGAGCGAGCTCGAAAGCTCCGAATCCCCGCACCAGACCGTGCACATCGATGTCGACGACCTCGAGTCCGGAGCGGGAGCCGGTCGGCATCCCGATGTTCGCGTCGGGCCATCGCGCCCACCACCGTCTGATCTGCTCGATGTCGGCGGTGGCGTCGCGGAAGCCGTGGTGCGTCAGCGGGCGCTTCCCAGCGGTCTTGCACGGAAACACCGGCACCCCTGCGTCTGCGAATCGTGCGGCTCCCTCACCGGGCGGAGCCCCCAGTACGGATGCAAGCAGCGCTGCGGTGTCCATTAGAGCACCGGTCCAGCAGTCGCGGAGCGGGAGACGGGTCGCGCTGGTGAGCCCGTATGGCCGGCGTAGTGGGGTCGTTCCGCACCTCGCCCAATCGCCGACTCTCTCGACAGACCCGGAGGATTGCCCGCTCCCACCTGCGCCGTATGCAACTGCGAGAGAATTGCGACCGCGGTCAAACGCACGCGTTCACCCGTGGCTTGCACAACCTCGACCGGCGTCTTCCCGTCGACGGAGGACGCCCACGTCGAAACGTACGGGACCGTATAGCTCGACGTATCGAGCCCGTGCGCCGCGCCGACCATCAGCGCGACGGATTCGGCCTCGACCTCGCCGATTCCCCGATGGAGGGATGACTCGGGATGATCCGGGCCGTGGAGCTCCACGTGAGCGAGTTCGTGCGCGAGCGTCTTCGCGCGCGCTGCTGGATCAATGTCGCCACGGACTGCGACGCTCCGCGTGAGGTAGTCGGTCATGCCGTTCGCTCCTCCCAGATCCCGATTACTGTCGACAAGGCGCAACGAGTAGCCCTTCGCGCGCAAGAGCATTGCGAGGCCGTCCCACATCCCCTGGGGTGCCTCGCCCTCCAGCAGCTGTGGCCGGGGTTCCTCCGGTATAGGTGCACCGCTGGTTTGGGAGGCATCCCAGACGTACGCCGGGCGCACACCCACCAAGCGCGACTGCACCGCCTCGCCACCCGGAGGAGCCTCGCGGGGCGCGAGCCGACGCCACGACTGGGCGATTTGTGGAGTGCGCGAAGCGAATCGTCCGAGGACCGGCGCGAAGATCATGTAGCCGCGCTGGCCGCGATCAACGGATCGCCCCAGCGTCAGCCACTGCCGGAAGCCGGCGACGTATGTCGGCGTGGGGGCGGAGACTCTGCCCTGTTCGAACGCCGCCGCATGCTGAATCCAGATGAGCAGCGTGTTGTTGAACGACCGAGATCGGAATCGGGCCGCAAACGCGAGAGCGCGGTTCCAGTCGTCGCCGGTCACGAGGTCGGCTACCGCATCAGCGAGCTGAGCGTGCAGCCGGTCGAGCTTTGCCGCTGTGACATCGTCGCGGGATAGCTGGGGAGCCATGGCACGCCCTCTCCTGTCGCAGCCGCGTGTTGCGGCTTCAACAGCAGAGGTGCGTCTCGCTTACCGTCGAGGTGAATGGAGTGTCGGCGGTAAGCGGGGGAGTGCGCATGATCGATGTGCGTACATAGGTGCAACATACGCCCGATGTGCTGAAATAGATACCGGACAATGACACTATGGGTAGCGATAACCTGTGGGCGTGGGTAGACGTTCCCAGGGGGAGGCCGGCGCGTGGTCAATGGACCTCGTGCGAGCGATTTCGACGCTTCGTGATTCGGCCGGGATGACGAATCAGGAGCTGATCGACCGCTCCGAAATGTCGGCGAGCTACTTCTACGGCCGGCTGCGGGGCGCCGCACCCTTCGACGCGAACGACATCGAGAGGCTCGCTCAGGCGCTCGGAATTCATCCGCATGAGATCTCCCGTGTCGCAGCATCCATCGGAGACGCGCGAGAGATCGAGCCCATCCTCGACACCGATGCGAAAGAGTTGGGTCGCCGGCTGACTGCGGTATCGCGGGCGCCCCGGCTCGACGGATCCGCGTTCGATGTCGACGGTCTGGTGAGCGCGCTCGCGGATCGTGGGGTAGCGCTGGACCCCGATGAGTGGTCAACCCTGCTTACGGGTGAGTCGAGCACACCTATTCGCGTGAGGATGCTTGAGGGCGTCGGAGCGTATGCCGGCGTCCCAACGGCGTACCTGCTCGAACTGGATGACGCTGCCGCCGTGGAGGCTGCGGAAGCGAATTTCGAGTTCCGCGAGGCGCTGAAGGAGTCCGGCGCTGACTCTGTGTCAGCCCGAGCCGTCGGCGAGATCTCGCCCGCCGCGCTGCGCGCGATTGCGCAGACCCTCAGGTCGATTTCTGCGCACTAAAGGACCTACCTGACCTCTACTGCGTATCGGCGTACAGTGGAGCCATTCGAGCGATCGCTGTGAGATCGTGATCGGAGGTCGGGCGTATGAGCCACCGCGCGTCTCGAGACCATACCGAGCTGCGTGCCCGTGCGGAGACGCAACTGGAGCGCCTCGCCCTCCCCGCCGACGTAGAGCTCGAAGACATCGTCAGGCGGGTTGCGGTCGCGACTGGCAGAAGGATTGACATCGAGCCAGTCGGTGATCGCGACTGGGAAAACGTCACCGGGCTCGTTCTGCTCACAACCGACTCAGCCAAGATCCTGGTGCGTAAATCCGACCCGCGCTGGTACCAATTTCACACTGTGCTTCACGAGTTGTCGCACGTTCTGTTTGACCACTCGGGGTGTACGACATTGCCCGTCAAACACCCGGGAGTTCATCACGTGCGGGCCGGACAGTCGGTCCTCGCGCGGGGGATCGTCACTCCGGACTTCGAGATCGATCTGGACTTCGATGACGCGGAACTCGTGGTCGAAGCCGAAGCCGAGAAGTTGTCGCAGCTTCTGTCGCGGCTCCTTCTTCGACCACGCCATGGCGACGATGAGGCAGTGTTCGGCTGATGCTGCTCCGCATCGAGACTGTCGCATTCCTCGCGTTGTTGATACTGACGTTGATCCGGTTGCCATCTGCGATCCGCCAGCCGTCGAGCCGACTCACCTGGATCGCCACCATCACCGGGCTCGCAGCCGTCTTCATGGTCGGGGTCGTCGTTCCGCTGCCGACAGTCGACGGGTGGATCGGCGCAACGAACGTCGCAAACCTCATCCAGAACATCCTCGCGACCACGGCTTTCTGGTTCGTCATGCGGGCTGCGCTCACCTTGGACGGGAGCCGGTTCAATCCGCGCAGTCTCTGGGAGCTGCCCGCCATGGTCCTCGCCTTCACCATTCCCTTCCTATTGATCGCAGATCGAGGATCGACGACGGACGAATTCATCAAAGCGACCGCGGATCAGCTTGGCCTGTGGGCGTACGCGTCGATCTACATGGGTTGCGTCGTCCTGATCATGGTCCGAATGCTTCGCGGAATATACGGCCGGAAGCCGCGCCCGTACATTCTCATCCGCATTGGCGCGTGGGCGATTCTTGCGGCGAGCCTCATCGAGATCGTCTACCTCACGCTCCGCGTCGCGGGTCTAGGGCGGACGGAGCCAGTTGAATTTGTCGGCGCTCTGTTCACGATTCCGTTCTACAGCGGTGTCGTCCTGGTTTGCGGTGGGATCATCTTGTTCGCCGCCGTCCGCGCTGGCAGGAGATCGATGAACGCGACGCTTGGAAGGCTCCTCGCGAAGGCGAACCTCGACCGCGGGATGATCGTGAGGCCTATTCCGGACGAGGACCCCGTGCACGAGACATACCGGCTCGCTGTTCGCCTGACGGACATAGCCAACAGCCAGGAGTTGACCAAGCGCGAACGCGTTCTGCTGCGCGCAGCTACTGGGATGCTCGATCGACAGATGCGAGCGCCCGCTGTGGTGCGGATGTCGAGTTCAGCGGAGGAGGTGACGACATCTTGAAGGTGATGGCCACTGCGATCGGCGGCTTGGCTGCACTGGGCGCGGTCGCGGTCGGGATCATAACGATGCTGGCGCGACGCATCGTCGGCGTCCGTCCGAGACGCCAGACCCTCATTGTGCGACGCGTCGGCGACGATATCGAGTTGACGCAGACAGATCTCACGCTTGCCGAGGGGAGTTACGGCCTATGGTTCGGAGAGCGCTTTGCCCAGCACGCGCTCATCGGTCCAGTTCTCTCGTCGGACGGGCGACGCGTGATTCGTCGTCTGCTTGAGACGACTGTGCCCATGAGTTCAGAGCCGTTTGCAGCCAAATGGACCGGCCACACGATGAGCGGACCCTGCGAGATCGATCCCAACTGGGAGGACGTTGTTGTGCCGCTTCGTGACGGCGAATCGGCACCGGCCTGGCTCTTCAGAGGAACGGCGGTCGACAAGGCTTGGGTGATCCACGTCCAAGGCATCCGCACCTCGAGACTCGTGACTCTGCGTTCTGTTGAGGTTGCGCATCAGGCTGGCCTGACTTCGATGGTGATCACATATCGAGGCTCGGGGGACGGGCCGCCGGTCTCCGCCTCAACCCTCGGGCAGCGCGAGTGGAGCGACCTTGCCGACGCGATCGCCTATGCGCGCTCGCATGGCGCGACGGCCGTGTACGTCGTGGCCTGGTCGATGGGTGCTGGGCTCTCGTTGGAACTTCTTCGCCGCGAGCCCGCGGCGATCGACCGTCTGGCTCTGATCTCGCCCGCCACCCAGTGGCGGCCGATCATTCAACATGGCGTGCATCGTGCGGGCCTACCCGCCACCGCAGCATCGCTGGTGATGTGGGCGCTCGGCTCTCGCGTCATCAGCCGACTGGTCGGGATGCCCGAGGCGCTCGACTTCAATACCCTCAACTGGGTGCATAACCTCGCGCTCGGCGTGCCGACGATACTGGTCCACTCGGATGGGGATCAAGAGATCCCCATCGCTCTCACGACTCGCTTCCTTGCTGCACACCCGCGCGTCACACTCGTGAAGACTGCTCCTGCTCCCCACGGTTGGGAAGCCAATGTGGACCCCGATCTGTTCCGGTCCGCCGTCCTGTCGTGGCTTGTTGGCGCGGCGCACCGCAACGTCGAAAGTCCGTGACGAATCCGCGCGCAGTCAACGCTGGTCAATACCTTCCGGCACGAACAAGCGCGGCGGTGCTCACGGAGCGCTCCTTGAGCAGCCAATCCGGGTCGCCCACACCCGGACCTTTCGCTGGGTCATGCACGCACAGTGACCAGTTCGTCCCAGTGCGTGGTCGCCCGTTTGGTGAGCATTTCCCGTTTCATCTGCCATTTCGGGCCCGGTCGCAATCCCGCGTAGCCGAGCCCGAGGGTGTCGTGGCCGGTCTTGCGTTGGATGCGTGCCATGAGGTCGGCGATGTGATGCTCTTCGTGGGCGTGGCGGAACATGTCGAGGGTTTGGTGTTCGTCGGCCTTGCGGAGGTCGGTGAGCATCATCCCGGCTTTCGCATACCGGACCCCGTCGGAGAGGTGGGGGAGGAGCGCGTGGGCGGCTTTGGTCAGCTGCACCGGGTCCGCGGTCGGCGTCGGCAGCCGCGCGACGGTCTGCGGGAAAAGGCTGCGTCGCCCACCGCCGCTTTCTGCCCGGTCGGAGTTGTCGAATGGGGAGACGGAAGCGAACGCGGTGAGCAGTTTCGCGACCTGCCCGTGCCGGACGAGTCGGGTGGCGGCGCGTTGAGCGTAGATGGACAAGACCTGCCGCATCTCCGCGACCGTGGTGATCTTCTCCCCGAACGAGCGGGACACGATCAGCTGCTGTTTCTTGCCGTCGTGGTTGGGTTCGGCGTCGATGCAGGGCACGCCGCGGACCTCGAGCGCGGTGCGCATCGTCACCACTGATGTGTTCTTTCGCACGATGGTCGGGTCCGCCGCGGCCAGGTGCGCGATCGAGCGAACGCCGATCGCATTCAGTCGCTTCTCGAGCCGGGAGGCGATGCCCCAGAGTTCGGAGACCGGGAGCCGTGCCATCAGCTGGTGCCGATCCTCTGTCGCAATGTCCGGCCATACGCAAACCCCGTCGAATGGGGCCGCCTTCTTGGCCCATTTGTTCGCGAGTTTCGCGGTGGTGCGGGTGTTCGCCACTCCGACGCAGACGGGGACGCCGACGAGTTTCGCGAGGGTGTCTTTGATCTCGCGCGCCCAGGTCTGCATCGCCCCGGGTTCCCGGACGATGTGCGGGGGGACGGTGAGGAATGCTTCGTCGATGGAGTAGATGTCGAGGTCGGCGGTGTAGCGAGACAGAACTTGCATGACTTTGGCGCTCATCGATCCGTACAGCTCGTAGTTCGAGCTGACCGCGATCACGCCGAGCCGCTGCGCGTACGGGCGGATCTTGAACCACGGCTCCCCGAGGTCCAGGCCCATCGCTTTCGCATCCCTACTGGCCGCGA
Organism: Microbacterium pygmaeum; assembly: GCF_900100885.1. Classification (NCBI taxonomy): domain Bacteria; kingdom Bacillati; phylum Actinomycetota; class Actinomycetes; order Micrococcales; family Microbacteriaceae; genus Microbacterium; species Microbacterium pygmaeum. Next base: position 2,485,165 of record NZ_LT629692.1, read on the forward strand.
CCACCATCCCGTCATTGTTGGACAGGACGACGAGGGGGACCGTGGCCAGGTCGGGGCGGAAGATGCGTTCGAAGGATGCGTACGCCGAGTTCACGTCGACGTGGGCGAGCATCAGCGCCTGCGTGTCGGTACATTGCGATGTTCGTGTGTGCAATGTGCGCGTACGGACGTCCGTATAGCGTCGTGCATTCCATTCCCCTCGAACTGGTCGAACTCCCGGAAGCTACCGGTGAGTGCCGACATGTTCAGCAGGTGGCGTAGTCCTCCAGCCAGGGGAGTGGATCGGTGGCGGTGGTTCCATTGAGAAGCACTTCGAAGTGCAGGTGGGCTCCAAAGGAGCGGCCGGTGTCTCCGGTGCGGCCAATGTATTGACCGACGTCGACGGTGTCGCCAACCTCGACTTGTCGGGAGTCGTATTCCATATGGGCGTAGCGGGTCGAGACGAGCTGTCCATCGACGCGGTGATCGATAACGATGGTGACTCCGTAGGCTCCGCCGTTGTCGGTAGAGGTGGCGACGACTCCCTCGGCGATGGCTTGGATGTGAGCCCCGACGCCGGGAACGAAGTCGGTGCCCTCATGCATCTTGCCGTCGCGCATGCCGAACCCGTAGGTCATCGGAACACCGACCGCGTACGGCCATTGGATGGCGCAGTCGGGGTTGTTGGTGAACACCGCGCTGGAGTAGTTCATGATGCCCGCGGTTCCGGCCAGATCCACGAGGGTGGCGGTGGAGTAGCCGTCGCGGGTGATGACGGGAGCGGCCTGCGTCTGGCCGGGTGTGACGTACGCCTGGATGTCTTCGGACCGCGAACTGTCCACCGGGGCGGTTGCCGGTTCCGCGTGCTCGTGGGGGAGTGCTTCGGCGTCTACGGTCATCCCGATGGTCAGCAGCGCCACGAGGCCGAGGAAGTTCACAGACAAGAACAGCGCCCGCGCCCGAGAGTGCGGTTGGGGATGGGCCGGGCTCAGTGCGCGGTCCGTGTTGGACGCGAATGAGAGCGCAGAAGCGGACCCGGACTGCGCAGCCTGTTGTGGCGCGAACGAGAACAGGCGGGCCGCGGCCTCAAAGGCATCTAGCGGGGGTCCCGTGGGGGTGTGTGCACGGCCCGCGGGATCTTGCCTGGTTTCCTCGGAGGCGTATGCGCGGGTGCGGGCTTGCCGTCGGGTGAGGACGGCCTCGGGCTGTGTGGTCGCTGCGGGCGCGAGGGGCGCTTCGGCGCCAGTCGATGGTTTTCTCCGGGAACGCACGGGTGTCTGGTCGGTGGTGGGTGGATGAGTGAGCAAGCGTGGTCTCTTTCGGGTGAGCCGATTAGTTGGCTGCGGGAGGAGGGAGCAGGGTGAGTCCGCTGTCGTCGACGACGAGGATGTCTCCGGCGTCGGTGATGGCGATTGCTTGGGCGGAGCCGTGAACGGTTCCGACGTTTCGCCAGGTCGGATCACTGGCGCTGCTGGTCCAGATGGTCTCTTTGCTGTCCACGCCCACGAGCCGCTGATAGTCAGGCGACGCGGCCAGCGGATACAGGTTCGGTGCATCCGGCAACGGTGCAAATGTTGATCCGCGGTCGGTGCTGACGTGCAGCCCATCGGAGGTGGTGGCGATGATGCGGCCGGTGGTGTCCACGGCGATCGCGAAGACTTGCAGCCTGCTGCCGGTCGGGGTCCAGCTGACCCCACGGTCGGTGCTTGCCATCAGCACGTTGTTGTCGGTTGCTTGGGCGTAAGGGGTGCCGTCCGGGGCGGCGGTGAGGGCGTGGAAGTCTTTCTCCCCGGTGTACGCGACCGGGTCCCAGGTGGTGCCGCCGTCCCTGCTGCGGATGACGCCGAGGTTGTGGTCGCCGAGGTCGGTGGGTGTGCGGGTGCCGGGGTGACCGGAAGCGATGAGGTCTCCGCCCAGGGCGGTCAGGCCCATGGCGTCGAGGTTGTCGCTGCCGATGCTGGTGCCGAGTTTCCCGTCCGCGGTGGCGGTGTAGAGGCCGTCGTGTGTGCCGAGCAAGAACCCGTCACCGTCCGGGGAGGGCACGATCGCGTGCACGTGCGGCATTGTGTCCGCGTGGTCGGTGCCGGTAGTGGGTGGCGTGCCGGCCGCGCACCCGGTGAGGGTCAAAGTGAGAAGCGCGACGAGGCTTGCTGTCGCGCGCAGGGGAATGCGCATACGCACCCTTTTCGAGTCCGGGGTGAGGGACACCTGTTGCGGGTGCCCCTCACCGGGGGTGCGTCACAGCTGTCCGAGCAGCTCCTGCATGGTGGCGATCTCCGCGGTCTGCGTGTCGATGATGGTCTGAGCCATCCCGATCGCGTCCGTGTTCTGGCCGTTGTCGACCTCATTCTGCGCCATGGTGATGGCGCCCTCGTGGTGCATCGTCATCTCCTCGAGGAATAGGCGGGACGCCTCGGTGCCGGTGGCGGCGTCGAGGGTTTTCATGTCCTCGTCGCTCATCATCCCGTCACCGTGATCCATGCCGCCCATACCGCCCATGTCACTGTCGGCTCCCCACTCGTCCAGCCATCCCTGCAGCTGTTCGATCTCGGGCTGCTGGGCGGCTTTGATCTGCTCCGCGAGCGTGATCACTCCGGCGTCGATGCCGTCTTTGGCGAGGATCATGTCGGCCATCTCGACGGCCTGCTGGTGGTGCGGGATCATCATCTGCGCGAACATCACATCCGCGTCGTTGAACTCCGCCATCACCACGGACGGTGAGGCGCTGCTGCTGCTGCCGTGGTCCATGCCCGGCATGGAGCCGGAATCGGCGGTGTTGCCGGCACAGCCGGCAAGGGTGAGGGCGGTGGCCAGGGCCAGTGCGGCAGTCGCCGCGGTACGAATTCTCATCAGGGTTCTCCAAAAGGGGTACGTGAAAGGGTGCGCCTGGTCAGGGAGACCGGCGTGCGTCAGAGTGAGCCTGCGGCAGGGTGGCCGAGGCTCGGACACGTCACGTACGACTGATGCAGAGAGCGGTGAGAGAAGGAGGGCGAAGACCCGGGATGCCGGGCGGCGAGACTACGGGCGGTCCCGGTCGAGGAAGAAGCGCGAGCCACTGGCGGACCGCGGCCGGGCGGGCCAAGAGCAGCACCGTCGCCAGTAGTGCGAGGACGCACGCCATCGCGAACATGCTCGAGTGGTCTGATCCGCAGTCCGCGCACCCGTCATCCACCGCGGTGGTCGCCGCAGCGTGAGAGTCGGTGCTCATATCGGCGGGGTCGGCGGCCATGGTGGCGTGGTGGCCGGTTTCCGCGGCGGTGTGGGTGTTGAGGGAGTGCATGGCCAGCAGGCCGACGATGACCGCGCCGGTGAGAGCGATCAGCAGCAGCAGCGTGCGGGCCATAGAGCGGCCGGCCCGCAGTTGTTCTGTCAGTGCGATCAGCGACATGTCACCTCCCTCGTCGTTCCACGGTACGACACCCCGCTCAGTTGCGGCGAATGACGGACTCCGGGCTGAGGTCCAGTCGCCGCAGCAGTTGGGCGTTGAGGGCGACCACGATGGTGGACAGCGACATCAGGATCGCGCCCACCGACATGGGCAGCACGAACCCGATGGGAGCGAGCACCCCTGCAGCCAGCGGCACGGAAAGGAGGTTGTAGCCGGCTGCCCACCACAGGTTCTGTGTCATCTTCCGGTAGCTCGCCCGAGAAAGCTCGATCACTGACACCACCGACCGGGGGTCGTCGCTCGCGAGGATCACCCCGGCAGAAGCGATCGCGACATCGGTGCCGGCGCCGATCGCGATACCGACGTCCGCCTGGGCAAGGGCGGGCGCATCGTTCACCCCGTCGCCGACCATCGCGACCTTACGTCCCTCGCCCTGCAGTTGCTTCACCTTGGAGGCCTTGTCCTCCGGGCGGACTCCAGCGAAGTACCGGTCGATGCCCAGCTCTGTGGCTACGGACGCGGCGACGGCTTCCGCGTCACCGGTGATCATGACCACCTGCACGCCGCGGCCTTGCAGCGCGGTTACGGCCTCTCGGGATTCGGGGCGGATCTCATCCGCAAGCCGCAACGCACCCGCCACGGCTCCGTCAACGAGGACGTGCAAGATGATCGCGCCTTCCCCCCGCCACTCGTCGGCGATGGGCAGCTCGCTCGCCCCTTCTTGCTCGAGGAGGTACGGGCCACCGACCTGCACGGTGCGCCCGTCGACCAGCGCCCGAACACCGACCGCGGGTGAGGACGCGAAGTCGCTGGAACGCGGGACGGTGAGCTGGCGCTCTTTCGCGGCGTTGACGATCGCGCGGGCCAGGGGGTGCTCGGAGTCCGTTTCGGCGGCGGCTGCCAGGGAGAGGAGCTCGTCGGGGTTGATGCCCGCCGCGGGGTCGATGGCGGTGACGGCGGGGGTGCCCTTGGTGAGGGTGCCGGTCTTGTCGAACAGGACCGTGTTGACGGTGCGCATGCTCTCCAACGCCAGCCGGTCCTTGACCAGCACACCTGCCTTGGCGGCGCGTTCGGTGGCGATGGAGACCACCAGCGGGATTGCCAGCCCGAGGGCGTGGGGGCACGCGATTACCAGCACCGTGATGGTGCGAACGACAGCATCATCCGGGAAGCCCAGCAGCGTCCAGGCGATCGCGGTCATCGCGGCAGCGCCGAGGGCGAACCAGAACAGCCACCCGGCGGCACGGTCCGCGAGGCGCTGCGCACGGGAGGAGGAGTTCTGCGCCTCGGTGACCAGCTTCTGGATCCCGGCGAGAGCGGTGTCGGCACCGACCGCGGTGATCTCCACCCGCACCCCGGAGTCGGTGGCCACGGTCCCGGCGATTACCGGGTCGCCGTCGCTCCGACGCACCGGGCGGGACTCTCCGGTGATCATCGACTCATCCATGCTTGCCGAGCCCTGCACGATCCGTCCATCCGCCGGTACTCGCCCGCCGGGGCGGACCACGACCACGTCCCCGACGAGCAGATCCGCGGGAGCGACGTTCACGGTGGTGTCGCCGTCGACCTTCTCGGCCTCGTCGGGGAGGAGTGCGGCGAGGGAGTCGAGGGCGGAGGTGGTTTGGGCGAGGGAGCGCATTTCGATCCAGTGGCCCAGGAGCATGATGACGATCAGCAGCGCCAGCTCCCACCAGAAGTCCAGCTCGTGGTCCAGCACGCCGAGGCTCGCACCCCAGGACGCGACGAACGCGACCGTGATCGCCAGGGCGATCAGCAGCATCATCCCGGGCTTGCGGGCGCGGAGCTCACTGACCGCGCCGGTGAGGAACGGGGCGCCACCCCACACGTACATCACCGTGCCCAGCACCGGGGAGACCCACCCGACCCATGCGGCATCCGGCAGCTGGTACCCGAGCAGCATCGAGAACATCATCGAGAACCCGACGACCGGGACAGCGAGGATCAGCATGATCCAAAACAGCCGCCGGAACCGGGCCACATGGTCACCGTGGCCCCCGTGGTCGGCGTGCCCGTGATCGGAGTGCCCCGCTGCCGGCGCCTGGGCGTCATCGTGACCGGCATGGCCCATCGCGGCGTGGTCGTGCGCGGTGGCAGTCGCAGCGGCGTGATCGCTGTGGTTCACAGGGTGGGAAGAGTGATCGTGCTGGGTCATCAGAGCCTCCTTCGTTGCGTGGCGTCGAAGTGTTAGACCGAGGTGGCGGCCAGGGTGTAGCCGGCCTCTTGCACGGCTGCTTTCACCGCAGAGCTGCTGATCGGGGTCGAGCTGTTGATCGTGACGCGTGATGCGCCGCCGGGGTGTAGTTCGACGGTGACGTTCTGCACGCCCTCGATACCGGTGATCTCTTCGGTGACGCTGGATACGCAGTGCGCGCACGTCATTCCTGACACCAGCACGTCTTCGGTCACTGCTGGCGTCGCGTTGGCAGGGAGATCGGCGGGGGCAGAGGTCGTTGTGGCGCAGCAGGAGCAACCAGCGCTGCTGGTGTCTTTCAGGCCGAGGTCGATGCGGTCAGTCATGGTGTGTTCTCCGATACGGGGGTGGGTGGTTTAGGAGCGGACCAGACGCGCGATCGCGTCGTTGGCTTCACGGATCTTCTCTGCAGCGACCTGGCCGCCCTCAGCGGATGCCTCGGCGACGCAGTGGCGAAGGTGATCGCCGAGCAGGGACAACGCGACCGTCTCGAGCGCCTTCGTCGCGGCCGAGACCTGCGTGAGGATGTCGATGCAGTACTTGTCCTCATCGACCATCCGCGAGATGCCGCGCACCTGACCCTCGATGCGCCGCAGCCGCTGCTGCAGGTCGTCCTTGTTGCTGTCGTAACCGTTCACGTACATACCGTACCCCCCTAGGGTATGCAACGAGCCTCCGAACTGTGTATTCCATCGCGAAGTTGACGGACACCTGCCTTTGACATAGTCGTATCTGCGTATGAGCGTAGATAAGCAATCATGCGGGTATTGTCCGGATAGTTCCTATGTGGAGCTCGCCGTGGAGGTGTTCGGAATGCTGGCAGACGCCACCCGCGTGCGGATCATCCTCGCTCTACAAAATGCGCAGGAGCTGTCGGTGAACAGCATCGCGGAGGCGGTCGACAAGTCGCCGGCCGGGGTGTCGCAGCATCTAGCCAAGCTGCGGCTGGCCCGCATCGTTGCGACCCGTCAGGAAGGGCAGAAAGTGTTCTACCGCTTGGAGAACGAGCACGCTTCCCGGCTGGTCGCCGACGCCATCTTCCAAGCCGAACACTCGCTCGGTGGCACCCCCCGCCACCACCACGCGGACCGAGTCAGCGAATGACAACCGGCCACGAACGCGACCACAAGGACCCGCACCACGATCACTACCACCTGCAGGGGGATCACGATCATGGCGGCGATCACAGTCATCCGACTGGTCTGAAGGGGTTCGTGTACGGCCTGTTCGTGCCGCACTCGCATGATGCCGCGGACTCGATCGATGACGCGATGGAAGCGAATAGCTCCGGTATCCGCGTGTTGAAGATCAGCCTCCTCATCCTGCTGGCAACGACCATCCTCCAGGCGGCGGTCGTCATCTTCAGCGGTTCCGTCGCGTTGCTCGCCGACACCATCCACAACTTCTCCGATGCACTCACCGCTGTACCCCTCTGGGTGGCGTTCATCCTCAGCCGGCGCGCCGCATCCCGCCGCTATACCTACGGGCTGGGCCGCGCGGAAGATCTCGCGGGCTTGTTCATCGTGTTCGTCGTCGCGCTGTCCGCGATTATCGCCGCCTGGCAGTCCATCGACCGCATCATTCACCCGCAGCAGATCGGCAACATCGGTTGGGTGATAGCCGTCGCAATCATCGGCTTCCTCGGCAACGAAATCGTAGCCGTATACCGGATCCGCGTCGGCCAGCGCATCGGCTCCGCCGCGCTCGTCGCGGACGGCATCCACGCCCGCACGGACGGATTCACGTCCCTGGCCGTCGTTGCCGGTGGGGTGGGTGTGCTGCTCGGCGTCCCGCTGGCTGACCCGATCGTCGGGTTGATCATTTCTGCCGCGATCTTCGTCCTCCTCATCGGCACCGTCCGAAGCGTGGGCCGCCGCCTGCTCGACGGCGTAGAACCCGAGCTGGTCGACAAAGTTGCGCACGCCCTCGACCACGTCGACGGCATTGACCGAGTCGACCGGATCCGTTTGCGCTGGAACGGGCACCGCCTTGAGGGAGACGCGATACTCACCGTCGATGCCACCGCCTCGCGTGAACAGCTTGACGCGATCAGCGCCGACGCGAACCGCAACGTTCGCGCTCACCTTCCCAATGTGGACGAGTTCCTCGTCAGCACACATAGTGCCTCGGACACGCACCCTCCTCATTGACCCGCGACGTCGCGGGCGTTGATTGGTGCGGTTCGTCGCGAGCTTGAAGTGGCCGGGGCAGATTGGCAACTCTCAGAGGTGTCTTAGTCGCGTCTTTCTAGCGTCCGTGCTGTGACGGAAACAGTGAAGTCGGCCAGAGTCGCCGCGGGGCGCACCATGTTGAGCAAGGTTCCAGAGATCACGGTGTGGTTTTGGATCATCAAAATCCTTTGCACAACAGTGGGTGAGAGTTTCGCGGACTGGATCAACATGACGTTGGGTGTGGGTCTCGAGCTGACCTCGCTGATCTTCACCGTGGTGCTCGTCGTCGTTCTCGCGGTGCAGCTGTCACTGCGCCGGTACGTTCCGTTCGTGTACTGGCTCACGGTCGTGGTGCTCAGCGTCACCGGCACCCTGTACACGGATATCCTCACCGACAACCTGGGGGTGCCCCTTGCTGTCAGCACCACCGTGTTCGCCGGCACCCTCGCCGTTGTGTTCGGGATCTGGTGGGCCAGCCAACGGACCCTGTCGATCCACAGCATCAAAACCACCCCGCGTGAGCTGTTCTACTGGCTGGCCATCCTGGTCACCTTCGCGCTGGGCACCGCGTCCGGCGACTGGATTCTCGAACTCACTGGGTGGAGCCCCGGCATCTCCGTCCTGCTCCCGGCCGGGCTGATCGTCGCCGTGTTCGCCGGGTGGCGGATGGGCGGCAACGCGGTCCTAGCGTTCTGGCTCGCCTACATCCTCACCAGACCCTTAGGCGCCAGTCTTGGCGACTGGCTCGGATTCCCCACTGACCAGCAGGGTCTGGGCTTGGGGGTTGCCGTAACCAGCATCATCTTCCTGACCGCGATCCTCGGCACGGTCATCTACCTCAGCGTCTCCCGCGCCGACACCATCACTGCCAGCAACAGCACCACAGCAGCGCCGGTGACCAGTAAGAAGCGCGAGCGACGGGTGCTCGTCTTTTACGGGATCGTCGCGGCAGTCACGGTTGCGTTGCTGGTGTGGGCATCCGCGCAGCCTCACTCGGTCGCGGCCGCCAGCGAGGGTGAAGGCCCAGCCACGACGGTCACCTTGGTTCCGGGAACATCGGCCACCGCGAAGTTCCCGGCCTCCGATGTGACAACGTTTCGGACAATTACCGCGGACGCACTGGCGATGATCCAGGCCGGGGACGAGGCGGGAGCAACGGCACGGATCGCAGATCTGGAGAAGACGTGGGACGACGCACAGCCGGCCCTGCAGCCGCTGGATGACACGGGGTGGACGTTCATCGACGGGCAGATCGATACCGTCCTCACCACACTACGAGCGAGCGCCCCCGACACTGCCGCGGAAACTCAGTCGCTCACCACCCTGCTGGACACCCTCAAATGAGCGCATTGACGCCCCGCCCATCCGGCCGCAGGCCGTCGGGCCGATGCCGGGAACGCACCCCCATCACCAGCTCCGCCACCATCGCAACCTGCGCCGGGCTACTCCTGGCAGCCGTGTACCTGTTAATCGAGGTGCTCGCGGCGATCGCGGACGACGAGTCTCTTCTCGACGCCCGGGTTACCTAGCCGCGAGGTCAGGCGGGGGCGCCCGTTTCCCGGCGTGCTGCTTTCCACACCGCGCGGGCGGCGTCGGCGTTGAGGAGTCCGATGCCGACACCGACGATGATGTCCAACCACCCGGTGGCGAACCGGAAGGTCAGCACCCCCACAATGATGATTGCGACGTTCGCGAGGGCGTCGTTGCGGGCGGACAGCCACGCGGCCTTGGTGAGGCCGCCGCTGTGGTGGCGATGCCGGACCAGCAGGAGTGCCGCCGTCAGGTTGACAGCCAGCGCACCCAGAGCGGTCATCGTCAACGGCAGCGGGTCGGGCGGGTAAGGGTCGAACGCCTTGGCGATGGCGGCCCAGATCGTCGCGATCGCCGGGATCAAAATCACGAAAGCCAAGAAGGATCCGACCGCGCGGCGTGGGCTTGCCGTCCACATCAGCGCCGTAAAGATGAGGAGGTTGATCAGAGCATCCTCGAGGAAGTCGACACTGTCCGCGAAAAGAGACACCGATCCGATGGACAGGGCGACGCTGAACTCGACGAAGAAGTACCCCAAGTTGAGCAGTGCAACGACGAGTAGGACCCGCCGCAGTGTGTCCACAACGATCATCGTGACAGCACCCACCTCTGAGACGAACGAGCGCTGCTCGTGGCAGACGGAGTGGCGGCCGGACATTTGGAGAAGTGTCCGGCCGTCGTGAGGGGCAGCGTCAGTTGCCGGTCGACGCTCCTGCGTCGTCGTTGGTCTCGACATCGGTGTCCGCCGCGCCCGGGGTGTCGTCGTTCGTCTCCGCGTCCGTGTCAGCGGCCCCGTCGTCGTTGGTTTCGACGTCGGTGTCCGCCGCGCCCGGCGTGTCGTCGTTGGTCTCGACATCGGTGTCCGCGGACGTAGAGGCGGAAACGCTCGGGGCGGTAGGGATGGCGGCGGCTTGCGCGGGCAGGCTCATCACGAGCCCTCCCGCAGCTATCGCGAGAGCTGCCACCCCCACCCCGCTACCGATCATGATCTTCTTGGAGCGCATGGTTCCGTTCCTTCCTGTTGGTGTTACTGGGGAAGGAATCATCCCGCAGGCGCTGTAAGAAGCCACCAAGAATTCGTCTCCGCAACGCGGAGTGGGGTTTCTGTGCGGATTCTTAGTGCCAGGTGGGGAGCCTGTCACGATGAAAAGCCCCCGCTCGTTGTCGCCTTCCGTCGTCAGTGTGTCGATGTTGGCGACGTTCGCCGCGGTCGTTGTCGCCGGTCTTTTCATTGCCGGATCACCGGCGTGGAGTGCCGGGGAGATGCAGCTCGTCATCGCCGTAAACAGCGTTCACAACATCGTTTTCGACGCGGTTGCCCACTCGATCAACCTGGTGTTCGGACCCACATTCGCTCTCGTGGTGACGGCAAGCACAGTTGTTGTCGTCACGGTGTTAGCGCGGTCCTGGGTGGCGGCGGTGCGAGTGTTGGTGCTGATCGCGATCCCGTGGGCGGTCACGGATCTGGTCAAGGTCATCGCCGGTCGCGCACGACCGGATTCATCACTGCTGAGCTATCCGACGGGGGTGGAACCGGTCACGTTCAGCTATCCGAGCGGTCACACCGCGTTCGCTGCCGCGTGGGTGCTCGCGCTGGTGGTGGTTCTGTCCGGTTGGCGTTTCCGGGGCGTGGTCGTCGCCGGGGCGCTGGTCGTCATGATTCTCACCGGCTGGTCTCGGGTGTACCTGGGCGCGCACTATCCGACCGATGTGCTTGCCTCCCTCCTGCTGGCCCCCGTCCTGACCTTCGGCGTCGCGTTCCTGATGGCACGGATGCCACTGTTTGCCCCCGCCCGCGACGTGCCCGCTGTGGCGCAACAGCCGGGGTCAGGTCGCTGAGTCTGACGGGTTTGTCGACCTGATCATGGAGGATGCTCGTGAGGGCGGGCAGAGAAGGGAGCGGACGCGCGTGAGTACGACAGAGACGACAACGAGGCCGCGGCTCCTGCTGGTAGAAGATGACCCGCAGCTGGGTCCACTGATGGTGCGCGTCCTCGAGGAGGTGTACGACGTCACCCTCCACAGCGATGGCGGGGTGGCGCTCGACGCCGCCCAGGACGGCCGGTTCGAGGTAATGATCGTGGACCGCCGCTTACCGACTGTGGACGGAATCTCGATTGTGGAAACCCTTCGCCGCAGCGGCGTGCACACCCCGATGCTGATCCTCACCGCTCTGGGCAGCATCCAAGATAAGGTGCGCGGGCTGGATGCCGGCGCCAACGACTACCTCGTGAAACCGTTCGAGTTCGATGAGCTCTTCGCCCGACTCCGCGCGATCCGCCGGGTCAGCAACGGAGAAGGCCCGTTCGTTCGCGTCGGCGAATGGGAGTTCTACCCCGACTCCCGCGCCATCTACTCCCCGTACGACGGGCGCACAATACTGACCGATCGAGAAAGTGAGCTGCTGAAACTCCTCGCTGTCCACCCCGACAAAACCTTCACCAGAGACGAGATCCTCCGCACCGTGTTCACTACCGGCGACACCCCCGGCACCGTCGACACATACGTGCACTACCTGCGCCGCAAAACCGATGCCGACATCATCACCACCGTCCGCGGCCGCGGCTACCGGCTAGGACAGCTGTGACCCGGGCGCCCAAGACCCGTGATCCTGACGCGCAGCTCGTCCGGGCAGCGTCCCGCAGAGTCGGGATCTGGATCACTATCGCCGTCTCTGTGTTGGTCCTGGCGGTTCTCGTTGCCACGCTCCTGGTCGTGTTCAGCCAGATCCCGCCGTCCCAGCTGTTCCGCCCCGGGCGGCACGAAACGACTGTCGACATCGAAGGCGTCGACATCGTCATCGGCGCGATCCTCGTCGGCGTCGGCGCTATCGCCCTCGCCGGCACAATCGCGCTGCTGGTCACCCGACGCGCTGTCGCGCCCCTCGTGGACGCTCTGCGCCGTCAACGTCGTTTCGTCGCCGACGCCTCCCACGAACTCCGCACACCCCTGGCGATCCTCGACGCACGCCTCCAAGTGCTGCAACGGGCGACCAACGCAGACGACCCGAACGCGGAGCTCATCGCGCAACTCCGCGGCGACTCCCACGCACTAGGCGCTGTCGTCACCGACCTGCTGGACTCAATTGACGCCACTGCGGGGGAAACCCCAGTACCAGTCCAGGTGGACGGGTCCGTTCAGGCTGCGGTCACCGCGATGAGGATGCTCGCCCGGGACCGCAGCGTCGACATCGCCGCAACCCCCACCCCAACCGATGTCGCCGTCGCGATCCCGGAGGCCAGCCTCCACCGCACCCTAGTGGCGCTGCTCGACAATGCGATCAAACACTCGCCACCCTCCGTTGTGACCGTCACCACATCGGCGACGCGCACTACCGTGACTATCACCGTCTCCGACCAGGGGCCCGGGATCCGCGGGATCGATCCGCAGCGGGTCTTCGACCGGTTCGCACGCTCCTCCGACGCCGTCGACGGAGGCGGCACTGCACGCACCGGCTTCGGCATCGGCCTGGCCCTCGTCCACGACACCATCACCCGCTACGGCGGAACAGCGACCGTCAGTAACACCTCACCGGCCGGCACCAGCATCACCCTCACACTGCCACGATCCAAGCGCTAACCACCCACCGGGCGTGCGGCGGGCGTACACAGCCCCACGGCGTAGCGTTCCCCATGACGGTCCAAGGAGCACACCCATGAGCATTCATCCCGCGAGCATCCCCAGCCCGGACCCGGCATGGGCGAGCTTCCAGCTCGGCCCGCTCACCATCCACACCTACGCGCTCTGCATCATCGCCGGCATCATCGCTGCCGTCCTGATCACCGACCGCAGGCTCCGGCGGCGCGGCGTCGCACCCTGGACCGTCATCGACGTCGTCCTGTGGGTGGTCCCCCTCGGCATCATCGCCGCCCGGTTCTATCACGTGTTCACCCACGTCTCGGACTACTTCTACCCCGGCGCGAATCTGTGGAACGTGTTCGCGATCTGGGACGGCGGCAACGCCATCTACGGCTCTCTGATCGGCGGTGCGATCGGCGCCTACATCGGATGCCGCCGCGCCGGGCTCCGCTTCTGGACCTTCGCCGACGCCCTCGCCCCCGCGCTCCTCGTCGCACAAGCCATCGGCCGGCTCGGGAACTACGTCAACCAAGAACTCTTCGGAAACCCCACCACCTTGCCCTGGGGGCTTGAGATCCTCCCCTCGGCCCCGATGTTCCCCGATGGCCTGCCCGCCGGGACCCTGTTCCACCCGCTGTTCCTCTACGAGATGATCTGGAACTTGATCGGCGCTGCCGTCATCGTCCTTCTGGAGCGCCGCTTCACTCTCGGCTGGGGGCGAAGCCTGGCGATCTACCTGATCTGGTACGGCATCGGCCGCAGCGGACTCGAAGCGATCCGCATCGACCCCAGCAGCGACGCGCCCCTCGGCATCCCCGCCAATATCTGGGCATCGATCGTCGTCGCCCTCATTGGGGTCGCACTCTTTGTCATCCAGACCATCCGCCACCCCACCCCAGAACCCTCGCCGTCCCTGGGAAGCCGCAGCGCCCCTGTCTCACTCCGCGGGGACGTGAGCCCCTCCCAATCAATCGACAGCGACACCGCTCAGCATTTGCGGTAACAGGCGAACGCAATTTCCGCAGCCCCGACCAGTCCGCATCCGCGGTCCGAGCCTCAGGGCACGACTCAGAGAAATTTTGCGCGGCCTATCTTGCCGGTACATTGCGATGCTCGCGTGTGCAATATGCGCACCCGCTCTGGTTCGAAGTGGCGAGCATCTCGCTCCCTGAGGTCGTCGTCAGAACTGACACCGAAAGCTACCCGATAGCGACGACACAGCTCAGTGGTGGAGTCCCTTGCCGTTATGCATCCGCGCGAGACTTGTGCACGCGATTACACATGAACAATTCGGAGATGGCCGCGGTCTGGGCGGGCCTGATGGCCAGCGCCTGCTGATGCGTTTGACAGACCCAACTGCAACTTCGCAACCGAGAGAGACTTACGGTAACTCTGACGGCAGGAACCTTCCTTCGGTGCGATCAAACGAGTGTCGTGACGTGCTGCAGCACGAGGTCTCGAAGCTCCCGGACCCCGGAGATGTCCCAGTTGTCGGGGTCGGGGAATTCCCATTCGACGAGTCGTCCGGTCACCGGCCCGGGGAGAGTGAGGCGGGGCTTCATGGTGACGACGATGTCCGCCGCGGCCAGGTCTGCCGTGGTGACGGCGCGCGGGACGGCTGCGCTGGTGTCGATGCCCAACTCCCCGAGCGCTTCGGCGATTACCGGGTTGATGTGCTCCGCGGGTGAGAGTCCGCCGCTGGTCGCGTTGACGCGCCCTGGGGCGACGTGCTCGAGGAGGTGTGCGCCGAGTTGGGAGCGGCCGGCGTTGTGCTGGCAAATGAACAGCACGGTCGGTGGGGTGCTCATGCGAGGATTCCCGCAGGCGCGAGGGCGCGGGACCAGGCTTGGGTCGCGACCTGGACGGCATCCCACGGCGATCCAAGCGGCGGCGTGTAGGACAGGTCGAGGTCCGAGATCTGCTCGACGGTGAGCCCGGCAAACAAGGCGGTGGAATAGGTGTCGACCCGTTTCGCGGTCTCGGTGCCGAGCCGCCCGACGAGCTGCGCGCCGAGCAGCAGCCCGGTGTCGGTGTCGCCGGTGATCCGGATGCCGATCGGCTGGGCGCCCGGGTAGTAGCGCTTGTGGTCATCCGCCGCGGTCTGCGTGGTGGCGGGGTGGTAACCGGCGGCGATGGCTTCGTGTTCACGGAGGCCGGTGCGGGCGGCGACGACGTCGAAGACTTTCACGACCTGGGTGCCGACGGATCCGGCGAACCGGGCGGTCCCGCCGAGCGCGTTCTCCCCGGCAACGCGACCCTGCTTGTGCGCGGTGGTGCCCAGCGGCAGGTAGGTGAGGCCGAGCAGGCGGTGGTGGGTGGTGACCCCGTCGCCGGCGGCGAAGACGTGCGGGAGACCGGTGCGCATCTGCTCGTCGACCACGACCGCCCGTCCTGCGCCGAGGGTCGCGCCGGCCTGCTCGAGGAGGCTGGTGTTGGGGCGGACGCCGACGACCGCGAGGACGAGATCGGCGGTGTGGGTGACGGGCTGCCCGTCGTGCTCCGCGTGCACGACCAGCCCGGTGGGGGTCTTCTCGACGCCGCGGACGGTGGTGTGGGTGTGGACGGTGACGCCGTGCTCGACCAGTTCGGCGTGCACGATCGAGGCGAGCTCAGGGTCGAGGGTGGAGAGGACTTCGGGGCCACGTTGCAGCTGCGTGACCTGGATGCCGCGGCCGGTGAATCCTTCGGCCATCTCGAGGCCGACGTAGCCGGCTCCGATGATGATCGCCGTCTTCGGGTCGCGTTCGGTGAGGTGCTCCTCCAACGCGAACGTGTCGCCCATCGAGTGGATCACGTGGACCCCATCCTCAGGGGTGAGCTGCTCCAAGCCTGCGATCCCGGCAAAGGCGGGTAGGGCGCCGGTGCCGACGACCAGTTCGTCGTAGGCGATCTGCGACTCGATGCCGGCGCTGTCGCGGACGGTGAGGCGCTGCCCGGCGACGTCGATCGAGGTGGCGAGCGTGTCGAGTCGAAGGCGCATGCCGGTGGCTTCGAGGTCGGCGTGGGTGCGGTGCGCGAGGGACTGCCAGGGCTTCACGTCGCCGGAGAAGAAGTACGGGATGCCGCAGATGGAGTAGTTCGGGTAGGCATCGGCGACGACCACGGTGACCTCGACCGAAGGGTCGAGCTCGCGGGCGCGGAGGGCGGCGGAGATGCCGGCGTCGCTGCCGCCGATAGCAACAAGATGCGTCATGAGGAGTCCTTCTCAGAGTCGGTGAGGGTGTGGGAAACGGTCAGGTCATCCGCCGAGGTGGCGGCGTGCGGGAACAGCAGCAAAGCCAGGAAAATCCCGATGACGGCGCCGAGGAATTGGGCGGCCAGGAACGGGAGGACGGAGGCGGGTGCGATGCCGGCGAACGTGTCGGTGAAGACACGTCCGATGGTCACGGCCGGGTTGGCGAACGAAGTGGAGCTGGTGAACCAGTACGCGGCGCCGATGTAGGAGCCGACCGCGGCGGCGATCACCGGGGTGCTGCGATGCGCACGGGCCAGCCCGATGATCAGCAGCACCAGCCCCGCCGTCGCGACGATCTCCGCCAGGAACGTCTCCGGGGTGGCCCGGTTGGTGGTGGAGATCGCGATCGGGGTGGCGAACATGGCGTTGGCGAGCACCGAGCCGCCGATCCCGCCGACGACCTGCGCGACGACGTAGAGACCCAGCAGCGTGAGCGGGAGGCCGGTGCCGTGTCGGCGCCCGAGGATGGTGTCGGCGAGGGAGACGACGGGGTTGAAGTGCGCCCCGGAGACCGGACCGAGGAGCAGGATCAGCACACCCAAGCCGAGGGCGGTGGCGATCGAGTTCTCCAGCAGCTGCAGTCCCGGGTCGGTGGAGAGCCGGGAAGCGGCGATGCCGGAACCGACCACGACCGTCACCAGCAGACCGGTGCCGAGCAGCTCAGCGCCGGCGCGGCGCAGCACGGTGATCATGTTCATGGGGTCCTCATCTTGACGAACCGACTATAGCTCAGTCAAAATTGAGGCAATGAACGATGAGCGAACGTCTCTGGAAGTGCGGGCCGCGAAGCATGCGGCTCTGGCTGACCCTGCCCGGCTGCGGATGCTGGACCTGCTCACGTTCGGAGACCTGTCGCCCACGGAGCTGCAGGCGGAGCTTGCCGGGATGACCTCGAACCTGCTCGCGCATCACCTGAACGTGCTCGAGCGGGAAGGGATCGTCTCTCGCGGCCGGTCTGAGGGCGACGGGCGGCGGACGTATGTCCGCCTCAACCCTGGCGCTTTGCTCGAGCTGGGATCCTTCGCGACGGCGGGAGCAGAGCGTGTCGTGTTCGTCTGCTCCGCGAACTCCGCCCGCTCGCAGCTCGCGCAAGCGCTGTGGAACGACGTGAGCGAGATTCCGGCGATCAGTGCCGGCACGCATCCCGCTGATCGCGTCGCAGCCGGCGCTGTCGCGGCGGCTGCTCGTCATGGGCTGGACCTGACCGAGGTCGTGCCGAAGCAGGTCGCCGGTCTCCTGCGAGACACGGACTTCGTGATCACGGTCTGCGACCGGGCGCATGAAGAATTCCCGGTCGGGGCGGTGCATTGGTCGGTGCCGGATCCGCTGCCGGCGTCAACAGATGCGGCATTCGAGGCCGCCTTCGCTGACCTGGCCGCACGGGTGACCCGGTTGGCGCCGAGGATGCTCGCCCTCACCTGATCTCCCCGGTTGACCTTCGAGTGGGGTTGAAGGTTTATGGTCGGGGCATGTCTTTGAGGATCGCGGAAGTGTCCCAGCGCAGTGGGGTGCCGGCCTCGACGTTGCGCTATTACGACCAGATCGGCCTGGTGCCCACCGGTCGCGAGGGCAACGGGTATCGGGCGTATCCAGAGGATGTGCTGGACCGGTTGCGGTTCATCGACGCGGCCCGCCGGCTGGATCTGCCGCTATCCGAGATCGGAGAGTTGCTGCGGCCGTGGGAATCCGACGCGTGCGCGTCGGTGAAAGCCCGACTGCGACCGAGCCTTGATGAGCATCTCGAGCGAGTTGAGGAGACCATTGCGGGCCGGTCCGGGCTGCGCGACGCGCTCTGGGCGGCGAGGGCCCACCTGGATGAGCTGCCCGACCGGGAGGAGCGTTGCGATCCGTCCTGCGCATTTCTGCTGACCGAACCTGGCCCGGTGGTGGCGTGCAGCCTGGGTGACGGCCAGGCTGAGCAGATCACCGCGTGGCGGACGCTGTTATCCGACGGGCAGGTGGAGCGCACGGCGGGTGGGGTGCGGTGCGTGCTGCCCATCGGCCGTCTCTCGGAGGCTGCCGTGCTGGCTGCCGCGGAGCAGGCCTGCTGCCCGTTCTTCGGGTTTGAGATGATCCTCCGCGGTGAGTCGTTCACGCTGACCATTCGCTGCCCCGACGATGCCCTCCCGCTGCTGCAGGACCTGACTGGGCTTTCCCTGGTCCCGGCGTGACCGGCGCTCCTCGCGCGCAATTGTGGGCGGAGCGTCACCAGATCGTCCTGTATCTCGTCGCGATCGCCGTAGGCCTGATCGTTGGGGCGCTGATCCCGGCTGCGCACGAGCTGGAGGTGGCGATTAGCCCGGCGATCGGGGTGCTGCTGTATGTGACATTCCTCGGAGTGCCGTTCACGCGCCTCGCCGACGCGTTCCGCGACGCCAGGTTCCTGACCACGCTGCTCTTGCTGAACTTCGTGATCGTCCCGGTGATCGTGTTGGCCCTGTCCCGGTTGGTCGCGGGAGAGGCAGCGTTGCTGGTCGGGGTGCTGCTGGTGCTGCTGACCCCGTGTATCGACTATGTGATCGTATTCACTGGCATCGCCGGCGGCGCGCACGACAAACTCATCGCCGCAGCACCGCTGCTGATGATCGCTCAACTGCTGCTGCTCCCCGTCTATCTCACGGTCCTCGCCGGGCCAGGCGTGCTGGAGGGCATGGAGATCGCCCCGTTCCTGGAAGCGTTCGTGTTCCTCATCGTGATCCCGTTGCTGTTGGCTGCGCTCACCCAGTGGGTAGCCCCCAGAGTGCGGTGGGTTGCCGCGGTCGAACTGGGAGCGGTCGGGGTGATGGTGCCGCTGATGATGATCACCCTGTTCGTCGTGGTCGCCTCCCAGGCAGGGCTCGTCCTGGCCAATCTCCCCGGCCTCGCGACGGTCATCCCGATTTATGTCGTGTTCCTGATCGTGATGGCCTTTGTCGGGGCCGGGACCAGCCGGATCGCCCGACTCGATGTCAAAAGCGCCCGGGCGGTGACGTTCTCCGGCGCGACCCGCAACTCCCTGGTGGTGCTGCCCTTGGCGCTTGCGCTGCCTGCCGAGCTGGCGCTCGTTCCCGCGGTCGTGGTCGCGCAGACCCTCGTGGAACTGATCGGGATGACCATCTACGTGCGTGTCATCCCGCGCCTGATCCCAGCCCGCCGCGGCTAGTTCGATGACTCGTCGACCCCGTTACGGGTGGAGCGGCGTTCGATCAGAACCGTGTCCCGCCAGCGGCCGGCGTGCGGGCCGTGCTGCGACCGGGCAACCCGCTCCCGGGTGCCGATGACCCGGAACCCCGCGGCCTTGTGCAGACGGAGACTGGCGGTGTTCTCGGGGAAGATGCTGGATTGGATCGTCCAATAGCCGCCGTCGTCGGCCGCGGTGATGAACGCGTCTAGCAGCAACCGTCCGATGCCTTCCCCACGCGCCTCGGGGTGCACGTAAACGGAGTGCTCGATCACCCCCTGGTAGGCCGCCCGGTGAAGCCACCTTCGAGACCGCCACCCCCACCTGGGAGCAGTTCGACACCGGCAAGATCACCGACGCACGCCTGGTCGCTACGAGCGAGGACGGGGCCGTCCTGGGTTGGGCTGCCGCCTCCCAGGTCTCCGCCCTCTCACCCGAAATCGCCCCGCCGATTGGAGACACAAGCAGCGCGATGAGCGCGGCGATGTCGGTCGGACGCGATTGTCCGCTCTTGCCTACCTCGACCGCCAAGGATGGCGACTCGGACACGATGCTCGGGCTGATCGCGTTCACAGAAACTCCCGAGCCGACGAGGGAATCAGCGAGATTCTTCGCCACGATGATGAGCGCGGCGTTGCGCACCGAACCGGTGATGTTGCCGGTGAGAAAGGCGTTCTGGCCGCTCACGCCGACAATGCGACCGTATCCCGCGTCCCGCATGTCAGGAATTACGGCATTGGCAACTCGCAAGAACGTCATCGCCTTTGCATCCACGGCCGCCAGCACCTGGATTGGGTCTGCATTGTGCGCAGGGTCAAGCGTGCGGGCGCTCGGAGCAGCTGCGACGACGAGCCCGTCGAGCCGGCCGTAGTCGTCGTCGATTTGACGGAGACCGCGCGAGACCGACTCGTCGTCCGCAGCATCCATCGTGATGCCGTCCGGTGCATTGCGAGACGCGGGCACAGCGATCGCTCCCTCATCGCGTAACCGCGCGACGACCGCGCTTCCAATGAGGCCGTGACCGCCTACGACCAGGATGACTCTTTCCCGCAGTTGAAGATCCACGCGGTCACCGTACCGCGTGGAATCCAGAGTTGCGCTCGATATGTCGCCCCCGCTCGCGTGCGGCGGAGGCCCACGTATTGTCGGCGCGGCGCGGCTCAATGGCGCCAATGATCATGCGCAGTCTGCTGGCTGCAGCGCCGAATGCTAGTCGGTGAGGCGCAACGCGGGCACGAAATCGGGAGCTGTACAGCTTCGACTACGAGGCAAGCCACCGCAGTGATCGCTGCCGTCGACATGACGGGCCCCAACGCAACGGGCTCCGCGCCCGATGCTTGCCTGAGCGACCTGTAGGCGACCCTCGACAAGAGGCCGACGGTCTTAAGCATCGGTCCGGACAGCCACAGGTCTCCAACACATAGGGACCACACGTCTTGCAGATCGAGGACCGCGCCCGCTGACGCGGGCACGGCGGCGCACCTCTCTGGCAGAGGGGGTGCCGGGGTGTCGGTGTCGATGCGGGTGATGAGCGCTGGGCAGGGCTACAAGTATCTCCTCCGCACGGTTGCCGCGGCTGACGGGGAACGGAAGCTGTCCACCCCGCTTACCCGCTACTACGCGGAGGCGGGGACACCACCTGGGCGGTGGCTCGGGAGCGGCCTGCCAGGCCTTGCCGACGGGCATATCGCTTCGGGGTCGCGCGTCTCGGAGGCCCAGCTCGAGCTGCTGATGAGTATGGGTCGAGACCCCGGCACCGGTGAACCTCTCGGGCGGGCGTATCCCGACTACGGGGCGTCCGAATCCGGGCCGGATCGCGTTACCTCACCGGAGTCGAACGCCTCGCAGCATGCCCACCGCCGCGCGGTGGCCGGCTACGACTTCACCTTCTCCCTGCCGAAGTCGGCCTCCGTTCTCTGGGCCATCGCCGATGCCAATACTCAGGCCACGATCGCCGCCGCGCATCACTGGGCGATCGACGACGTCCTCGCATTCATGGAGCGTGAGCTCGCCGCGACCCGAGCCGGCGAAGCGGGCCGGGACGGCGCTGTCGCGCAGGTGGAGGTGACGGGTCTTGTCGCCGCAGCATTCGATCATTTCGACTCGCGCGCCGGTGATCCGCAATTGCACACGCACGTTGTGGTGAGCAATAAGGTGCGCACTGTGTTCGATGGCAAATGGCGCTCGCTCGACGGACGCCCGCTACACGCGGCGACAGTTGCGCTCTCGGAATTGCACGCCGCGGTGTTCGCCGACCACCTGTCGCGTGCGCTCGGGGTCCAATGGGAACGGCGCGAACGCGACGCCGACCGCAACCCGGTTTGGGCGGTCGCTACCGTACCCGAGGAACTCGTCACCGAGTTCTCGTCCCGCTCGCGTCACATAGACATCGAGAAGGACCGGCTCATCGACGATTACATCGCCTCACACGGGCGTGCGCCGTCGAAGGTGACGGTCATCCGACTCCGTCAGCAGGCGACGCTTGCGACGCGTCCCGCGAAGCAGCTCCGGTCCCTCGCCGATCTCACACACGAGTGGCGGACCCGGGCCGGCCGACTGCTCGGCCTCGACGCGACCGCCTGGTCACGTACGGCGGTGGATCACGCTGACGCCGAGAAGCCGTTGCATGCCGAAGAGATAGAGACCGGCACTGTGAACCAACTCGCAACGCGAGTCGTCGAAGCCACCAGCGACCACCGCTCGACATGGACCCGATGGAACCTTTACGCCGAGGCTGCACGCCAGACGATGGGGTGGCGCTTCGCCGCGATAGAAGATCGCGAGGTGATCGTCGGCATGATCACGGATGCCGCGGAGCGGCGGTCCGCGCGCCTCACGCCACCAGAGCTCGCAGTCTCGCCGGCGGAGTTCCGACGTGCCGATGAGACAAGCGTCTTCCGCCCGCGCAACTCCACGCGATACTCATCGATTGCTTTGCTGGACGCGGAAGAGCGACTACTCAGCGCTTCGCACTCGACTAATGCGCCGGTGGTCAGCGCTGCAACCCTCGAACGCGCGGAGCGTGCGCGCCGCAATCACGGGATCGTCCTCGGCGAGGATCAGCGCACGGCGCTCCACTCGGTCGCGACCTCCGCACGCTCTTTGGATGTACTTATCGGCCCGGCCGGCGCTGGCAAGACCACCGCGATGCACGCGTTGCGCCTGGCGTGGGAACACGAGCACGGCCGCAGCTCGGTCATCGGTCTCGCACCGTCAGCGGCGGCCGCGCGTGAACTCGCCGATGACCTCGGCATCGCCACCGAGAACACCGCCAAGTGGTTGCACGAGCACGGCCATGGCCGCACGGCGGTCCGTGCAGGTCAGCTCGTCATCATCGACGAAGCTTCCCTCGCCGGCACCCTCACTCTCGATCGCATCAGCACGCTGGCGACGCAGGCGGGCGCGAAGGTGCTCCTGGTGGGGGACTGGGCGCAACTGCAGTCGGTCGACGCTGGCGGTGCGTTCCGGATGCTTGTCGAAGCCCGCCCTGATGCTCCTGAACTCGCCGATGTGCACCGCTTCCGCAATGCGTGGGAGAAGGAAGCATCTCTCAACCTCCGCAACGGGGAGCTTCACGCCCTCGATGCCTACGGCGCACACGACAGGATCTTCGGTGGTGACGCCGACGCGATGGCGGATGCCGCGTACAGCGCGTGGCTCCGAGACATCGCGTCGGGTGTGTCGTCCATTCTTGTCGCCGATACCGGTGACGGGGTCGCCACGCTCAACAGGCGGGCCCGCGCCGAGCTGATCCTCTCTGGCGTTGTGGATGCCACAGCCGAAGCATCCCTGCGGGATGAGTCCGCAGCATCCGTCGGTGATGTCGTCATCACCCGGAAGAACGACCGCCGCCTGCGCTCGGGACGCGACTGGGTGCGCAACGGCGCGCGGTGGCAGGTTGTCGCCGTTCGTCGCGACGGCTCACTGCGGGTGCAGAACGCCGACCGCGCAGGCGCTCGACCGCTGTCCCTGCCTGCCGAGTACGTGGCGAAGAACGTCGATCTCGGATACGCAGTGACCGCCTACCGCGCGCAAGGGATCACGACCGACACCGCGCACGCCGTCGTCGAGCCAGGAACGACGCGCGAGAACCTGTATGTCGCGATGACGCGGGGGAGAGCTTCGAACATCGCGTATGTGGTCGTGTCGCGTCCCGACGACAACCACTCCGCTCGGCACCCCGGTGAGCGAACGGATGCCACGGCCCGCGACATCCTCGCAGGTGTGCTCGGACACATCGGTGCCGAGTTGTCGGCACACGAGACGATTGCCGCTGAGCAGGAGAGCTGGGGATCGATCGCGCAGCTCGCTGCCGAGTACGACACGATCGCGGCTTCCGCTCAGCGTCCACGGTGGACGGACCTCATCCATGCGTGCGGGCTGCCTGCAGAGCTGGCCGCAACAGCAATCGCTTCGGATGCCTTCGGTGCGCTGACTGCGGGCCTTCGACGTGCCGAGGCGCTTGGCCACATCGTCGAGACACTCCTGCCGCGCATCGCCACCGTTCGTGGGTTCGAAGACGCTCAGGATGCCGCGGCTGTCCTCCACGAGCGGCTTGAGCGGGTCCTCACCCAGCCATCGAGCGGAAGTTCGCGGGGGAGTAGGCAAAGGCTGATTGCCGGCCTCATCCCGGCGGCGATGGGGGAGATGGATGCCGAGATGAGGCGTGCCCTCGAAGAACGTGCACAGCTCATCGAGGAGCGCGCGGCGGCTCTCGTCGACTCTGCGGTGGTCTCGGGCGAGAGGTGGGTCGCTTTGCTTGGGCGCGCTCCCGTCGACCCGGCGCGAGCACGTGCGTGGCGGCATCAGGCGCGCATCGTTGCCGCGTACCGTGACAGGTACGGCGTGTTCGAGGATGACGAGCTCGGCGTTCCCGCTACGTCACCGAACCAGCGAATGGATGCCGCGGCCGCAGGCGCGGCGCGGGATCGCGCGATCTGGCTGTCGCGGGCGGAGGCTCCTACACAGCCGCAGGCGGCACGTGCGCGAACGGGCGCCGTCCGCAGCCTGTAGCGGATGGTCCTATCGACGTCGGAAGGGCGGGCGTAGCCTGTGCGCAACCGCAGGATCCACGCCTGAAGGAGAGGCCTGGCCCATGTTCCAACTGCTCATCGCCTTCGTCGGCCGCATCTACACGTTCTTCCAGCGGACCATGCCGACGAACATGATCATCCGCGCCACGCACACGCGCCGCGGCCTGAAGTGGGGCGCGCCGGCGATGCTTCTCGCTGTCGTCTACGTCGTGATCGCCGCCTCGCTCGCACAGTGGGTTGCCAGCGGTGCACCCGGTTGGATCAATCTGCTCGTGCTGGTATGCCTATGGAACGTCCTGAAGTTCGTGGTGAACGGGCCGGTGACGCTCGTTCGGCTGGTGCGCGTGCGGGCGATCGAGCGTCGCTACCGCGACGCGGGCGTCGCGTCGCGCGCGACCATACCGGTCGGCTGAACCCAGTGCGACAGAGTCAGCCCGGATCGCGGCTTCGTTAGCCGTCCGCTCACCGTTCGTGTCACTGCACTGGTCATACGTGCGTCATTGGCACGCGCACGATCCGAAGCGGTAGGTGCATCGCGTCAGTACGCGCGAGGACCGGGTTGCGGGCGGGTGACGGATCGTGATCGCGCTCATGGGCTACGGTCGGGCCATGAGGCTCCTCACCGAAGGATGGTGCGATCGAGGTCCGTCGATTCCTGAAGCGGCAGCCGCACTATACGCGCCCGACGAAGCTTGGTGGGAGTCGGACGAGTTCCGAAGCGCCCCCAGTGACGATATCCGTGCCGCGATGAACGTGTGGTTTCTCACTGGAGCAACGCCCTCCCGCCGCGACGTGAAGGGAGCGGGCGACGGACTGGTTGATCTCGTGCTTCGTCCCACCGAGGCGCCGCCTGAGCCCGTCGAGATTCTCGCGACAATTGACTGGAACTATCAGGCCGCCGTTCCCCGCGCGGTAGCTCTCGTAGCCGAGCTGAATGGAAGTGAGCCGCTGGAACGCTACGTTGCAGTGCACCTGGAACGCGGGTGGGAGCCGCCGCGCACCAAAGGACGGAAGGCGCGCGATACGGGAGACCGGTGGCGAGAAGCTGTCGAGCGTGTGCGTCGAGAGGCGCGAGCAGGCTTGGTTAGCGACGAGGCAGCAGCCGCTATACAAGCAGTCTTTCCCGGGATCGAGTTCGGGATTCCAATCGCAGAACCGGGGAAGTCGGGCTTTGCGCTTGTGTCATGGAACGCCGCCGCGATCGACTCCGGTGACGTGCCCTACCTCCAACGGCTATCCGCGTACCTCGCGACCGAGGAACGCCCGGTCCACCACCTCGAGAAGCTGCACCGCGAGTCGATCGCGCTGGGCGCGCGGCGGCGACATCTGTACCTCCTTGTCGCTGCGGCCGGCCGCTGGGGCAACCTCCTTCCCACCTCACCAAGCTGGTTCACCGACGGTGACTTTGCCGCCCCCGAAGGTCTGACCGATCTGTGGTTGGACGGCGGAACCGGATACATCATGCGCTGGCGACGTGAGAGCGGCTGGACCTATCACGAGACCGGCTGACGCATTCGCAGTGGTAGTTGGTCAGAGACGATCGAGCCAGGTCGAACACTCCCCCAACACCAACTTGCCTCGTCGACCGCGGGACCAGCCGCGGCCCGACCGGCATGGGGGTGGCAATCCACCGGCTTTCGGGCACACCTCGAACTAGACCGGTGCTTGCGCGATTATCACCTCTCGCTACGGTAGGCCTGTGCTCCGCCTCGTTCAAACCCAAGCGTCTGCCGCGGCCGCGGCCTCGGATCGCGAAGGGCCCGACGCGATCGATGACGAACGGTGACATCTACGATCGTGATTATCGTGCCCGCCGGATCGCAGAGCTCCGCGCTAACGCGGCCGCTAAGGCGCGGCCGCAGTCCGCAACAGGAGACCCGTCAACGTGGACGTGGCGGGAGGCCGAGAATGCCGTTGCAGATTGGCTCCGGCTTCACAACGAGCAGCAAATCGTCGTCGGACGGGGAACGCATGATGGCGGCGTCGATGTGGAGACGTCGCGATGGGTTGTCCAGGTGAAGCACTGGGGAGGCCGTGTTGGAGCGGAGGCCGTGAGACAGATATTCGGTGTCGCAACTGCACGTGGAAAGGCCGCTATGGTCGTTACGCTCAACGGCTTCACTGTCGACGCGTTGGCCTTCGCTGAACAGGCAGGCGTGGCTCTGTACGTCTACCGAGACGGCCAGTTCGTGGCCTTCTCGTAGGAAGTCAGGTTCGTTTCCTTCGGGTCCGGTTCGGCAGCGCCGTGCTCGCGGGTGGCGATACAGCGCGGTCAAGGACCGACTTGCGAGCGAGTGGGCGCGGGCGAGCGGGTGAACCTTCCGCAAACAGGCAAGCCAACCCCTGCCGAAAGACCGCGTCACCCGTTTGCTCCTGGCACGTTGCCCAGTGGCCCCTCGCGGGCATGACACACTCACTGCGCAGGGCCATGAGGCGGCGGTGACCCACAATGGGAGCTCGGGGCCGGCGACATCCGAGGCGAGGATCCACATGGGCGACTACGACCTGAGCAGAATGGGCTGGCAGCAGTTCGAGCACATGCTGCAAGCCTTAGCGAAGGCAGAACTCGGCAACGGCGTGCGCCCGTTTGGCGCTGGTCGTGACGGTCAGCGGGACGCCACCTTCAATGGTGCCGTGAACTTCCCGCGCGGTTCCGGCCCCAAGTGGAACGGCTACGGCGTCATCCAGATGAAGTACAAGCACAAAGTCGCGTCGACGACCGAGGGCTGGCACTGGTTCCTCGAAGAAGCACGCAAAGAGGTGCGCGGCTGGCTTGCTAAGAAGCGTGTCGGCGACAGGACCCCGAAGTACCTGCTTTTCGCGACCAATGTCGTACTCAGCGGCACGAAGAGCACCGGCGGCAGGGATCAGTTCGACCGATACATGGAGTCAGCTGCTACTGAACTCGAGCTCGACGGCTGGTACGTCTGGGACTACGACGAGATCCGCACGATGCTCGACCAGCACACCGCGATCCGCCAGCGCTACTTCGAGCTGATCGTCACTGGTGACTTTCTGCTCAAGCTCGACGAGTTCTTCTCCGCCGCAACCGCCTTGGAGATAGAGCACCTCGTCGGTCACGCGGTGTCCGAACTCGTCAACCGCCAGTGGGTACGCACCGGCGATTCTGGCTACAAAGACTCATCGAAAGTGCGCCTCGCCGACATCGCAATCGACCTTCCCTGCGACGTTGAGTGGGCAGAAGGCGACCCGACTGATCGTGATCGCACCATGACCGCGGAGAGCGTGATCCGGATGGGCGACGACAATCTGTCAAACGGAATGGGTGGTGGAGCGAAAGCTGCCGTGGTCGTTGGTGGCCCCGGTCAGGGCAAGAGCACGATCTCGCAGGTCATCGCCCACGGCTACCGTGTCGCGTTTCTCGCCGACACGGACGTGAGCCGCCACGGAGCGACCGCCGTTCGAGCCTACGAAGATCTCGCCGCGAGACTGAAGGATGCCGGGATACCCACCCCTGAGCGCCGCCGCTGGCCCTTCGTTGTAGAGCTCGCCAAAGCCGGGACTTCCATCGCGACCACGAACGCACCGTTCTCGCTGCTCAGCTACATCGCCGAGTCGATCATCGTCGCTGGGCGCTCGGCCGAACCTGCGGCGCTATTGGAGTGGATGCGAAGCTGGCCGGTCTGTCTCGTGCTGGACGGCCTGGACGAAATCCCGAATGCTCGTGATCGCACAAGGCTGATGGACGCGGTCAGGACGCTCGTAAGCGACCTCAACGCGGCGGGTGTGGACCTGTTCGTCGTGGCGACCACGAGACCACAGGGCTACCGAGGAGAGTTCCGCGAAGCCATCCCGTGCACCCAGCTGGACTTGCTGGACTTCACGGAGGAGGAGGCTCTCAACTACTCCGACGCGCTCACTCGCTTGCGTTCTGCCGATGACCCTGACTTGGCCCAGCAGGTTTCTGAACGCCTGATCGAGGCCGTCCATGCGCGGGTCACGCAGAGACTGATGACGACGCCGCTGCAGGTCACCATCATGACTGCGCTGGCAGAGGAAGCAGTTGACCTGCCATCGGACAGGTTCGAGCTGTTCGACCGTTATTACCGGGTCATTTATGACCGAGAAGTAGCGAAGAGCGAGGCGTTCGCCGAGCTGAAGTCCCTTCGTCCGCACGTCGATCATCTTCACGAACAGGCGGGCCTGAAGTTGCAAGCCAGGTCTGAGAAGGCCGGCAACTCCGACGCAGCGCTCACAAAGAACGAGATCGCCCGCATCCTCCGCCGTCGGCTCAACAGGACTGCAGGGTACGACGAAGGCGAGTCTGACTCGCTAGCGGATACCCTCATGAAGCTGTCGACCGAGCGGCTCGTGATGCTCGTTTCACGCAGGGCCCCCAAGTATCAGTTCGAAGTCCGCTCTCTACAGGAGTACATGGCCGCTCGGGCGCTCACTGAGGGCGACGAACAAACCGTCCTAGACAACCTGCTTGCCCTCGTACCCTCCAGCCACTGGCGGAACACCTGGCTGCTTGCAGCCGGTCGAGTGCTCAAACGCCAAGAACATTTGATCGACAAGCTCATCGACCTGGTCGCCACATACGACTCAAAGAGAGCGGATACCCCACTCGCACTGATCGGTGCCGGGCTAGCGGGCGATCTCTACGTCGACAACTTGGCCATCGAGTTTCCTGGGATCAGACGACGCTTGCTTGAGAGTGCAGTAACCCAATTCGCCGACACCACGTTGTCCGTGCCCCGCAGCCTCTCAGAGCTCCTGAGCATTGCGCTAAGACAGCCGACCAAAGAAGTCACGATCGTGCTTGAAGCGCTACATGAGCTCAGTCGCGAGAATTCGTCATCGCTCGCGACCCTCGTGCTGAGCGAGAACAAGAGCGGCATGAGCGACCTCGCGAAGCAGTCTCGCACGACTCTCACGGAGGGGCGCACCTACGTCAAGCCTGCCCTCCGCAGCGGCCAGAGCAGCATCGACGCTTTGGCCACAGAACTTGGGCAGGTGGTTGAGCAAGTTCCCGAAGGCATCCTGCTCCTCGAGGAAATCAGAAGCGCTGACCCCCGCATGCTGGGAGAGTCCCAGCTCGTGGTCTCAGTAGATCTCTGGACCGTACTCGAACGGGAGCCTGCTCGGCGCGCCCTAGCGAAGGCGGTGGGACGAGCCGTCAAGAAGGACCCTGCCGCCGCAGCTCTCGGACGGCTTCTCCTCAGGCACTATGCCTCAAGGGTGCCGCAGGGACAACGCTTCCTCGCCTAAGCGCTTCTGCAGAGGTGCCGCGTACGTCCAGCGGCCGCTGGAGGATCATCGGTACCTGCTTCAGGGAGTCAGTCGGCAGGCTCCGTGGCCACTACAGGGACGGAGCCTTCCGCCGAGCTACGAGTCCAGGCATCTCCTCCGAGCCGATATGCCATGTTCGCCGTGAATCTCACCAACGGACCGCCGCTGAGCTCGCCCGGCTCGATGTCGATGAGTTCCACTTCGATGCTCTCCGTCCGCGCGTCATGGGCGGGCAGCCTGATGGGGAAAGATGGATATCGCTTCGCCGACAGCGGAGGGTCGACCTGAAAGCCGCCTATGACGACCGCGCGATCTGAGTCGTTCGCCAGGTCGACAAACAGCGTCGTCAGCTGCTGCTCTCCCGGCGAGCCCTGCGCTGCGCCTCCCCTGAGACCGATCGTGACATGCCTGGCTTCGGCTTCGGCGGAGGCTTGTGCCTCCTCCTTGGAACGACGTGCCGCACTTTCGGCCGCCTCTTGAGCTGCACTTTCCCTTTCGTGCTCTTCTCTTTGTTTCTGATGGCGCGCCCGCTCTTCGGCGACCATCGCCTCAGCCGTCTCGACCGACGGGAAGCTTGCCTTCCCGGCGAACACCGCCTGGTATATAGCGTCGTTGCTCTCCATGCGCTTTCTGGCACCCTCGAGCAACAGGACAGCGGAGAGGAGCAGGCCGACGCCAGCGGCCACAAGGTAGCCCCACCACTCAAGTTCCATGCGCCACGCGCTCGCCACGCAGATCACGTTCAGGGGTAGAACCACTGCAAACCGAAACGCTGCCTCCGCATCGGCCCGATCGTAACGATCGAAGAGGTCGCGATTGTCTGCCAGAAGTCGCGTCGCCACGAGCGGAACCTCGTCAACCATGCGCTCAGAAAGCAACCGGGCGATTCCTTCGCGGTCGGAAACGTCAGGCGCATCGGCGAGTTGAACGCCGGCCTGCTTCATTGCCGCCGCGGTGCGCCCGGCCAACTGCTCAGCCTCAACCACCGACGACGCTGACAACCCCAACCCCCGAAAACCAAATCCGCGCAGGATCGCATTGATAACAGTCGTTCCGGGGCGCACGAGGACTATTCCGAGGAGGTAGGCCACAAACGTCACGACCGTAATCAAAGCCGCTGAGCCGAACGCGCCAAGAACTTTATAGATCTCCGCGGCGAGCCCTGTCGCATCGTCTTGACTTGGGATCGCCGGATATAACAACAGCCAAGCGACGACGGCCCATAGGAAGCCGGTAGCAAGAGGCACGCGCAAGTCACGCAGTCCGGGTAGAAGACTTGCAAGCATCGGCAAACTCTAGCGGCTCGCCAATCGCTCCTACCGACGGAGCGGGCTCACGGCCCACGGAACATGGCACAAACTCATCCGGAGCGCAGAAGCGGATCCCGGGAGCACAAACAGGTCCCGGTCGCGGCCAATGCCCGCAAGTGGCTCGATCTGGGCGGTCGCGTCGAACAACACGGTTGAACTGACTGCCAAGTCAATCGGCCTTTGAATGGGCGCCCACTGCACGGGGACGCAAGCTCGACGAAGCCGGCGTACCCGAGCACCGGACCGCAATGTCGGACCCCCTTCCTAGACTCGATAGACCAGCCCGACCGAAAGCGGAGTACGCCCCGATGGCTCACCTGAAACAGCAGTTCAAGGATGCGTTGAGCTCCATCGAACCCGGCGACGACAAAGCCAATGCACCGGAGGCGCATCGGTTAGTCCGCGAAGCTCTCGCTGCTGACGCCAAGCTCGCCGAGTACGGGGTCAACCCGGTGTTGATCGGTTCCTACAAGCGAAGCGTGTCGATCAAGCGGGTCAAAGACGTTGACGTGTTCGTCCGTCTCCCCGATCTGCCGAGCGGCGTCACGTCGAAGGAAATTCTCGACCGATTCTTCACCGTCCTCCATGCCGAGTTCGGGCGTGATGACGACGGGCATCAGCGGACCAAGCGACAGGATCGAAGTCTGCAGGTCTCGTTCCCCGACTACGACCTCTACGTCGATGCCGTTCCCGCTCGACCACATTGGGACGGCGAGACGTGGGAGATCCCGCAGAAGGGCGACGATAACCAGTGGGTGCGCACCAACCCCGAATCGTTGACGTCGTTGTCGACCGCGATGAACACCGCGCACGACGGCTTCTACGTCCCGACGGTGAAGCTCCTCCGCCAAACCCGGCGCGCGATTCTCGGTAAGAAGAAGCCGGGTGGCTTCTTCTTCGAGGTCGCGACGTACCAGGCCTTCGCCTCGGGTCTGGTAGCGGGGAGTGATCACGCGGAGTACTACGCCTCGGCGCTCGATGAGGTGAGCAAGATCGTCGAGAACTTCGTCACCTACGGCATCGCGGTCAGCGACCCCACACTCCCCGGCCACACCATCGGCATCCGCGCGTCCGAAGACGAGCTGGAGGCGGCTCGGAGTCGTTTCATCAACGCCGCCGCCGACGCGCGAGACGCGCTCGAGGAAGAGGACGAGGGCAAGGCTGCGCTGGCGTTCCAAAAGCTGCTCGGCAAGAACGGCGACGACGACACCGTCTTCCCGATGCCGCCGGGCTTCAACGACGACGGGTCGAAGCGGGAATTTGCGATCTCCGCTGGTGAACGGGTCGTGCCGGCGGGCGCCAGGACCTTCGGTTGACGACCGCCGAGTACGACGAGTACGTCGCATACTCCCGTCAGCATTTCGAAGAAGGCCTGATCCGCGCCGGCTACATCGAAGGTGACACCGGGTGGAGAGGCACGATCGCGCATCCGGGCGGGGCGACAGACGTCGTGATCTCGTTTCGGGCCCGTTTTCCGTTCCAGCCGCCACGCGTCGTTCCCATCGACCCGGACAGCGTCGTGTGGTCCTGGCATCGAGAACTGGACGGCGCGCTCTGTTTGGTCGCGGAAGACGACCACGACGACCTGTGGTGGACAGAAGCGTCGGCCTTCCTGGAGCACGTGACCGCATGGTTTGAGCAGGCGGATGCCGGGTGGCCCAACGATCGGCCCGATCTGGATCTCGAGCGATACTTCCACCCGTCCGAAGACCAGCGTCTCTATCTCTACGACGACCTCGCTGGCTACCCAAACGGCTTCGTGCGATTTCGACCGAGTAGCAACAACACGATGCGGATCGGGAGCGGCACGCGTCCGCCGAAGGCGTCAAAGCACAGCAAGGACCGCTTTGGCTATGTCGCCGATCTCGGCGACATAGACGTTCCACCGAGATCCTGGCAGGACGTCGCGGTCCGCATCGCCCCCGATGTGGACTTGGACCGCCGGATCCGAAACTATCTCGTCGACATCGTGGTGCTCATCTACCGTCGCGGCATCCATGACGGTGCGATCGTCCTCGAGGTATGGCCGACGGAAGACGGGGGTACTGCCGTTCGGCGCCTCCGTGCGGCGGCCGACACCACAGCGGCGAAGACGGCCCGCGCAGGTGTGGTTGCGCCTCTGCTCCACGGAGCTCGGGTCGCGATCGTTGGCGTCGGCGCGCTTGGCTCCTTCACGGCCGACCTGCTCGTGCGTGCCGGCATCCGACACCTGACGCTCGTCGACGACGATATCGTCATGCCCGGCAACCTCATCCGCCACCTTGTCGGACCGGAGATGGTGGGGTTGCCGAAGGTCACCGCGGTCAAACGACATCTGGTCGCCCGGCATGAGATCGCCGCAGACGACATCGAGGAGCTCGGCGAAGCTGTCTCGTCCGGTGACTTCGCTATGGAGCTTCTGGCGAGTCACGATCTCGTCGTGGATACCAGCGCCGACTTCGCGACGACCGCGCTCCTGCATGTCTCGGCAGGGTCCGCGCGGAAGCAGATCATCTCTGCCTCGATCCAGAACGACGGCGCCGCCTACCGCGTCGACCTACTCCCGCCACCCGAGGGCGCCGACCCGCTGCCGAGCTCGAGGGCCGACGTCGATGAGCAGCCGCCCGCGGTGTTCGAAGCCGGGTGCGGCAGCCCGATCTCGCCAACACCACCCCACGTGGCGGTCGAGGCGGCATCCGCGACCGTCCGTCACGTCATCGGTCTCCTCATCGAACGTCCCGTCCACCTTTCAGGGGAAGTACGGAACCTCGTCGACCCAGCGAGGACTGCCCAATGACTCGATCCGCTCCGAGCATCGACGTGCGTGCGGACGCCCACGAGACGATCGCATCCGAGACAGCGAAACGGCTACCCCTCGAAACCGGCGGCATCCTCCTCGGGTACCGCGAGATCGACAACGTCGTGATCACTCACGCCGTTGTGGTTGATGGCGGTCGCGCGACAGAGGACCGATACGTCCGCGACGACGTTCGGGCGAACGAGCGGCTCGCAGAGTTCCTCTCGGATAGGGCAGAGGACGACCCAATCGGCTACGTCGGAGAGTGGCACAGCCATCCCGCACCGTCCGGCCCGAGCACAATCGACCGCAACGCGATGCGCGCCGCCGCCAAAGCCGCTGACGGCCCCGTCGCGCTCCTCATACTGACGCCCGGCGACACTGCCGCGTACTTCGGCCTGATCGCACGTCAGCGACTCGGCCGAGTCGTAACGCGGGATGCGCACGTGACCATCCCCCCGCCACGATTCGGTCAGCTCGACCCGCTTCCCGATGGCGCAGTTCGCGGTGATGGGCCCGTGTTCATCTCCTACCGCCAGTCCGACGGGACACAGCAAGCGGGGTCATTGGAGAACTTGCTCAGAGCTGCGGGTCTCGTCGTGTGGAGAGACCGCGTCGATCTGCGACCAGGGACGACCACCGACCGCCTCGAGCAGGCGCTCACCGAGGGGCTTTCGGCAGGCGTGCTCGTCGTGACGCCCGACATCATCGACAGCGACATCGTCCGTGAACGCGAACTCCCCCGACTGCTCCAGCTCGACGAGGACCCCGCGTTCAGCCTGTGCATCGCCAACAGGATCGCACGACCGGGAAGCGAGTCGAAATGCGACTACGACGCCCCCGACCGACTCCTGCGACTATCACCGGCTCGAACGCTCGCCGACAAGAAGCAAGCCAACGTGCTCGACCGTGGAGGCGAGCTCGAGATCGTTCGCGACCTCCTCATGCACCGTATAGAACAACGCCGACCTGAGATCCGCGCAGCGGACCGGGGCCTCACCATTCGCGTTCAAAGCCGCCCCGCCCCGTTCGCCGTAGATGCCGACGACGACGACCTTCACATGCGGATCAAGGAGGCCATCGAAGGCCGGCTCCCGTCGCCCGACGGCCTCGAACTCCTACGGCGGACGCTCCCGCTCACCGGTGATGCCGTGTTCGCGGCAGGCGCGAAGCGCGTGCAGATCTCCGGCGGCGCACACCTCTCGATCGGACTCGCACTTGGGGCAGCATTGCCCGAAACCAAGATCGGCAACGTCGCGGTCCTCGACGTGCAGAACAACGCCTGGGATTCCACACCAACGAGCAACGATCCGGGCGTCACCGAACTCAACGTCGAGGCGCTCCCAACCGAGGTCACCCGGCCGAGCAACGCTGCGAAAAGAGTCGCGGTCTTCGTGACGCTCACCGCAGACCCAGACCTCAGCGCGTTCGAGCGCCTCGTGCGCGAATCCGCAGAGGGCTTCGCCAACGCAGACATCGTCTCCGTCGCGAGTTCCAGTCGGATCGATCCGCAGGATGCGGGCCGCCTCAGCCGAGCCGTCGCCCAGCACATCAAGCGCCTGTCCGCCGATCACGGGCGGGCCGAAGTACATCTCGCCCTCCACGGCCCCTTCCCCATGGCCGTGCTCGTCGGGCGGTACCTGAATACGCTCCGCACCATCGCCTACGAATGGGACGGCGACACGATCAACGGCCCTCGCTACCGGCCAGCGATCACCCTCGAGCCCGGAGTCGCCGGCGGTCCGATCACGGAGGTACTCCTGTAGCGATGGAACCGCGCAGACCCGCCCGCGACCCTCCACTATCGGGCAATGCCCGTAAGTGGATCCCCATCTGACACACCCGGCACACTGGATAATGCCCATGGCGCTTGAACTCTCGCGCTCACTCGTCTCACTACGCATCTTGAAGCCTCAAGGGGAGGTATCGGTTGCGATGCGTACTTATGAGAACCAGACACTTGCAAGGTTGCGCGCCACCGTAACCCCCGACGCCGCGGCGGCTGAGACGCCTCAAAAGGCAAGGGATATGAGACAACCCCCACCGTGTCAGATGACCGCGCCTCAGCGTGTGATTTACAGCAATAAGTGACCGTTTTCTGTGCTCGGGCGGCGGCCGCATCCCTCACCTTCCGACGCGATCCGCGCGGCGTGGCGGAAGGCATTCGTCATGCGTTGATGCTGTTCGTGCCGGTGAGCGCCGTTCGCTGGGGAGGGATGCGGTGCGCCGATCACGGGCACGATCAGCGGAGCATCGGTCAAGGTGAAGTAGCGCATTGTCGCATTCAAGGCCACCGTGCCGAGCGGGACGATGACCCGCAGCCGGGGCAACGCCGTCAGCAACGAGTGCAGCGCTTCTCGTGCCGAATCGATGGCCGTGTCACCGGCCTGCCGGGGCTGTTCGGGGTCGATCCAGGGAATCGCGTTACATCGAACGTATTGGCTGCGCTGCAGACCGGATTCGATGCGAGCGACCCGCAGAGCTCGTGAGCTCGGGTTGCCGTTGTCCTCGCTGCTGAACGCCGCTTCTCCGAGACTCGCGGTCGAGGGTGCCGGTTTCTCCAGAAGAACGAGCACCCGGGCGCAGGTGCCTGCGTCGTCCGGATCGAACCAGGGCACGAACCGGTTCGCCCGTTCGTTGCGCCAGGAACGCACGAGTCGGTTCAAGGGTTCGACATGCGGGGCGTCGAGACGGTCGAGCTTACT
Organism: Microbacterium pygmaeum; assembly: GCF_900100885.1. NCBI lineage: Bacteria > Bacillati > Actinomycetota > Actinomycetes > Micrococcales > Microbacteriaceae > Microbacterium > Microbacterium pygmaeum. The sequence goes on from NZ_LT629692.1 coordinate 2,521,496, forward strand.
CATGAGGGTATGCACATCCGGAAGCCGTCCTCTCCAGCCACCGTCTTCCCGGTGAACCCGGCGGCTGCCCGCTCGCGCCAGTAGGTGATGGACACCGCAGTGGGATCAGCCGGCAGGTAGTGGGTGAGAACGAGAGTGCCGGCGCCGGCGCGGCGTGCGACGGCGCCGATCTCGGTGACGTCGGTGTGCAGGGCGTGCATCCGCTCAAGCGCCAGCCCGGTGGTGCCGTGCTTCTCAAGGAAGTCAAGATCGACGACTTCGTGCACGAGCACGTCTGCGCCCTCCGCCAGCGCGACGAGGGCATCGCTAACCCGGGTGTCGCCGGAGAACACGATCGAGCCGTCGGGAGTGTCGAACCGGTAGGCGAGCGCCGGATGCGCGTGCCCGTGCAGTACCTCGACCGCCGTGACCCGCACACCGTCGACGTCATACACCACGACCGGCAGCGGCGCAGGCGGAGCAGCAGTGGTGCGCACGAGCTGCGCCGGATCGGGCATGACGGAGTCCAGAGGCATCACATTCAAGTGATAAGCCCAGCCATCGAGTATGTGACCGACGAGTTCGACGATGCCGGGCACCGGCCGATCCGGACTCACCAGCGCGACGCGCTCGAATCCGCCGGTCGCTTCCGCCTCGTGCGCGGCCGGAACCGTGGCGGGAGCCGCCGGACCGAACACCCCAAGGGGAGGCAACGGTCCGTCGTCACCTTTCCGCAGGCCCCATGGGTACAGCAGCACACCGGGGAGGTCTGCGGTGTGGTCGGCATGCAGGTGGGTAATGAAGACCGCTTCGAGGGCGGCAAAGTCAAAGCCCTCGTCAACGAACCGGGACGGGGTGCCGCGGCCCGCATCGACCAGGAAGACCCGCCCGTCGACGCGGATGGCCGACGCGATCCCGGCCCTCCCGGAAACCGGCGCAGGGCCCCCGGCGGTGCCGAGGAGGATCAGTTCCGTCACCATGACGCGGCCACCCTTCCGTGCTCGTTGAGAGCCTAAGCCGGTTGCGGTGGGGCCAGGAGGGTGCCCCGGATGATCGCCCCGTGAAACGTACGCACCGCGACGATCCCCCACGCCGCAACCAAACCGACATAAAGCACGACCGCGAGGGCATCGAGCGCGATGGCACCGGTGTGGAGGGCGAGCCCCGTCACGCCGGTGACGCAGGTGCCGACCGGGAAGGTGAACGACCACCAGGTCAACGCGAACGGCAGTCCCTGCCGGGCGGTCCGCACGGTGATCGCGACAGCCAGCGCACCCCAGAGCAGAGCGAACCCGAGAACGGGAACCCCGTAGATGACGCCGAACAGTTCCAAGGCGTGCGCCCACGAGGGGTCCACGACGAGATGGGCGTTGCCACCGAGAAGGTTCACCGCCGTGATGGACTGCCCCAGCGGTCCCAGAACAATCCACAGCGTCGGCACCATGGCGACCGCGCCGATCTTGTGCCGGGCCAACCTCGACCAGATCAGAGTGATGATGATCAGCGAAGCCACCAGGCTCAATCCGAACATCCCGTAACAGGCGAGCATCATCGTCAGCCGAGCCTGCCCTTCGGGAATGAACGGCAGCAGCAGCGCACCGGTCGCGGCCGACACCATCGGAGGCACCACGGGCATCAGCCAACCCCCGAATGCGCTGTCCTCCGACACCTCATGCCGGGTGAACGTCAGATACGGGATCGCGACCGCCGACAACAGTCCGAGCACCGTGCCCACCGTCCACAGCGCCGCGTCCACAGTCACCGCTGCAGGCTCACCGATCACGTCCTTGCCCAGCAGCAGGGTGCCCGCGCCGACCGTGAGCAGCGCCATCGGCGGGGCGCCATAGAAGTGCGCCATCACCGCATGGCTGTGATGGCCGCGGGCGGTCTGCCGGAACCTGACCCAATGCACCACCGTCGCGACCGACAGCACCACCAGCAGCAGGGTTGCGGCCGCCCACACCAGAGTCGCCGCCGGCCGCAGCCCCGGGAACTGCAACGGCAGGGTGGCCGCCGCGTTCGCGACGATCCCCGTGCCCATCACCGACGCGAACCAGTTCGGGGTGATGTTGGACACCAGAAGGCCTCGGTCTCCGACATCTCGGAACAAGTACCGCCCCCGAGCGGGATCGGCATGCACGTCGAGACGAGAAGTCATATATCCAGGATTACCTCTCCGGATTGCTTCGGGAAGGTGAACCCAATTGGGGCGTCACAAGCTAACCTTGTGGCGTGATAGGTGCCAACGATTTTCCGGACCTGGAGTCACTTCGAGTACTCACAGTCGTCGCAGACGTTGGAAGCCTCACGGCGGCCGGAGCTCGACTCCAGATGACGCAGCAGGCAGTGTCGCAGCGAATCCGGAGCCTCGAGAAGTCCATGGGACTTACCCTCATCGTCCGGTCCTCCCGCGGGTCGACCACCACTCCGGTCGGCAACCTGATCATCGAGTGGGCGGCCGCCTTGCTCTCAGCCTCTGACATGTTCACAGCCGCCGTGAACGCCCTCCAGCACGAACGGAAGCGCGAATTCCGAGTCGCCGCCAGCCTCACCATCGCCGAACACCTCGTCCCCCGCTGGCTCACCCGCTGGCACGCCAGCTCCGAAAGGCCGATCGTTCAGCTCACCGCCGCCAACAGCAGCGCCGTCATCGATCTCGTCCGACGCGGCGACGTCGACCTCGGATTCATCGAGACCCCCGACATCCCGACCGGGCTGAACTCCGCGCCCGTCGCTCACGACCAGCTCCTGGTCGTAACCGCCCCCACCCACCCCTGGACCAAGAAGCACACGGTGACACCGGAACAACTCGCCGCGACCCCACTTCTCGCCCGAGAAGAAGGAAGCGGCACACGAAGGACACTCGAGCGCGCACTTGCAGCCGCAGAATTCCACTCCATCGCTCCACCCGCGGCCGTCATACCGTCAGCCCTCGGCATCCGCACCACCGCGGCCGCGGGATACGCCCCCGCCGTTCTCAGCGCCCTCACCGTGAACGACGACATCCAAGCAGGCCGACTCGTACGCATCCACGTCGACGGACTCGACCTGAAACGACCGCTGACCGCTATCTGGAACAGCGACCCCACAGCCGACACCACCCGTTTTCTTCACACCATCACCGAAAGCCGCTCACACCTCGACGACGCCCAGAACCGCGAGACCATGAAGTCGAAATCCATCCCCGGATCAGGAAACCACGCGGCCACATAACACCAACGAAAACCGGCCAATCATCTGTGCGATCCACACCTCAGCGAGATTTGGCGGGATCACCGCTACGACACGATTCGGTGCTGGAAGATGCGCGACGGAGCCAGAGCCTCCCGCTGTCGCGTATGACGATCCGCCTACGATCGATCGAGGTCACGGAGAAGGCGGTCGGCGTCGGCCAACTCACACTTCATCTGCTCGATCGCCTTCGGCGTGAAGCGCTTGACTTGCAAAGCGAGGATCGCATCGGCCGCAACGTCGCGGACCTCGAATGCTGCGGCAACAGCTGACGTTGCGTCGGCGTCATCGCCCGCTCAATCGGCGCATACCCGCATGAGCTTTTCGGGGTCTTCGAGGGCTTTGAGGTAAGCGCTGATGATCTCGATGCGCAACATCAGGTTTCGACGATCTTCGTCCATGCGCCCACCGTACCGAGCCGAAATGAACGGCGTGCGAAGATACGACTGTCGGCCTGCGTCGCACAAGCGGATCCCCGCGGCCGAGGGAATCCTTGATGAGGCTCATAGTCGCAGCCCGTTCGCGCGACGCGCGGGTCGTTGCTTTTCGAATCCGAACCGCGGCGTTGGTGCCACGGACTCTAGTACGTCCTCGAAGACTGGATCGAAGCGGCGGAGAAGCGACACGTATCCGAACTGATGGTTGTAGATGAGTGCGTACTCGGAAGACTTGTCGTGGACGACACGGTCCGTCGGGCTCCAGGGGACCTTTTCGTAGACGTAGCCATTGACCAGCGCGGCATCCCTTGTCTCGTCGCCGAAGTCCCACTGCGACAGGTGCTGGATTGCGGTTCCGGGTCCGTCCTTGTCGGTCATGTCGAGCACGGCGTTGGCTTCCTCGCCCTGCATGAAGACGATGCCCATCCAGCGCTGTTCGACCGGTGGTGCCATTGAATCGGACCACGCGGGGGTGGTGCTGCTCATTTCGATCTCCCTTCTCAACGGGGAAGGTGCGCGCCTTCTCTCCAGCACCGAACACTTCCGCCCGCGAGGCGCGCTGCGCGCGGGGACCTATCTGAGGAGGAGGTCGCGTACACCAACGACTGGATCTCGGCGCTGGCTCGTAGACATACCGACTGTGCCCCGGTTGCCTGGACTTGAGATGTAGACACGTACTCGACAGTTCAGATACCTCGAGATCTCTCCAAGGGCCTCCAGATCCATCGAAGCCCAGTCGCGTATGCTGGCAGCTACCACCACCGGAGTGAAGCCGAAGGGCAAGATTCCGGGGGTTTTGGACATCCGCGAGACCATCCGGGCCTGTGGCGCAGCTGGTAGCGCACCTGCATGGCATGCAGGGGGTCAGGGGTTCGAGTCCCCTCAGGTCCACCGTGTGATGTCTCGCGACATATGTCTCATATGTCGCGAGACATCTGTCGTTTCTGGGGCCATCGGCCGGCTGGTTTGAGGATGTTTCGCCAGTAGCCGCGGGCGGGGTCGATGGTGTGTTCGCTGAGGACTTCGCCGGTGTCGAGGTGGACGACGGTGACGGTGGTTTCGTCGGTGATCGCGAGGATGCGTTTTCCGGTGTGGTCGCGGCCGATTCCGAGGTGGTGCATGCGGCCGGCTCGGCGGATGCTGACGTGACCGTCGGTGTCGATGCGGTCGTAGCGGAGCCGGTAGCGGTCTGGGAGTCGTCCTGCTCCGGGGAGTGCTTTGGGCGTCGCCAGGTAGGCCTCTGAGGGGGTCTTGCGGTCCAGAGCACGGTGTGGGCGGTGCTCGTTGTATTCGATGCGGAGCCGGTCGAGTTGGGTTTGCAGCTCGAGGACCGTGGTGGCGGTGGGTTGCTGGGCGAGCCAGCGTTTCTGGGTTTGATGGAAGCGTTCGATCTTGCCTTGAGTTTGCGGGTGGTTCGGTTTGCCGTTCTTCTGTTTCACTCCGAGCACGGGCAGGAGGTGTTCGAAGGCGTTACGGCCGCCGCCGTGTCGGGCGGTGTAAACCCGGCCGTTGTCGGTCAGGGTCGAGGCGGGAACCCCGTATTCCTCAGTGGTGGTGAGGAATGTGGTGACGACGTCGTCCCCGGTGACGGGGGTGTGGACGGTGCAGGAGAGTAGCTTGCGGGAGTGATCATCGAGCCAGTTCAGGATCTCGACGTCGGTGCCGTCGGTGAGGCGCCAGTGAGTGAAGTCCGACTGCCAGGTCTCGTTGGGTTGGGCTGCTTCGAAGCGGATGTACGAGGAGCGGGGGCGTTTGCGGGGTTCCGGGGTTATGAGTCCGGCGCGGGTCAGGATGCGGTGGATCGTCGCCGGCGACGGGACGTGCAGGCCTTCACGCTCGAGGTGCCATCGGATCGTGACCGGTCCGGCATCCAATCCTCGAGCGGTGAGATCCGTGCGGAGTGCGACGATTCGGTCGACGACTTCGCGCGGCGTGGATCTCGGATTGCTTCTCGGCCGCCGGGACTGAGGATCGACGGCGTCGAGACCGTGCTCGCGGTAGCGTGCGAGCAACCGGTGCAGCTGTCTCCGCGACAGCCCGTACTGCTCGGCCGCTTCGGTCACGGTGAGCTGCCCAGCGACGATCTTCAGGACCACAACCCGGTGCTTCGACATGCACCGAACTGTGACTCATGACCCGAGACACCAGCGTCGTATCACCTGGGACCTATGTCATGAACTCAGGCACCCTCAGGTCCACCGAACAAGCCGCGAGAGATCGCGGCTTCCGGCGTTTCCAGGGTCGCTCTTCGTATCTGCCTGGCCCCATCGGGTCGGGAGAGGTTTCGTGGTGCCGGCGAGCCGCGACGTTCCGGCCGAGCCGGGGTGTGTCGTGCACTCGACACACCCCGGCTCGGCCGCGACACCCCGGCTCGGCGACGACAACCGACGCGCGGCGGGATCGTCGAGAACCCCGGAGACCGCTGCAACGGCGCATCTGGCGTTACGGTGAAGTCGTGAGCACCCAGCCCCGCTGTCCACACTGTCGCCACTTCCTGTACCTGAAGCGCCTGACGTGCCCCAACTGCGACGCCGAGCTCGGGTTCCACATGCTGAGCCGCCAGTTCTACGGCATCCGCAACAACCGCGCGCAGATCGGCGAGCACGTCTGGTACACGTGCTCGAACCGCGATTGGGAGTGCAACTGGCTGGTGCGGGAGGACGCGCCGGCCGGACGCTGCTTCTCCTGCCGGCTGACACGCACGAGGCCACCGTCGGATGACACCGTGGCGCTGTCGAAGCTGGCCAGCGTCGAGGAATCCAAGCGCCGCCTCATCCTCCAGCTCGGCGCGCTGGGGCTGCCGATCGTCGGCTGGGACGTGCAGGAAGGCGGACTCGGCTTCGATCTGCTCTCGAGCCTGTCGCTCGGGCACCCGGTGATGATCGGGCACGCGAACGGCATCATCACGATCGACCTCGCCGAGAGCCTGGATGACCGCCGCGAAGCGCTGCGCGTGCGCCTCGGGGAGGTGTACCGCACGATCCTCCGTCACCTGCGTCACGAGGTGGGCCACTACTACCAGAACGTGCTACTCACCGACGACGCCGCGTGGGCGCGCTCGCGCGAGCTGTTCGGCGACGAGCGCTCGAGCTATAAGGACGCCATCGCGCGTCACTACCGGTACGGCGCCCCCGACGACTGGCGCGAATCCTTCATCTCCGAGTATGCGACGATGCACCCGTGGGAGGACTTCGCCGAGACCTTCGCCCACTACCTGCACATCACCGGGACGCTGCAGACGGCGGCGGCGGTCGGCATGAAGCTGGACGCGACCGTGACCAGCATGCGGGACACGGACGTCGTCCCGCTCGAGTCCTACCAGGACGAACCCGTCCAGCAGCTGCTCTCGGATTGGGAGTGGATGTCGCAGTCCTTCAACCGCATCAACCGATCCATGGGTTTCGGCGATCTGTACCCGTTCGAGATGGTGCCGGCCGTGCGCACCAAGCTGGGCTTCATGCACGACCTCGTCACGCGGGCGCCGCTCACGCTCGAACAGCAGATGGTGCTGGCCTTCCCCCAGGATGAGGAACGCGCATGACCTCGGTGGCTCGCGGTCAGCGCGTGATCGGCTCGGCGACGCACTACGTCGAGAACCAGCCTCCGGTGCGCACCGGTCTGGACGAGTTCGAGCTCAACCTGCCGCTCCGGGAAGCCGTCGAGGCGTTCGGCGGCGGCTGGGCGAACGACGACCTCCACGAGGCGGGGGTCCTCGTCGGGTCCTCATCGTTCCAACGCGACGCCACGCTCGCCAACGTGCACGGTCCGGTCGCATCCGCTCACGATCGATGGGGCTTCCGGCTGGATGAGGTCGAATACGACCCGTCCTACCATCGGATCCTCTCCGACGCGGTCGCGCGCGGCGCGCACACCTCGGCGTGGGCGGACCCGAGACCGGGCGCTGCCGTGGCGCGCGCGGCGATGTTCATGCTCTTCGCCCAGGTGGAGCCCGGACACTCCTGCCCGGTGTCGATGACACACGCGGCGGTGGCGTCGATCCGGGATTCTCCCTGGGTGGCCGACGACTGGCTGCCACGGATGTACTCGCGCAGCTACGAGCCACGGCTGGTTCCGAACGAGGAGAAATCCAGCGCGCTGATCGGCATGGCCATGACCGAGAAGCAGGGCGGATCGGACGTGCGCGCCAGCACGACGGTCGCCACCTCCATGGGCGGACACTCCTACCAGATCACCGGGCACAAGTGGTTCTGCTCCGCACCGATGTCGGACGGCTTCCTCGTGCTGGCGCAGACCCGACGCGGGAACGAGGACGAGGGTCTGAGCTGCCTGTTCGTTCCACGGCTGCTGCCGCGGGGCATGCGCAACGTCTTCCGGATCCAGCGGCTGAAGGACAAGCTCGGCAATCGGTCGAACGCATCGGCCGAGGTGGAGTTCGACGGCACCGTCGGGCTCGTCGTCGGAGAGCCCGGACGCGGTGTCCGCACGATCATCGAGATGGTCCAGCGGACCCGACTGGACTGCGTCCTGGGCGCGGCCGCCGGGATGCGGCAATCCGTCGCCGAGGCCGTCTGGCACGCCCGCGGGCGATCCGCGTTCGGGTCCAAGCTGGTCGACCTTCCCGCGATGACCTCGGTCCTGGCGGACCTCGCCCTCGAGACCGAAGCGGCGACGCTCACCGGGCTGCGCCTGGCCCAGATGTACGAGGCCGATGCGCACGACCACGATCTGGCGCTGCGCCGGCTCGCGACACCGGTGGCGAAGTACTGGGTCACCAAACGCGGACCCCAGCACGCCTACGAGGCGATGGAGTGCCTCGGTGGCAACGGCTACACCGAGTCCTTCCCGCTCGCACGGCGCTACCGCGAGCAGCCGGTGCTGTCGATCTGGGAAGGCTCGGGGAACGTGATCGCCCTCGACGTCCTGCGGGCGCTGAGCCGCGACACCGAGTCCGGCGCGGCCTTCGCCGCCGAGCTGGAGACCACGGCCGGCGTTTCCCGCGCGCTGGATGCCCACGTGGCCCGCACACTGCGGCTGCTCGACGACGTCGCGGCTGCGGGCCCGGATCACGCTCAGGCGCAGGCGAGGCGCTTGTCCGAGAGCCTCGCGCTCGCCTTGCAGGGTTCGCTCATGCTCCGCCATGCGCCGAGCCTCCACGCCGAGGCGTTCATCGGGGCACGCCTGGGCGAGGATCGCGCGGCCAGCTACGGGGTGCTGCCCAGGGGGACGGATGCTGCGGCCGTCGTCGCGCGCCACTGAGCACATGCCTCGTCCATCCCGTTCCGTCCTCGCCTGCGGTGTCGCCGCGGCCCTCCTCGCCGGTGCGATCGCGCCCGCGTCGGCCTCGGCGAGTCCCGCCGATCCTGCGGCCGAACCGGAGACCGGGACCGTGACCGTCCTCGCCGGAGCGGATGCCGACGCGGAGGCCGGCGACCTCGTCGCAGCAATGTCACTGCGCGAGAAGGCGGCGAGCCTGGTGATGGGGCACATCCCCACCACCGACCGTGCGACCCTGACCGCCTACATGGCGCAGGACGGGATCGGCGGGTTCATCCTGATGGGCGCGAACATCCCGCCGACCGAGGCGGAGCTCCGCGCGCTCACCGATGCCCTCACGGACAGCGGCTCCCTCCCACCCTTGATCGCCGTGGACCAGGAAGGCGGCGACGTCGCCAGGCTCGCGTGGGACGCATTCCCGAGTGCGCTGACCTTGAAGGATGCTCCGGCCGACGCCACCCGGGACGCGTTCGCCGGCCGCGCTGCGCTGCTCGAGCGGGCCGGAATCGGTGTCAACTTCGGCGTGGTCGCTGACGTGACTCCCGACCCGGCGATGTTCATCTACCGCCGGGAGCTGGGCACCACCCCCGCAGCCTCCTCCGAGCGGGTCGCGGCGGCCGTCGCCGGCGAGGGGACAGCAGTGATGAGCACGCTCAAGCACTTCCCGGGGCACGGCGCGGCACCGGGGGATTCCCACGGCGGGATCCCGACCACCCCCAAAACCCGATCCGAGTGGGACGCCGCTGATGCTGCACCGTTCGCCGCGGGTATCGATCAGGCCGCGCCGATCCTGATGTTCGGGCATCTCGCCTACACCTCCATCGACGCGCAGCCGGCGACACTGTCCGCCGAGTGGCACCGCATCGCCCGCGAGGATCTCGGCTTCGACGGGATCGCGATCACCGACGACCTGGGAATGCTCCAGGGTTCTGGCATCCCGGCATATGCCGACCCGGTGGCGAACGCCGTCGCGGCGATCGCCGCAGGCAACGACATGGTGCTGGCCGTGGCGTACTCGACACCGGAGTCCGCGGCGCGCATCGTCGACGGCCTCGTCGCAGCTGTCGAGGCGGGCGCCCTGGCCGAGTCCCGTATCGATGAGGCAGCAGTGCGCGTGGCGACGGCGCGCATCGGGCTCGCGGCATCCGGTCGCGCCATGCTGCCCTGCGCGGACTGCGGTCCGGTCGACTGAGGTCGGATCGCTGCGGCTCAGCCGCCCGTCGCGTCCGCGGCCGGGCGGAGCGCGCCCAGCACGCCGGCGCGGTCGGCGTCTTCGCTGGCAAGCACGCCGCCGTTGGCGACCGCATCGGGCGAGATCTCCTCGAAGAGGATCCGCACGTCCTGCGCCCTCGCGCCCAGGACATCGACTGCGGCCCGGGTGACCTCCTGGGCGAAAGCGCGTCGCTGATCAAGGCTCCGCCCTGCGAGCAGTTCGACACGGATGTTCGGCATGAGGACTCCTGTTAGGGAAGGTTCGGTCAGTCGACGGGATCGATGAGCTCGGGGGAGTTGTTGCGCACGTTGCCGACCGCCTTGGCCACGACGTGGTCGTCGAGGGTCCGCGCCACCGCGGGGGCGGCGTCGATCGCCGCGTCGAGCACGTCGCGGACATTGTCGGTCGTCGGATCCAGCCAGGCGTCAGCGTGATCAGGGTCGACGAACAGGGGCATCCGGTCGTGGATCGACCCGAGGTGGCCGATCGAATCGCGCGTGAGGATCGTGAAGCTCAGCACCCACCGTGCCGGATCCGCCTCGTCCTCGATCTGCGGGTCCTTCCACCACTCGTACAAGCCCGCCATGAACAGCGGCGACCCGTCGGCGGGGTGGATGTAGTGCGGGATCTTCGTCCCGTCGACGTTCTTCCACTCGTAGTAGCCGGTGGCGGGCACGATCGCGCGCCGCTTCTCGAGCGCCTTCCGGAACATCGGCTTGTCCTCGAGTTCCTCGGAGCGCGCGTTGAACGCCCGAGCACCGATCGACACGTCCTTCGCCCAGGACGGCACCAGCCCCCACCGGGCGGTCTCGAGGCGACGGGTCGGCGGCTCGGTCTTGGCCGAATCGAGCACGATCGCCACCGGGGCGGTCGGGGCGACGTTGTACGAGGGCTCGGGAAGATCATCGCCCTCCAGATCGACGCGCAGCACGCCCACCAGCTCAGAACCCACACTCGCCACGACGAAACGCCCGCACATGCGCGCAAGCCTACGGCCGAGCGCCGACAGTCGCACGCGAGCGGATGCCGCAGCCGACCGATCAGGTCTCGATCACGCCGACTTCTTCGAGCCGGTCGACCAGACCGGCGCCGTCGGGGCCGGTGACCCAGGGCACCGTGGCCGCGGAGTGGTCGTCGACGGCGGTGCGGCCGCCGGCCAGCACCGCCTCAGCGGGGGACAGGCGGCGGATGGCGACGGCCGAGACGTTCCCGGGGTACTCGCCGGTGAACGTGGTGTAGATCTCGTCGTCGTGCTGACCGTCGTCGCCGATGAGGAGCCACTTCACGCCGGGGAATTCCACTGCGAGGCGGCGGAGGTTCGTGAGCTTGTGGTTCATGCCGCTGCGGAACCAGCGGTCGTGCGTCGGCCCCCAATCGGTCAGCAGCACGGACCCGGGCGGGAAGAGATGGCGGCGCAGGAAGCGGATGAGCGTCGGGGCGACGTTCCACGCTCCGGTGGAGAGGTAGATCACGGGGGTGCCGGGTCGGTCACGGACGAGGCGTTCCATGAGCACGGCCATCCCCGGGACGGGCTGGCGGGCATGCTCGTTCACGACGAACGAGTTCCACGCGGCGAGCAGCGGTCGCGGCAGGGCGGTGACCATGACGGTGTCATCGACGTCCGAGACGACACCCGTGCGGACGTCGGGGCCGACGATGAACACACGCGTCTCCGCGGGCTCGCCGTTCTCGACGGTCATCGTCAGCGTCTGCCATCCGGGCTCCAGCGCGGCGGGGACGACGGTGTCGATCACCCCGCCACGATCGGCGACGACCTCGTGGACGACCCCGGCGATCTGAATGCGGACCTGGGCGTAGCCGACGGGCACCGCAAGGAAGCTGCGCCAGCCGCGGACCTTCTCGAACTCGCCGGATGAGGTCGTCCGAACCGGCGGCACGATGAGCACCCGACCGAGGACGCGCACCCAGTCGACACCGCCGTAGCCCGGGAACGGCGTGACTGCGGGCCGGAGCCCGCGCGCGCGAGCACGACGTTCGCGCCAAGAGTGGAAACGGTACTCGAGCCGGGCGAACCAGAGCACTTTCGGGCGATCGGGGTCGCCGGCATTCTCGGGCATCCTCTCAGTCTTTCACGTCTGCCCCGGCAGGATCCGCGGGCAGGTGGTCATCGTCGTCCAGATGCTTGCGCTCGACACGCTCGATGATCTTCTTCGTGACGAAGACCAGGACGAGGAAGACCACGATGATCGCCACGAAGATGTACCCCGCGAAGTGCAGGCTGTCCGCCAGCTCGCGGTAGGTTCCCGCGGCCGCGGCGGCGACGCTCACGTAGAGCCCAGCCCAGACGACGCACGCCGGCAGGGTCCATGCCAGGAATCGGCGATAGGAGTAGCCGCTCATGCCGACGGTCAGCGGCACGAGCGAATGCAGGACGGGCAGGAATCTCGATACGAAGATCGCCGGCCCGCCCCGCCGGCGCAGATACCGCTCCGAGCGCATCCAATTCTCCTCGCCGATGCGGCGTCCGAGACGGGAGTGGCGGATCTTCGGCCCCAGGTAGCGGCCGAGCCAGAATCCGATGCTCTCGCCCACCAGAGCGCCGACGACGACCGCAGTGCCCAGGATGACGCCCTCCCAGACGGAGTCGACGGCCGTGCCGGCGATGATCACGACGGTGTCCCCTGGGACCACCAGACCCACCAGGACGCTCGTCTCGAGCAGGATCGCGACGCCGGCCAGGATCGTGCGCAGCACGGGGTCGACGCCCTGCACGGCGTCGAGGATCCACGTGAGCAACTCGTTCACAGCACGAGCCTAGATCCGCCTCGCCGCCCTAGCCTGTGACCATGCCCCTTATCGCCGAGCCGGTGGAGCGCTGGCTCGATCCGGCATCCGTCTTCGCCGCGCTCGCGGCCGATCATGCGGACGTGTTCTGGTTGGATGCCGGTCCCGACGCGGCGGCCGGCTGGAGCTGGGTCGGGGTCGGCACCGTCGAGGTTTCCGCCGGCGTCCGCGGTGTCCGCACGGGCGCAGCCGCCGCCGACGACGATCGAGGGTGGGAGGCTGGCCCGTTCCGCGGCGGCTGGGTGGGCTGGAGCGGATACGAGGTCGGCGCTGCGCGGGCGGGGGCGCCGACCGCTGAGACCGAGGACGAGCCCGCGCTCGAGCGGTGGCTGCGCGTCGAGGAGTTCGCCGCGTTCGATCACGCCGCGCGCCGGGTCTGGATCATCGCACCTGCCACCCGCCATCGGGCGTTCACCGCCTCGATCGTCACCGGGGCCGAGTCGGCGCCCTTCCGCGACCCGGATCCGATCGATCCGCCGCCGGTCCACCTCGAGGTCACCGCACGACACTCGGCCGAGGAATACGCCGCGCTCATCGAACGCTGTCGCGAGGCGATCCGCGACGGCGACGCGTACCAGCTGTGCCTGACGACGCGCTTCGGGACCGGAGCATCCATCGATCCGCTCCGCGCGCACGAGCGACTTCGCGCGACCACTCCCGCACATCACGGCGGCCTTCTCCGCACGGGCGATCTCGCGCTCATCAGTGCCAGCCCCGAGCAGTTCCTCACCGTCACGGGCGGGACGGTGCGCACGAAACCCATCAAGGGGACCCGCCCGCGCGGCGAGGATCCGGCTGCCGATGCCGAGCAGGCCGCGCAACTGCTGGGGAGCGAGAAGGAGCGCGCCGAGAACGTCATGATCGTCGACCTGATGCGCAACGACCTCTCCCGCGTCTGCGAGCCGGGCTCGGTCGGGGTCGACCGCCTGCTCGAGATCGAGTCCTATCCCGCCGTGCACCAGCTGGTCAGCACCGTGTCGGGTCTGCTCCGTCCGGGCACGACGGTGGGCGATCTGCTGGATGTGACCTTCCCCGCCGGGAGCATGACCGGTGCGCCCAAGCTCTCCGCGATGACGATCCTGCACGATCTGGAGCGCGGACCACGGGGGATCTTCGCCGGATGCTTCGGCTGGGTGGGCAGCAACGGCGATCTGGACCTCGCGATGGTGATCCGCTCGATCGTCACGCATCCGGGCGGAACCTACGTCGGCGCCGGCGGCGGCATCACCTGGAGATCGGATGCCGCGGCCGAAGTCGCGGAGGTGGCGATCAAGGCGCAGGGGCCGCTCGCGGCGATCGGCGCGACACTCCCGCCGGACTGGCGGTGACCGCGAGCGCACGCCCGGCTGACGCCGACGCCGGTCGGGTAACCTGGAGGGCGCGTTCTGCGCGCCCGAACCCCAGGATTGGTACCCCCTCGTGAGTCAGACATCTCCGCCCGAAACCGCAGCGCCCGGCGACGGCGGCTACGACGCGTATGCGATCCAGCAGAAGTGGCAGGCACGCTGGGCGGAGTCGGATCCCTTCCGCGCGGGGGGCGATGAGGACAAGCGACCGCGCAAGTACGTGCTCGGCATGTTCCCGTATCCCTCCGGGGACCTCCACATGGGTCACGCGGAGAACTACGCGTACGTCGATGTCGTCGCCCGCTTCTGGCGGCACCGCGGATACAACGTCCTCAACCCGATCGGGTGGGACTCGTTCGGTCTGCCGGCGGAGAACGCCGCGATCCAGCGCGGGGCGGATCCCCGCGAGTGGACCTACGCGAACATCGACCAGCACAAGCGCAGCTTCCGCGAGTACGGGTCCTCGTACGACTGGTCGCGCATCCTGCACACGAGCGATCCCGAGTACTACCGCTGGAACCAGTGGCTGTTCCAGCTGCTGTACGAACGCGGCCTCGCCTACCGCAAGGAGAGCCCGGTCAACTGGTGCCCGAACGATCTGACCGTCCTCGCCAACGAGCAGGTCGTCGACGGGCACTGCGAGCGGTGCGGAGCCGAGGTCGTCAAGAAGAAGCTCACGCAGTGGTACTTCAAGATCACCGACTACGCCGACCGGCTGCTCGATGACCTGAACCAGCTCGAGGGCTTCTGGCCGTCGAAGGTCATCCGCATGCAGCGCAACTGGATCGGCCGCTCCGTCGGCGCCGACATCGACTTCGAGATCGAGGGACGCGAGGGCACCGTGACGGTGTTCTCCACGCGCCCCGACACCCTCCATGGCGCGACCTTCTTCGTGGTCGCCCCCGACAGCGACCTGGCTGCCGAACTGGCGGCGGGCTCGACACCCGACGTGCGCATGCGATTCCAGGACTACCTGGAGAGGGTCCAGCGCGAGACCGACATCGAGCGGCAGACCACGGACCGGCCCAAGACCGGCGTGTTCCTGGAGCGCTACGCGATCAATCCCATCAACGGGGAGCGACTGCCGATCTGGGCGGCCGACTACGTGCTGGCCGACTACGGGCACGGCGCGGTCATGGCCGTTCCCGCCCACGACCAGCGCGACCTCGATTTCGCCCGCGCCTTCGATCTTCCCGTCAAGATCGTCGTCGACACCACTGCGCCGGTCACCGGCGCCATCCCCATCATCGAACTCGACGAGCACGGCGTGCCGATCGACCCCGGCACCGACGATTCCTCGGTGAACGAGCTCGACCCGGCCGCCACCGGCATCGCCCTCACCGGCGAGGGCCGGATGATCAACTCCGGCGCTCTGGACGGGCTGTCCAAGCGCAATGCGATCACGCGCATGGTCGAGCAGCTCGAGGCGCTGGGTGCGGGCCGGGCGACGAAGTCGTATCGGCTGCGCGACTGGCTGATCTCCCGCCAGCGCTTCTGGGGAACGCCGATCCCCGTGATCCACACCGAGGACGGCCGGACCGTCCTGGTGCCGGAGGACCAGCTGCCGTTGACGCTGCCTGATGCGCAGGGGCTGGACCTCGCGCCCAAGGGCACCTCGCCCCTCGGCGGGGCGACCGAGTGGATGCAGACGGTCGACCCCGAGACGGGTGAGCCGGCGCTTCGCGACCCCGACACGATGGACACGTTCGTGGACAGTTCGTGGTACTTCCTCCGCTTCCTCGCTCCGGGCGACCCCACCCAGGCGTTCTCCGGTCGAGAAGCCGGCAAGTGGGCGCCGGTGGACTCCTACATCGGCGGGGTCGAGCATGCGATCCTCCACCTCCTGTACGCACGGTTCATCACGAAGGTCCTCTTCGACGCGGGACTGATCGATTTCACCGAGCCCTTCTCGAGCCTGATCAACCAGGGCATGGTCCTGCTCGGCGGATCCAAGATGTCCAAGAGCAAGGGCAACCTGGTGGAGTTCTCCGCCAGCATGCTGGACCCCGGCGCGGACGCGGTGCGCACCGGCATGGTCTTCGCCGGCCCCGTCGAGGACGACATCAACTGGGAGGATGTGTCCACCACCGGCGCCCAGAAGTTCCTCGCCCGCGCGTGGCGCGTCGCGAAGGACGTGGACAGCTCGCCGGACGTCGTCTGGGCCGAGGGCGATCCGGCGCTGCGCCGTGTGACGCACCGGCTGCTGGCCGATGCCCCCGGACTCGTGGAGCAGACCAAGTTCAACGTCGTGGTGGCGCGGCTCATGGAGCTGGTCAACGCGACGCGCAAGAGCATCGACTCCGGCGCCGGACGCAGCGACCCGGCGGTGCGCGAGGCCGCTGAGGCGACGGCGATGATCCTGGATCTGTTCGCGCCGCACACCGCCGAGGAGATGTGGGAGGTGCTCGGCTACGACGGATTCGTGGGTCTGGTCCCATGGCGTCAGCCCGACCCGACGCTGCTGATCGAGGACACCGTCACGACCGTGGTGCAGATCGACGGGAAGGTGCGGGCGACCCTCGAGGTGTCCGCGCGGATCGACTCGGCCGAGCTCGAGGCTCTGGCCCGCGCCGACGTGCGTGTGCAACGGGCTCTCGGCGACCGGGCCGTCACGCGCGTGGTCGTACGGCCTCCGAAGGTCGTCAGCTTCAGCACGCACTGATCGCCCCCATGGGGCCTCCTCCCCAGGCCACCGGGCCACGAGCGCGTCCACGCCTTCCCACGGCAGCGCTCGCGCCGCGCGCGGTGACGCTTAGCGTCGGCGTGTGACTGCGCGTGCCGGAGGAGCAAGCGACGGATCTGTCGCGGAGGCGAGCCCCCGCGCTCGGATCGGCCTGGGCGCTGCGATCGTGGTTGCGATCCTGGCGCTCACCGTCACCGTGGGCATCGGCATCCTCCGCGGGACAGCCGCTCCGATGGAGACGGTGACGACTTCGCACTCATCCGATTCCACTGTGGACGATGCCGACGGTGGAGGCCGCGACGCGACACGGACCGGCCTGTACGTCCATGTGTCGGGTGCGGTGACCGGCCCCGGGCTGTACCTGCTGCACGAGGGTGATCGGGTCGTCGACGCCGTCGCCGCGGCGGGCGGCTTCGCGCCGGGAGCGGATGAGCAGGCGGTGAATCTCGCCCGGATCCTCAGCGACGGGGAGCAGCTGGTCGTCCCGCTGATCGGTCAGGAGCCGGTGGGAGGGCCGGCCGCCGCCCCGGCCGCGGGCGACGGCCGCGTGAATCTGAACACGGCAGACGCCGGCGCGCTCGATACGCTGCCCCGCATCGGTCCCGCGCTCGCGCAGCGCATCATCGACTGGCGCGAGGCCAACGGCCGTTTCACCAGCGTCGAAGACCTCCTGGCTGTTCCGGGTATCGGCGACAAGATGCTCGAATCGCTCCGCGACCTCGTCAGCATCTGAGCAGCGATGTCAGCTCCGCGCCACCTCCGACTGCGGCTGATCCCGGTCGCCGGCGCGTGCTGGGCGGTGGCGCTTCCCGTGACCTCGGCTCCGGTCCTCGCGGTCCCGATCGCCGCCACGCTGTGGACCGCCGGGCTGGTGGCGATCGTGGCGTCCGCGTTCGGCGCATACAGGCGCCGCCGCCGGCGAAGGTCGACGTGGCGGGTCGTGCTGATCCTCGGCCTGCTGGCGGCCGCGGCGTCCGCCTCGCACGTCGCGCTGGCCGAGCCCGGCCGCACCGAGGCCGCATCGCTCGCGCTCGAGGGCGGTCGCGCGGTCACCGTCACGGCGATCGTGACCGGCAAGGTCGAGCGGCGGATGAGCGGCGACTACGCGTTCGACGCCCTTGCGACCCGCATCGCGACGGGCACCGTCGGCGAGGACGTCCGCCTCGAGACCGTCGTCCGCGTTCAGCGCGAGGACGTCGATCACTGGGATCGGCTGGAGGTGGGAGCGGTCGTGACAGCCGACGGCACCGCACGTGCAGCGCCCGCCGGGAATCGAGCCGTGCTGTCCGTATCGGCCGCTCGCGGCCTGCAGGTCCAGGAACCCGCCTTCGGCGTCCTGGCTGTTGCAGGCGCGCTGCGGGATCGGCTGGTCGCCTCCACCGCCGGCCTGCCCTCGCCCGGAGCGGGACTCATCCCTGGACTCGCGGTCGGCGACACATCGGCGGTGACCGCGGAGCTCGACGCTTCGATGAAGAACGCGTCGCTGTCGCATCTGACGGCGGTCTCCGGTGCGAACTGCGCGCTCGTGGTCGGCCTGGCATTCGCCGCAGCGGCCGTTCTGGGCGCCTCGCGTCGTCTGCGGGTGATGGTCGGGCTCGGGGCGCTCGCGGGGTTCGTCGTCCTCGTCACACCGGAGCCCAGTGTCGTGCGCGCCGCTGCGATGGCCGGCGTGGCGATGCTCGGTGTGCTGCTCGGACGCACCGGGGTGGGCATGGCGATCCTGGCGCTCGCCGTGGCAGCACTCCTGGTCTTCGACCCCTGGCTGTCCGGCTCCCTCGGCTTCGCCCTGTCGACGGTCGCGACCGCATCGCTCCTGCTGCTCGCGCGCCCGCTTGCCGACGGGATGACCAGGCGCATGCCGCGCGCGCTCGCGGTGGCCCTGGCCGTGCCGATCGCCGCGCAACTGGCCTGCGGACCGCTCCTGATCCTGCTGACTCCGTCCGTGCCCGTGTACGGCGTCCTGGCCAACCTCCTGGCCGCACCTGCGGCGCCGCTCGCCACCGTTCTGGGATTGGCGGCGTGCCTGGCCGCACCGCTGCCGTGGCTGCAGTCCGGGTTGACGGCGATCGCGTGGCTGCCCGCCGCGTGGATCGCGGGGACCGCCGCGACCTTCAACGCACTGCCCGGCGCGCAGCTCGCTTGGCTGGAGGGACCCGCCGGCGCCATCGCGCTGGCCGGTCTCGGCGGCGCGGTCGGCATCCTGCTGGTGCTGCCGGCGGGCGGCCGCGGGCGGAAACGGATGCTGCGCCTCACCGCCGGCACGATCGTCGCCGTCGTCGTCGGTGGCGGTCTGGGCGGTGCGGCGCTCTCGTCGGTGGCCGGCCGCTGGACGCTGCCGCCGGAGTGGGCGATCCTGGCGTGCGATGTCGGCCAGGGCGACGCCGTGCTCCTGCGTTCCTCAGGGGCGGTCGCGCTGATCGACACCGGACCCGATCCCGCGGTGCTGTCCGCGTGTCTGGCGCGCGCCGGCATCGAGCGGATAGACCTGCTGGTGCTCACCCACTTCGATCTGGACCACGTCGGGGGAGCCGCCGCTGTCATCGGCCGCGCCGATGCGGTGCTGCACGGCCCAGCGCCCGACGACGCCGCCGGATCCCTCCTGCACGCGTTCACGACAGCCGGAGCCGAGGTGCGGGCAGCATCCAGCGGGTTGCGCGGCACCGTGGGCACCGCGCGCTGGCGGGTGGTGTGGCCGCCGCCCCGCAGCGGGGCCTTCCCCGCCGGGAACGATGCCAGTGTGATCGTCGAGGTCGGCGGAGGCGGCATCCCGTCATCACTCTTCCTCGGCGACCTGTCCGCCTCACCCCAGCGCGCACTCGGTGCCGCCGCGATCCTCGAGCCGTCATACGACCTCGTCAAGGTCGCGCATCACGGCAGTGCGGATCAGGATCCACGGTTCTACCAGGACATCGATCCCTCGATCGCGCTGATCACCGTCGGCACCGACAACGACTACGGGCACCCTCGGGACGAAACACTCGCGCTGCTGTCGGCAGCGGGCGCCCGCATCGCACGGACGGACCGCGAGGGCATGATCGCGGTGTGGCGCGCCGCCGACGGCGTCGCCCTCTGGCGCGAACGGGAGAACGTCTCGACGGAGCAGTCCGAGCAGGGTGCTGCGGACGATCGGGTCGGAGGCGATCGATAGGCTGACGGGATGGCCACGACCGCGCGACGCACGCCCGCCAAGACGCGCTCCGCGATTCCACAGCTGTCCTGGCGCGCGCCGCAGCCGGCGCCGATCGTGCTGATCTCGGGCCCGGAGGAAGTCTGCGCCGAGCGCGCGACCGCGGGCCTGCGCGAGTACTTGCGTGCCGAGGACCCCAGCCTCGAAGTCTCCGACGTCCGAGCCGACGACTATGCCGCCGGCACCCTCTTGGGCGTCACGGCGCCGTCATTGTTCGGCGAGCCGCGGCTCGTGCGGGTCAGTGGCGTCGAGAAGTGCTCCGACACGTTCCTGACCGAGGCGGTGTCCTACCTCTCGCACCCGCAGGAGGGTGCCACCGTGGTGCTGCGCCATACCGGCGCGAGTGTGCGCGGCAAGAAGCTCCTCGACGCGATCCGCGCAGGGGAGGGCGGGGGAGTCGAGATCGCCTGCCCCGCCATCAAGCGCGATTCCGATCGCTTCGACTTCGCCGCGGGGGAGTTCTCCACCGCACGCAAGCGCATCGCACCGGCCGCGCTGCGCACGCTCGTCTCCGCCTTCGCCGACGATCTGACCGAACTCGCGGCGGCCTGCCAGCAGCTGATCTCCGACGTGCCCGGCGACATCGGCGAGCAGACGGTGGAGCGGTATTACGGCGGTCGGGTCGAGACCTCGGCGTTCACTGTGGCCGACACCGCGATCGCGGGGCGCTACGGCGATGCGCTGATCGCGCTGCGCCACGCGCTCTCCTCGGGTGCCGACCCGGTGCCGCTGGTGGCCGCAATCGCATCGAAGCTGCGCACCATGGCCCGGGTGGCCGGGCATCGGGAGTCCTCCGGCGCGCTCGCGGCCCGCCTCGGGCTCAAGGACTGGCAGGTCGACCGTGCGCGCCGAGATCTGGTCGGGTGGTCGGACGCGACGCTGGGGATGGCGATCCAGGCGGCTGCGCGAGCGGACGTCGATGTGAAGGGCGGTTCGCGCGACAGCGTGTTCGCGCTCGAGCGACTGATCACCGTGATCGCCACCAAAGCGCCGTTCGGCGGCTAGGAAACACGAAAGCCCGTCCCTTTCGGGACGGGCTTCCGAAGCGTCGGTGCTCAGAGCGCCGCGACCTGCTTCGCGATGGCCGACTTGCGGTTCGCGGCCTGGTTCTCGTGGATGACGCCCTTGCTGACGGCCTTGTCGAGCTTCTTGGTCGCCTTCGCGAGCGACGCCTCCGCAGCGGCCTTGTCGCCCGCGGCGATGGCCTCGCGGGTGCGACGCACCTCGGTGCGCAGCTCGCTCTTGACGGCCTTGTTCCGCTCGTTGGCCTTCTCGTTGGTCTTGTTGCGCTTGATCTGCGACTTGATGTTTGCCACGGTTGTCGTCGGTCTTTCGTTCGGAGTGGTTGATATGAAGTGCCGGCGAACAGAAGAGGGCTGTCATCCGGCGGTCGTGCGGAGGCGATCCACACGCAAGCCAATCACCGAGTCTATCAGGAATCGCGCGGCTGCCCCGCCTGGCGGCCGCCCACGGTCGCCAGTGCCACGCCGAGGACCGCGTTGAAGACGCGAGGGCGCATCACGGTCACGTGGTGCGTGGTCCGGGGCACCACGATCAGCTCGGCATGCCGGGCCACCCGGAGGAAGAGGCGCTCGTTGACCCGCAGCTGGTCGAATTGCCCGTTCACGAACCACAGCGGCACCTCGATGCGGCGCAGCGCGGTGAGCAGGTCGAGGGCGGAGAGGCTGCGCAGGGCGACGTGCTGCGCGTCCAGGGCGTAGCCGCCCGCCCCGAAGTCCGGACGCGTCTCGTCGGGGAGGATGCGGTCGAGCATCCGATCCGTGAGCCACATGCCGCGATCGGGGAGGGCGTCGAATCCGCGCGTGAGCGCGCGGTAGGCGTGCAGCCCGGCGCCGCGCGGGATCGATGTGCAGGATGCCGCGATGAACGCGTCCACCGGCGGAGGCTCCCGACCACCGGCGTACTCGATGCACAGGAGCCCGCCCATGGAATGGCCGGCCAGAACCACGGGCCCTCGGGTCGCGGCATCCCGCACCGCCTCATCGATCGTCTGCAACGCCGAGGCGAGCGTGAATGTCTCGCGCATCCGGCTGCCGTGCCCGGGCAGATCGACGGCGACGACTCCGGCTCCGCGTGCACGCAGATACTCGACCTGCGCGCGCCACATGCTCGCGGACGTCCGGATGCCGTGCACCATGACCACCTGCACGACCATTCGCCCAGGATATGGCCCGTAGAATCGACCGGATATGTCACCCCGCGCCCTCACGCCCCTCGAGCCGTCCGCGACACCGCCCGAGCAGATCCGCAACTTCTGCATCATCGCCCACATCGACCACGGCAAGTCGACCCTGGCCGACCGCATGCTGCAGATCACCGGCGTCGTCTCCGACCGCGATATGCGCGCGCAGTACCTGGATCGCATGGACATCGAGCGCGAGCGGGGCATCACGATCAAGAGCCAGGCGGTGCGGATGCCGTGGGCGGGCCCTTCGGTGAGCGCAGGGACGGCGAACACCTACGCGCTGAACATGATCGACACGCCCGGCCACGTCGACTTCACCTACGAGGTGAGCAGGTCGCTCGCTGCGTGCGAAGGCGCGATCCTGCTGGTGGATGCCGCGCAGGGCATCGAGGCGCAGACCCTGGCCAACCTCTACCTGGCGCTCGAGAACGATCTGCACATCATCCCCGTGCTGAACAAGATCGACCTGCCGGCCGCCGACCCCGACAAGTACAGCCGCGAACTCGCGAGCCTCATCGGCGGCAAGCCGGAGGACGTGCTGCGGGTCAGCGGCAAGACCGGCATGGGCGTCGAAGAGCTCCTCGACCAGGTCGTGGCGCAGATCCCTCCGCCGCAGGGCGACCCTGCCGCGCCCACGCGGGCGATGATCTTCGACTCGGTCTACGACTCCTACCGCGGGGTCATCACGTACGTCCGCATGATCGACGGCACCCTCAGCCCGCGCGAGCGGATCCAGATGATGTCCACCCGCGCCGTGCACGACCTGCTCGAGATCGGCGTCTCCTCGCCGGAGCCCACACCGACCAAGGGCCTCGGCGTCGGCGAGGTCGGCTACCTCATCACCGGCGTGAAGGACGTCCGCCAGTCCAAGGTCGGCGATACGGTCACCAGTGCCGCGAAGCCCTCGAAGGAGGCGCTGCCCGGCTACACCGATCCGAAGCCGATGGTGTTCTCGGGTCTGTATCCCATCGACGGCAGCGACTACCCGGTGCTGCGCGAGGCGCTGGACAAGCTCAAGCTGTCGGATGCCTCACTGAACTACGAGCCGGAGACCTCGGTGGCGCTCGGGTTCGGCTTCCGCTGCGGGTTCCTCGGTCTGCTGCACCTGGAGATCGTGACGGAGCGTCTGGAGCGCGAGTTCGGCCTGGACCTCATCTCGACCGCGCCGTCGGTGACGTACGAGGTCACGACCGACGACCGCAAGAGCTTCACGGTGACCAATCCGAGTGAGTTCCCCTCCGGGACGAAGATCGCCAGCGTCACCGAGCCGATGGTCAAGGCCGCGATCCTCGCGCCCAAGGACTACGTCGGCACGATCATGGAGCTGTGCCAGTCCCGGCGCGGCACCCTGCTGGGGATGGAGTATCTCGGCGAGGACCGGGTCGAGATCCGCTACACGATGCCGCTCGGCGAGATCGTCTTCGACTTCTTCGACAACCTGAAGTCCAAGACCGCCGGCTACGCATCGCTGGACTACGAGCCCAGCGGCGACCAGGAGGCCGATCTCGTCAAGGTCGACATCCTGCTGCAGGGCGAGCCGGTCGATGCGTTCAGCGCGATCGTGCACCGCGATAAGGCCTACGCCTACGGGGTGCTCATGACGGAGCGCCTCAAGAAGCTGATTCCGCGGCAGCAGTTCGAGGTGCCGATCCAGGCTGCCATCGGTGCCCGGATCATCGCGCGCGAGTCGATCCGCGCGATGCGCAAGGACGTCTTGGCCAAATGCTACGGCGGCGACATCACCCGCAAGCGCAAGCTGCTGGAGAAGCAGAAGGAGGGCAAGAAGCGCATGAAGATGGTCGGCCGCGTGGAAGTGCCCCAGGAGGCGTTCATCGCCGCGCTGTCCGGGGATACCGAGAAAAAGGACGCCAAGTAGGCTGGTTCTCATGCGCCGCGGGACGTTCAGGGACGAGACGGTCGACTACGCCGCTGTCGGAGCGACGCAGGCGCCCGATCTGATGCAGTACCCGCCGGAGCGCAGCCTGCCGGCTCAGGAATCCTGGCGTCTGGGCAGCGGCGAGTCGCGATTCCGCACGGCTGGAGACGCACTGCTGTCGTGGTCCGCCCTGCGCGGCGCGGGACTGGAGCTCAGCGACGTGCGCCCGGCATCGGGTCCGATGTACTCCGGCGTCAGCTTCGACGCGGAGGGCAATCCGCTCGCACCGAGCAAGCTCGAGGCCGATCAGCGATTCGATTCCGACGGCACCCCGTACGTCGGAGCGGGAACCACGGTGCACGTCGCCGGGCGAGTGCGAGGACTGCGGGCTGATGCCGAATTGCGGGTGATCTTCGCCGTCGAGGAGCCGCGTCGCATCGGCTTCGCCCTCGGCACCGTCGGCGGGTCCGTGGTCAGCGGGGAGGAGTCGTTCATGATCGAGTGGTACGAGAACGACGAGGTCTGGTTCACCGTCCGCGCCTTCGACGCGCCGACCGCATTTCTCTACCGCGTCTTCCCGGGCCTGGTCCGTCGACGCAGACGAGAGCTGTTCACCCGCTACCTGCGCGCCATCTCGCCGCTGTACACGACGCCGGCTTGAGCACGCGCTGATGGGCTCCGCACTCCCGCTCGGCGAGCCCGCACCGGCCGACGGTTCCCTCGACGTGGCCGTCGACCAGGCGACACCCTTCGGCGTCTACCTGCACGTGCCGTTCTGCCGCGTGCGATGCGGATACTGCGACTTCAACACGTACACGGCGACCGAGTTGCGTGGCACCAGACAGGACCAGTACGCCGACACTCTCCTCCAGGAGGTGGCTCTCTCACGGAGGGTCCTGTCGGTCGCGGGCCCGCTTCGACCGGCACGGACGGTGTTCTTCGGCGGCGGAACCCCGACGCTGCTGCCGGCCGGCGACCTCGCCCGCATGCTCGAGGGGATCCGCTCGACCTTCGGGATCGCGGTCGGCGCGGAGATCACCGTCGAGGCGAACCCGGACACCGTCACCGATGAGGTGGCGGCCGAGCTCGCGGCATCCGGCGTCACCCGCCTGTCGATCGGCATGCAGTCGGCAGTGCCGCACGTCCTGGCGGCCCTGGATCGCACCCACGATCCCGCGAACGTCCGCACCGCGGTGGCCGCGGCGCGGACTGCGGGCCTGGATGTGAGCCTCGATCTGATCTACGGAGCGCCGGGGGAGTCCCTCGACGACTGGCGAGCATCGCTGGAGACGGCGATCAGCCTCGCGCCGGATCACGTCTCCGCCTACGCGCTGATCATCGAGCAGGGCACGAGGCTCGCCCGCCAGATCTCGCGGGGGGAGGTGCCCGCACCCGACGACGACCTGCAGGCCGACATGTACGAGCTGGCCGACGGGCTCCTCGGGGAGGCCGGCTACGACTGGTATGAGGTGTCGAACTGGGCGCGCACGCCCGCGCAGCGATCGCAGCACAACCTCGCCTACTGGCAGGGCAGCGACTGGTGGGGGTACGGCCCCGGAGCGCACAGCCACATCGCCGGCTTGCGCTTCTGGAACGTCAAGCACCCCGCCGCCTACGCGCAGCGGCTCGCCGCCGGCGAGTCGCCCGGTGCCGCGCGCGAGCGGCCCGACCAGGCCGCGCGCACGCTCGAGAGCGTGCTGCTGCGCACACGGATTCGCGAGGGGCTGCCCACCGCGGAACTCCTCGGGTCAGGGCGGCACGCGGTCGCAGCGCTCATCGCCGACGGGTTGATCGAGGGCGCCGAGGCGGTTCGCGGTCGCGTCGTCCTGACGCTCCGCGGACGACTCCTCGCCGATGCGGTCGTGCGGGCACTCACCGACTGAGCGTCCTCCGGCCGTGTCCGAGCCGATCCGGTAGAATTGGCACTCAGTTCGTGAGAGTGCCAACGGTTCGATGCGCGGAGGAGGCGAGATGGTCACCGATCGGGGTCTGCAGGTCCTGCGGGCGATCGTGCAGGACTTCGTCGACACGCGCGAGCCGGTCGGCAGCAAGGCGATCGTCGAACGCCACGCGTTCGGGGTCTCCGCCGCCACGATCCGCAACGACATGGCACTCCTCGAGGATGAAGAGCTGATCGCCGCGCCGCACACCTCGTCGGGTCGCGTGCCCACCGACAAGGGGTATCGCGTGTTCGTCGACCACCTCGCCGAGGTCCGGCCGCTCTCACCCGCCCAGCGCACGGCGATCGCGGCGTTCCTGGACGGTCCCTCCGATCTGGACGACGTCCTGGCCCGCACCGTGCGGGCCCTGACCCAGCTGACCGGCCAGGTCGCGATCGTGCAGTACCCGTCGTTCGCGCGCGCGAACGTCTCCCACGTCGAGCTCGTCCAACTGGGCGGCGGCCGGATGCTGGTGATCGTCGTCACCGACACCGGACGCGTCTCCCAGCGCCTGGCGATCGTCCGCGAGGAGTTCGACGAGGACGACCTGGCGCGGATGCGCGCCGACATCGCCGCGCTGCTGGTCGGCCTGCCCGTCCGCGAGGGGGTGCAGCGCGTCCAGGAGCACCTCGGCTCCGAGGAGCGCACGCCGTCGGCGCGCGAGGCGGCCACGGCGATCATCGCTCGGATCGTGGCCGAAGAGCTCGAGGAGTTCCGTCAGGACCGCCTCGTCATGGCGGGATCGGCCAACCTCGCCCGCCGCGAATCGGACTTCCGCGGCAGCATCTACCCGCTGCTGGAGGCCATCGAGGAGCAGGTCACCCTGCTCAAGCTCATGGGCGAGATGGTCGCCGACGATCAAGGACTCGCCTCCAGCATCGGGCGCGAGAACGACGCCTTCGGGCTCGGCGAGGCAACGGTTCTGGCCAGCGACTACGACGCGACGGGCTCGCGGGCGCGCGTTGGGCTGCTCGGCCCCACCCGGATGGACTATCCCACCAACTTCGCGGCGGTCCGTGCCGTCGCGCGCTATCTCACCCGGATGCTCGACGACGACGAGAGTGCCCGCTGACGCGGCATCCGTGTTCACACGATCCCGCGCTCGACGCGGGCAGGAAGGCGATTTGTGGCTGACCACTACGAGGTCCTCGGCGTCGCTCGCGACGCGAGTTCCGAAGAGATCAAGAAGGCGTATCGACGTCTCGCGCGTCAACTGCACCCGGATGTCAATCCCGGTGAGGATGCCTCGGAGCGCTTCAAGCTCGTCACGCACGCGTACGACGTCCTGAGCGATCCGGATCAGCGCGCCCGCTACGACATGGGCGGCGATTCCCCGTTCGGCGGGGCCGGCGGGCAGGGCGGCTTCGGCGGCTTCGGCGACATCTTCGAGACGTTCTTCGGCGCCGCCGGCGGACAACGGGCGGGACGCCCGCGGTCGCGGCGCGAGCGCGGACAGGACGCGCTCGTGCGCGTCACCCTCGATCTCAAGGACGTCGTGTTCGGCGTCCATCGGGACCTCGACGTCGACACGGCCGTGCTGTGCGAGACGTGTCAGGGATCGTGCTGCCAGCCGGGCACCTCGCCGGTCACCTGCGACATCTGCCACGGCGCCGGAAACGTCCAGCGGACGGTGCGCAGCCTCCTGGGCAACGTCGTCACCAGCCAGCCGTGCGGTTCGTGCCAGGGCTACGGCACCACGATCCCGTACCCGTGCGCGACCTGCCAGGGGCAGGGGCGCGTGCGCGCTCGCCGCACCGTCTCGATCGACATCCCGGCCGGCGTCGAGACCGGCCTGCGCCTGCAGCTGCCCGGTTCCGGCGAGGTCGGACCGGCCGGCGGACCGAACGGCGACCTCTACATCGAGGTCACCGTGTCGCCGCACGAGGAGTTCAGCCGCGACGGCGACGATCTCCTGGCGACCCTCGAGGTATCGATGTCGGACGCGATCCTCGGCACGACCACGACGATCGAGTCACTGGACGGCCCCGTCGACCTCGAACTGCGCGCCGGCGTGCAGGGCGGTGATGTGCTGACCATCAAGAACCGCGGCATCACGCCGCTGCGCGGCACGCAGCGCGGAGACCTCCGCGTCGGCGTGCACGTGGTCACCCCGACCCGGCTGGATGCTCGGGAGCGTGCGCTCATCGAAGACTTCGCCAAGCGCACGAAGGCCCCCGCGCCGCGCCTCGCGGAGTTCCACCAGGGACTGTTCGCGAAGCTGCGGGACCGCTTCCGGAACAGCTGAGATGCCCCTGCACTTCCTCCTGGACCACCCGGCATCGGCGAGCGTCGGCGACGATGTCGTGCTCACCGGGACGGAGGCGCACCACGCGGCGACCGTGCGTCGCGTGCGCGTCGGCGAGGAGGTCACCGTGGGGGACGGGCGGGGCACCTGGCTGACCGGCGAGTGCACGGCGGTCGGCCCGCGCGAGGTCGTGGTCCGCGTCACCGGCAGGGCCGACGTTCCGCCACCGTCTCCTCGGCTCGTGCTGGTGCAGGCCCTCGCCAAGGGCGATCGGGACGAGTTGGCCGTCCAGGCCGCGACCGAACTCGGCGTCGATGAGATCATCCCGTGGCAGGCTGCGCGCAGCGTCTCCCGCTGGGACGCGGCCAAAGCCGACAAGGGCCGAGCGCGGTGGGCGGGCATCGTGCGCGAGGCCGCCAAGCAGGCCCACCGGGCGTGGCTGCCGGACGTGTCACCACTGGTGTCCACGAAAGCGCTGACCGCACGGGCCGCCGCATCCCGGATGCTCGTCCTGGAGCCCACGGCGACCGAGGCCCTCACCGCACTCGATCTGACCGCAGCCGAAGAGGTCGTCCTGGTGATCGGCCCGGAGGGCGGGATCACGCCGGACGAGCTCGCGGCGCTCGCCGGCGCCGGTGCCACCGCGGCCCGACTCGGCGACACCGTGCTTCGCACCTCCACCGCCGGTCCCGCGGCGGTGGCGATCGCCAGCGCCGCCCTGGGCCGCTGGTGAGCGCTCGTCGATAGACTGGCCCGATGAGCGAGCCCTCGATCTTCACCCGCATCCTGGACGGCGAGATCCCCTCGGAGATCATCGCCGAGACCGAGAACGTCTTCGCCATCCGCGACATCGCGCCCAAGGCGCCGGTGCATCTGCTCGTGATCCCCAAGACGGGGGAGTACCGCAACGTGGTCGAACTCGCCGCCGGCGACCCGAGCCTGCTGGCCGAGGTCGTCGGGCTCGCGAACACCGTCGCGGCGGAACACGCGGACGGGGACTTCCGACTCGTCTTCAACACCGGCGCCGGTGCCGGGCAGACGGTCTTCCACGTGCACGCCCACGTCCTCGCCGGCGAGCTGACGGAGGCGAGCCTCGGTGCCTGAGCGACCCGGCGCCTCCGCGGCATCCGATCCCTCTTCCGCCCCAGGCGGCGCCGTCGTCGAACGCGTGTACGCCGACGGCGTCGCCATGGTGCAGCTGCTCGGTCCGCAGGACCGTCTGCTGCGCGTGGTCGAGAAGGAGCATCCCGGCGTGGACGTCCACGTCCGGGGGAACGAGATCACCCTCTCCGGGAGCGCGGCCGACGTCGCCGCCGCCCGGGTGCTCGTCGACGAGCTGCTGGCGATGACGAAGGCGGGCCAGAATCTCGGCCCGTCCGACGTGTCCTCCTCCAACAAGATCCTGCGCAGCGAGGGCGGTCCGCGGCCCTCCGAGGTGCTCGGCGAGGCCATCCTCTCCTCGCGAGGCAAAGTCATCCGCCCGAAGACGCTCGGACAGAAGGCGTACGTCGATGCGATCGAGGAGAACACGATCGTGTTCGGCATCGGACCGGCCGGCACCGGCAAGACGTACCTCGCGATGGCCAAGGCCGTCCAGGCGCTGCAGCGCAAGGAGGTCAGCCGCATCATCCTGACCCGCCCGGCGGTGGAGGCCGGTGAACGGCTCGGCTTCCTTCCGGGAACCCTCACCGACAAGATCGATCCGTACCTGCGCCCACTGTACGACGCCCTCAACGAGATGATGGATCCCGAGCTGGTCCCCAAGCTGATGGCCAGCGGCACGATCGAAGTCGCGCCCCTGGCGTACATGCGCGGCCGCACCCTCAACGACTCGTTCGTCGTGCTCGATGAGGCGCAGAACACCACCCCCGAGCAGATGAAGATGTTCCTGACCCGGCTGGGCTTCGGGACGCGCATGGTGGTCACCGGCGACATCACCCAGATCGACCTGCCCCAGGGCGCGTCGGGACTCCGCCTCGTGACGCGTGTCCTCGGCAACATCGAGGACATCCATTTCGCCTACCTGACCAGCGAGGACGTCGTGCGCCACACGCTCGTCGGGCGCATCGTCGATGCCTACACGGAGTTCGACGAGCGACGCCTGGCCGGCCGGCGCGAGCGCGACGAGGCGGCCGAGTTCGCCAATCGCGCAGATCGGCGAGGCGCGTCACGGCCGCAGAATCCCCGTGATCATCTGCCGAAACGAGGACGCTCATGACGATCGAGATCAGCAATGAGTCCGGGTTCGCGGCGGACGAGACCGTCCTGCTCCGCCTGATGGAGCACAACCTCGCCGAGCTGCACGTGAGCGCGGACGCCGATGTGGCGATCCTGCTCGTGGACGAGGGCGCGATGGAGGCCCTGCACGTGCAGTGGATGGACGAGCCGGGCCCGACGGACGTGCTCAGCTTTCCGATGGACGAGCTCCGCCCGGGCACCGAGGACATGCCGACCCCCGCGGGTCTGCTCGGCGACATCGTGCTGTGCCCGCAGGTCGCCGAGACCCAGGCCGTCGCCGCCAAGCACTCGACGATGGACGAGCTGATCCTGCTCACCACGCACGGCCTCCTGCATCTCCTCGGCTTCGACCACGCCGAACCGGAGGAGAAGCGCGAGATGTTCGGTCTGCAGACCGAGCTCATCATGAGCTTCCACGTGGCCGAACGCCGTCGAAATCGCGCATGACCGCGGCGCTGCTCCTGGTCGCCGCGGTCCTGCTGATCGCCTTCGGCGGCCTGATGGCTGCGATCGACGCGGCGCTGGGCGTCACCTCGCGCGGCGACCTCGCCGATCTCGCGATGGGCGGGCGCAACGCCGCGTCGCTGCGCAAGATCGCCGACGATCCCGAAGCGCATGCGAACGCGGTCGTGTTCATCCGCATCCTCGCCGAAACGGCGGCCGCGGTGCTGGTCACCGTCGCCTTCACCATCCTGTTCGACAGCATCTGGTGGGCGATGCTGGCCGCCGCGGTCCTGATGACCGGGATCTCGTTCGTCGTGGTCGGCGCGAGCCCCCGCACCGTCGGACGCCAGCACGCGAAGGGGCTGCTGCGCGGGGCGGCTCCGGTCATCCGAGGTGTCCGGATCTTCCTCGGCCCGCTGGCGCACGGCCTGGTGGCACTCGGCAACCGCGTCACCCCCGGCGTGGCACGCGGGTCGTCCTTCGCCTCCGAGGAGCAGCTGCTCAGCATCATCGACGAGGCCGCCGAGAACGAGCTCATCGAAGAGGACGATCGTGAGCTGATCCACTCGGTGTTCGACTTCACGGATACGTTCGTGCGGGCGGTGATGGTGCCGCGGACCGACATGGTGACGGTGGATGCCTCGTCGTCGACGCGCGCCGCGATGTCGATCTTCCTCGACAACGGCGTCTCGCGGATCCCGATCGTCGACGATGACGCCGACGACGTCGTCGGGGTGCTCTACCTGAAGGACCTCGTGCAGTTCGGCTTCCGCGACGAGGACGGCTGGCGCGACGCGCCGATCACCCGCATCGCGCGGCCGGCGGTGTTCGTGCCCGAATCGATGAAGGCGGAGACGCTGCTCCAGCAGATGAAGCGCGACGCCGTGCACGTCTGCCTCGTCATCGACGAGTACGGCGGGGTGTCCGGTCTGATCACCCTCGAGGACCTGATCGAGGAGCTAGTCGGCGAGATCGCCGATGAGTACGATCCCCGCGCCGACGAGGTCGTGGAGCTCGAGCCCGGACGCTTCCGTGTCAGCGCACGGCTCGGTCTGGACGAGGTCGGCGACCTCTTCGGCCTCGAACTCGAGGACGAGGACGTCGATTCGGTCGGCGGACTCCTCGGCAAGGCGCTGGGTCGCGTGCCGCAGCCGGGATCGACCGCCGAGTACGAGGGCCTGGTGATGACCGGTGGTGCCTCTCGCGGCCGGGGCCGTGGCCTGGCGACGGTGTTCGTCGAGCGAAGCGATGCCGCGCCGCAGACCGAGGAAGCGACGACCACCCGCGCACCGCGCACGGGTGAGATCCGAGTCGCCAGGAGCGGCTCCAGGAGAGGCGACTGATGCCCACCGAGTCCCCGGAGCATCGATCCGGCTTCGTCACCTTCGTCGGCAGGCCCAACGTCGGCAAGTCGACGCTCACGAACGCGCTCGTCGGCGAGAAGGTCGCGATCACCAGCGACAAGCCGCAGACGACCAGGCGCGCGATCCGCGGCATCCTGAACCGTCCCGAAGGCCAGCTGGTGATCGTGGACACACCGGGCATCCATCGCCCGCGCACCCTCCTCGGAGAGCGTCTGAACCATCTCGTCGAGCAGGTGCTCGGCGATGTCGATGTCATCGGACTCTGCGTGCCGGCCACCGAGAAGGTCGGCCCCGGCGACCGGCGGATCGCGGAATCGCTGGACGGCTACCGTCGCGCGAAGAAGGTCGCCATCGTGACGAAGACGGACGCGGCATCCCGCGAGCAGGTCACCGAACGGCTGCTGGAAGTCGACGCGCTCCGCGAGGACTGGGACGCCGTGATTCCGCTGTCTGCGCTGACCCACGAGCAGCTGGACGTCCTCACGTCCGAGCTGCTGAGCCTGATGCCGACCGGTCCCGCGCTGTACGAGGAGGGCGTGGTCACCGACGAGTCGCTCGAGGACCGCATCGCCGAGATCATCCGCGAGGCGGCGCTGGAGGGCGTGAGAGACGAACTCCCGCACTCGATCGCTGTCACGATCGAGGACATGGCCACGCGCGAGACCGGTTCGATGACCGACATCCACGCCAACATCGTGGTGGAGCGCGACAGCCAGAAAGCGATCATCATCGGTCACAAGGGCTCGAGGCTCGCCGACGTCGGGCGTCGCGCCCGCGCCGGCATCGAGCCGCTGGTCGGCACGAACGTCTTCCTGAAACTGCACGTGCGCGTGGCCAAGGAATGGCAGCGGGATCCGAAGCAGCTGGGCCGCCTGGGCTTCTGAGGCCGGTTCGCGCGGTCGCGGGCACGGGTGTAACCTGGCTCCATGCGCTTCGGCCGGCTCCTTCTTAGCCGCCGCGACGAGTCCTCGATCTAGGGCCCTCCTCGTCGCGGAGCTTCGTGTCGGCCCCCCTCATCTGACGAGAGACAAGCGACATCATGAAGAACACCCAGAAGACCTCAGGCATGCCGGTCCACAAGTACCGGCCGTACTCCGAGCAGATCGCCGTGCATCTGCCGGACCGCACGTGGCCGGATGCCCGGATCACGGCCGCTCCCAGATGGTGCGCGGTCGATCTCCGCGACGGCAACCAGGCCCTCATCGACCCGATGAGCCCCGAGCGCAAGCGCATCATGTTCGAACTGCTCGTCGGCATGGGCTACAAGGAGATCGAGGTCGGCTTCCCGAGCGCGAGCCAGACCGACTTCGACTTCGTCCGCCAGCTCATCGAGGACGACCTCATCCCCGACGACGTCACGATCCAGGTCCTGACGCAGGCGCGCGAGCACCTGATCGAGCGGACGTACGAGTCGATCGCCGGCGCCAAGCAGGCGATCGTGCACCTCTACAACTCCACGAGCATCCTGCAGCGCGAGGTCGTGTTCCGCACCGACAGGCAGGGCATCATCGACATCGCCCTGGAGGGCGCACGCCTCTGCCGGAAGTTCGAGCAGCGCATCCCGCAGACGACCGTCTACTACGAGTACTCGCCGGAGAGCTACACCGGGACCGAGCTCGAATTCGCGGTGGACATCTGCAACCAGGTCATCGAGATCTTCGAGCCGACGCCGGAGCGCAAGGTGATCATCAACCTGCCGGCGACCGTCGAGATGGCAACACCCAACGTGTACGCCGACTCGATCGAGTGGATGAGCAGACGCCTCGCGCACCGCGAGAACATCATCCTGTCCCTGCACCCGCACAACGACCGCGGCACCGCCATCGCGGCCGCCGAACTCGGCTACATGGCCGGGGCCGACCGCATCGAGGGCTGCCTCTTCGGCAACGGCGAGCGCACCGGCAACGTGGACATCGTGGCGCTCGGCATCAACCTGCTCACGCAGGGGATCGACCCGCAGATCGATTTCAGCGACATCGATCAGGTCAAGCGCACCGCCGAGTACTGCAACCAGCTGCCGGTGCACGAGCGCAGCCCCTGGGCCGGCGACCTCGTCTTCACCGCCTTCAGCGGCTCGCATCAGGACGCGATCAAGAAGGGCTTCGAGGCGATGGATGACCGCGCCGCCGAAGAAGGCGTGTCGGTCGACGAGCTCGAGTGGGCCGTGCCGTACCTCCCGATCGACCCGAAGGACCTGGGGCGCTCCTACGAAGCGGTGATCCGGGTGAACTCGCAGTCCGGCAAGGGCGGCGTCGCCTACCTGCTCAAGAGCGACCACGCCCTGGATCTCCCGCGCAAGCTCCAGATCGAGTTCTCGGGGGTGGTGCAGGCCAAGACCGACGCCGAAGGCGGCGAGGTCACCAGCGACCAGATCTGGCGCATCTTCACCGACGAGTACCTGCCCGCCGCGGTGGCCGAAGAGCGATGGGGCCGGTTCGAACTGTTCTCCACCCGTACGCAGAGCGATCTGGCCGGTGACGTCGCACTCGAGGTGTCGCTGCGCGACGGAGACGAGCGGGTCGAGGCATCCGGTCATGGCAACGGCCCGATCGCGGCGTTCCTGAGCATCATGAGCGAACGCGGCTTCGAGGTGCAGCTCTACGACTACGTCGAGCACACGCTCAGCGCCGGTGGCGACGCGCAGGCGGCCGCCTACGTCGAGCTCAATGTCGAGGGCGAGCGACTGTGGGGCGTCGGCATCGACGGTGACATCTCCACAGCCTCGCTCAAGGCGATCGTGTCGTGTGTGAACCGGGCGATCCGCACCCGGCAGACCGCTGCCGAGCTGGCCGGGGTCTAGCCGATCGTGTGCCGCGTGCCGGCCGGCGCGGCGTCCGCAGGGATGTCGCGCCGGCTGAGCAGCGCGGCCGTCAGGAAGCACAGCGCGCCCAGGAGCGTCCCGAGATTCGCCCAGAACAGGCTGATCAGGCTGCCGCTCTCCGGGATCGTGTACGCGCCGACGGCCGAGATGCCGAAGAACACCGAGCCCGCCATGTTCAGCCAGGTGCAGCGCCAGCTGCGCGCGCTCGGATCCCACAGGCCGTCCCGCTCGGTGGTCGCGACGACCGCGAATGCGCTGGCCACCAGGAAGCAGATGGACCCGAACGCATCGGGTCGCCATCCGTCTCCGACCCGGGTCTGATCGTTCGCTGCGGTGATCAGCGCCTCGGTCGTGCTGATGTTGAAGAAGATCGTGCCGGCGAATTGCACGGCCGAGGCCCACCAGTCCGCGCGATCGGCGCGATTCGTGTCCGACCGCGGCGGGCGGCGTCCGCTGAGCGCGAGTTGGATGAATGCGGCGAGCGTGAAGAAGATCGCGCCCACGAAGAAGGTGAGGTTCGTCACGACGCCACCGGCGGCCTGCGCGTAGAACGGGATCGCCCCCGTGGCGAAGAACAGCGATCCGACGGCGAATCCCCACGCCTCGCGTCGGAGCCGGATGCTGCGGGACGGCGCCATGCTCCGAGGATACGGGCGTGCACGGAGGCAACCTCACCCACGGAGTATGAAGTCCGGCGTCGACGAGGCCCCTACCATGAGGCCATGACCACCCCCGACGAGCACATCCGCCGCAGCGAACGTCGACACGCTTTCACCGGCATCGGCGACCAGAATCAGCTCAATCCGCTGTTCGCGCGCGAGGGCGAGGCGACGGACTTCCCGCTCAACGCCCTGCCTGCGGGGGAGTCGCTCCCCGAGACGGCGTACCAGGTGGTGCACGACGAGGCCATGCTCGACGGCAACTCGCGCCTGAACCTCGCGACCTTCGTGGGCACGTGGATGGACCCGCACGCCGACCGACTGTACGCCGAGACGGCCGACAAGAACATGGTGGACAAGGACGAGTACCCGCAGACGGCGGCGATCGAGACGCGCTGCTGGAAGATGATCGCAACGCTGTGGAACGCTCCCGATGCCGAGCTGGCGATCGGGACCTCGACGATCGGCTCGTCCGAGGCCTGCATGCTCGGCGGACTCGCACTCAAGCGCCGCTGGCAGCTGGCCAGGCGTGCCGCGGGGAAGTCGACCGAGAAGCCCAACCTGATCCTCTCCAGCGCGGTGCAGGTGTGCTGGGAGAAGTTCTGCAACTACTGGGACGTCGAACCGCGCTATGTGCCGATCACCGACGAGCACAAGTGCCTCGACGGCTTCGAACTGGAGAACTACGTCGACGAGAACACGATCGGGGTGGTGGCCATCATGGGCGTGACCTACACCGGCGTGTACGAGCCGGTCGCCGAGATCGCCGCCGCCCTGGATCGCATCCAGGCCGAGACGGGCCTGGACATCCCCATCCACGTCGACGGCGCCTCCGGCGGCATGATCGCCCCGTTCCTGCAGCCCGACCTGCCGTGGGACTTCCGCGTGGAGCGTGTCGCCTCGATCAGCACCTCGGCGCACAAGTACGGTCTCGTGTACCCGGGACTCGGCTGGGTGGTCTGGCGCACCGTGTCGGACCTGCCGAAGGAGCTCGTCTTCGACGTGACCTACCTCGGCGGTCACATGCCGAGCTTCGCCCTGAACTTCTCCCGCCCGGGGGCGCAGGTGCTGCTGCAGTACTACCTGTTCCTGCGGCTCGGATGGGACGGGTACTACAAGGTGCAGAAGGCCTCTCAGGACGTCGCGGTGTATCTGGCCGGGGAGATCGGGCGGATGCCGGCATTCGACCTCTGGAACGACGGCACCGACATCCCCGTCTTCGCATGGCAGCTGACCAAAGGCCACACCGACAAGTGGAACCTCTACCACCTCTCCGAGCGGCTGCGGCTGAAGGGCTGGCTCATCCCCGCGTACCCGATGCCCGACAACCTGACGGATGTGGTGGTGCAGCGCATCGTCGTGCGCAACGGCCTGAGCCGCAACCTCGCCGAGAGCCTGGTGCTGGACATCCAGGATGCGGTCGCCTACCTCGACGCGCTGGAATCGCCCATGCCGACGGAGGGTCTCACGCACGCGTTCGCGCACTGAGTCCCTTCGGGATGCTCAGGGCCTCACGATCGGCATCGCGCCCGTCTCGGCGGCGACCCGGCGCCGGTACAGCATCCGCTGTTCCGGCAGCGATAGATCGAAGACCACGGCGAGCACACGGATCACCGCAGTCACGACCACCCCGATGATCGCTGCGAGCACCAGCGGCACGCCGAACGCGTTGAGACTCGCCAGGACCAGGCATCCGCCTGCGGCCGCCACGGCGTAGAGCGAGCCCACGTGCATGATCGCGACCGGCAGGCCCATGAACACGTCGCGCAGGATGCCGCCGCCCACCGCCGAGCACACGCCGACGAACACGGCAGGCACGAGCGGCAGACCAATCGCGAGCGCCTTGCTCGTCCCGAACGCACCGAACAGCCCGATCACGATCGCATCGAGGCCGACGATGAGACCGTTCAGCCTTCTCAGCGGCGCAGCCAGGAGCATCCCGAGGAGCGCGGCGCCGGTCGCGGTGATCAGGTACCAGTTGCTCTGCAGGGTCCCCAGCGGCTGGTTCAGCAGCATGTCGCGGATGATCCCGCCGCCCATTCCCACGACGATGCCGATGATCGCCACGCCGAGCAGGTCGAGACGTCGCTGCCCCTGGAAGCCGGAGGCGAACAGCGCACCCTGCACGCCGCCGAGTCCGACGGCGGTGAGGTCCGCCCAGAGCGGGATGACGAAGGCTGACTGGTCCACGCTCTCATTGTCGGGTGCGGCACGGCACGGAGCCGGCAGCGACCCGGGCGTCCATAATTGGGGAGTGCCCACCTACCGCGACGAGGTCGTGATCCTGCGCACCCACAAGCTGGGCGAGGCGGATCGGATCGTCACCATGCTGAGCCGCACGCACGGCAAGGTGCGCGCCGTGGCCAAGGGCGTCCGGCGCACCTCCTCCCGATTCGGCGCCCGGCTGGAGCCGTTCATGGTCGCGGACGTGCTGCTGTACCAGGGGCGCTCGCTCGACATCGTGCAGCAGGCCGAGTCGCTCGGCGCCTACGGTGCGGACATCGCGGTGCACTACGACCGGTACACGTCCGCGAACGCCATGGTCGAGGCGGCCGACCGGCTGAATGAGGCCGAGGCCACGCCGCAACAGTATCTGCTGCTGGTCGGCGGCCTGCGGGCGCTGGCTCGCGGTGAGCACGTGCCCCGCAGCATCCTGGATTCCTATCTCCTGCGCGCGATGGCCCTCTCCGGCTGGGCGCCGGGACTCGCCGACTGCGCACGCTGCGGTGCCGCGGGTCCGCACGACACGTTCGTCGCACAGCTGGGCGGCATGATCTGCCGCGACTGCGCGCCCGTCGGCGCCGCCCGCGTCGATCAGGCGACCGCCGGCATGCTGACCGCGTTGATGGAGGGCGACTGGCAGTTCGCCGACGTCGCCTCGGCGGCGACCCGAGGATCCGCCTCCGGGCTGATCGCCGCATACGCGCAGTGGCATCTGGAGCGCGGCATCCGCTCCCTCCAGCACGTCGAGGCGGCCACGTGAGTCCCAAGCCGTTCACGCACCGCGACGCAGTGGCCTATCGGCCGATCGACTGGACCGGGCTGTACCCGCCCGCGTTCCCCCGAGGCTCCGTCCCCGCCCACGTCGCGATCGTGATGGACGGGAACGGCCGCTGGGCGAACAAGCGCGGGCTGTCGCGGGTCGAAGGGCACAAGGCCGGCGAGGCGGCGCTGCTGGATGTCGTCGCCGGTGCCATCCAGGCCGGCGTCACGCACCTGAGCGTCTACGCGTTCTCGACCGAGAACTGGTCGAGGTCCCCCGACGAGGTGCGCTTCCTGATGGGATTCAACCGCGACGTGCTGCACCGACGGCGCGATCAGCTGAACGAGTGGGGTGTCCGTGTGCGGTGGTCGGGGCGCAAGCCCCGCCTCTGGGGCTCGGTCATCAAGGAGCTGCAGTACGCCGAGCAGCTCACGGCCGGCAACGACGTCCTCACCCTCACGATGTGCGTCAACTACGGCGGGCGCGTCGAGCTGGTGGATGCGATGCGCTCAATCGGGGAGGACATCGCCGCCGGGCGGGTCAGGCCCTCCGCGGTGTCGGAGAAGCTGATCCGCCGGCGGCTCTACCAGCCGGACATGCCCGACGTCGACCTGTTCGTGCGCTCCAGCGGAGAGCAGCGCTCCTCGAACTTCCTGCTGTGGGAGTCGGCGTACGCCGAATTCGTCTTCCTCGACACGCTGTGGCCGGATTTCACCCGCCGGGATCTCTGGCAGGCGATCCGCCTCTACCTCGATCGCGACCGCCGATTCGGGGGAGCGGTGGACACGCCCGAACTCCCCGCGCTCTGAGGCGCAGCGAGGAATACCGGCCGCCTCCGGCCCGTTGCAGGCGATATGACGGATGCGATCAAGATCGACGTGTGGAGTGACATCGCCTGCCCCTGGTGCTACATCGGCAAGCGGAACCTGGAGAGCGGTCTGTCCGCGGCATCCGAGGACGAGGACGCACCGACGGTCGAGGTGACCTTCCACTCGTTCGAACTCTCACCGGACACACCCGTCGACTTCGAGGGCGACGAGCTGGATTTCCTGGCCACCCATAAGGGCATGGAGCGCGCGCAGGTGCGCCAGATGCTCGACAACGTCACCGGCGTCGCCAGAGGGGCTGGGCTGGAGTACCGCTTCGATCTGCTGAAGCACACCAACACCGTCAAGGCCCACGAGCTGCTGCACTACGCCAAGGCGCACGGGAGGCAGGCCGAGCTGGCCGAGCGTCTGATGTCCGCCTACTTCACCGAGGGCCGTCACCTCGGTCGCGAGGACGAGCTGGTCTCGCTCGCGGAGGAGGCCGGCCTCGACGTCGACGACGCCCGCGAGGCGCTGCGGTCGGAGCGCTACCTCGACGCGGTCCGCGCCGATCAGGCGCAGGCTCAGGCGTACGGGATCAACGGCGTGCCGTTCTTCGTGATCGACGGCAAGTACGGCGTCTCGGGCGCCCAGCCCGCAGACGCGTTCGCGCAGATCGTCCGCCAGGTGTGGGCCGAGCACCGCGAGGCCGCACCAGCCGAGGTCTGAACCTCAGGCGGGCAGGTTCTGCTCGATGAGGGCCACGATCTCCGGATCGTCCGGCTTGGTCTTGGGCCGGAACCGCTTCACCTCGCCGTCGGGCAGTACGAGGAACTTCTCGAAGTTCCACTCGACGCGACCGGCCTTGCCGTTGGCGTCCGCCGCCTTGGTGAGCTCCTGATACAGGGGCGCTGCCTTCTTGCCGTTGACGCGCACCTTCTCCAGTACAGGGAAGGTGACCCCCCAGGTGGTCGAGCAGTATTCGAGGATGTCGTCCATCTTCGACAGCTCCTGGAGGAACTGATTGCTCGGGAACGCGAGGACGTCGAAGCCGCGGTCGCCGTAAGTCTTCTTCAGCTCCTCGAGCTGCTCGTACTGCGGGGCCAGACCGCAGCGTGAGGCGACGTTGACGACCAGGACGACCTTGTCGCCGTAGTCGGCGATCGTCGCCTGCGCGCCCTCCGCCGTCGTGAACGGGATGTCGCGGACATTGGGGGATTCGGTCTGCGCGTCGGTCATACCCACAGGTTATGCCGGAACAGGACGGCCGCGGCCGACGGTCTGGGAGAATGGAACCGTGACCTCCGCCATCGCCCCTGCGCCCACCCTGCGCATCGGACCCCTCACGCTCGATGCACCCGTCGTGCTCGCGCCCATGGCGGGCATCACGAACACGGCGTTCCGCCGCCTCTGTCGCGAATACGGGGCGGGGCTCTATGTCAGCGAGATGATCACCTCGCGGGCGCTGGTCGAGCGCAACGCCACCACGATGCGTCTGATCACCCACCACGAGTCCGAGACGCCGCGCTCGATCCAGCTGTACGGCGTGGATCCTGCGACCGTCGAGAACGCCGTGCGCGTCCTCGTGCAGGAGGACCGCGCGGATCACATCGACCTCAACTTCGGCTGCCCGGTCCCGAAGGTCACGCGCAAGGGCGGCGGCGCCGCGCTTCCGTGGAAGCTCGGCCTGTTCCGCGACATCGTCTCGCGCGCGGCGCGCGCTGCAGAGCATGTGCCGCTCACGGTGAAGATGCGCAAGGGCATCGACGGCGACCACCTCACGTACCTTGATGCCGGGCGCATCGCGGAGGATGCCGGCGTCGCCGCCGTCGCGCTGCACGCCCGCACGGCCGCCGAGTTCTACTCGGGCCAGGCCGACTGGTCGGCGATCGCCGCGCTCAAAGAGGCCGTGACGAGTGTGCCGGTGCTCGGCAACGGTGACATCTGGTCGGCGGAGGACGCGCGGCGCATGATGGCAGAGACCGGCTGCGACGGCGTCGTCGTCGGACGCGGATGCCTCGGGCGGCCCTGGCTGTTCGGTGATCTGGCGCGGGAGCTCGGCACCCCGGCAGCCGTCGCGGGCGATCCGGTCGATGCCACCCTCGGCTTCGTCGCGGCGGCGTTCCGCCGGCACGCGCAGCTGCTCGTGGAGTTCTTCGAAGACGAGGGCCGCGGCTGCCGCGACATCCGCAAGCACGTCGCCTGGTACTTCAAGGGCTACCCGGTCGGGGGCGAGACGCGCGCCGCACTGGCGACCGTCTCGAGCCTCGCCGAAATCGACGATCTGCTGTCCACGCTCGAACTCGACGCCGCCTACCCCGGCGCCGCGGCCGAAGGCCAGCGCGGGCGCGCCGGCACGCCGAAGCGCCCCGCGCTGCCCGACGGATGGCTGCAGACCCGCGATCTGGGTGCCGAGGCATCCCTCACCCTCGCCGACGCGGAACTCGACCACAGTGGCGGCTGACGGAGCGCTGCAGGCCACCTCCGAGCGGCCCGAAGGGTACGACGACATCGATGCCGCGCGCTTCTCCGGTGAGCGGCACGGCTCGGCGCGGGACGACTTCGCGCGGGACCGCGCCCGTGTGCTGCATTCCGCGGCGCTGCGCCGACTCGCCGCCAAGACGCAGGTGCTCTCACCCGCGAGCCCGGCCGATTTCGCCCGGAACCGGCTGACGCACTCGCTCGAGGTCGCCCAGGTCGGACGCGAGCTCGCAACGGCGCTCCGGCTGTCTCCCGACGTCGTGGACACGGCATGCCTCAGCCATGACCTCGGGCATCCGCCGTTCGGGCACAACGGCGAACGCGCGCTCAACGACTGGGCCGCCGACATCGGCGGCTTCGAAGGGAACGCGCAGACGCTGCGCATCCTCACCAGACTCGAGCCGAAGGTGATCGACGAGGACGACCGGAGCTTCGGTCTGAACCTCACCCGGGCCAGCCTCGACGCGACATGCAAGTACCCGTGGACGGCCGAGCAGCCGCTCCCCGACCCCGGAGGCCGGCTCAAGTTCGGCGTCTACCCCGGTGACGAGGACGTGTTCCGGTGGATGCGGGATGCAGCGCCGGGACGCGTGCGGTGCATCGAGGCGGAGGTCATGGACCTCTCCGACGACATCGCCTACTCCGTGCACGATTTCGAGGATGCGATCGTCAACGGCTACCTGGATCCGGCTCGGCTGGCCGCGACCGCCGAGCACTCGTCGCTGCTGAGCGCCATCCAGTCCTGGGTCGGATTCGACTACTCGCGCGATGAGCTCGA
The DNA here is from genome assembly GCF_900100885.1 of Microbacterium pygmaeum. Lineage (NCBI taxonomy): Bacteria > Bacillati > Actinomycetota > Actinomycetes > Micrococcales > Microbacteriaceae > Microbacterium > Microbacterium pygmaeum. The sequence goes on from NZ_LT629692.1 coordinate 2,564,453, forward strand.
GGACGCCCTGTTCCGGCTCATGCGGCTGCCGGAATGGATCGACTCGTTCGACGGCACGCGCGCCGCGCACGCGCGCCTGAAGAACCTCACGTCCGACCTGATCGGCCGCTTCGCGCGGGCGGCGACCGCCGCGACGCGTGAGGCGTACAGCGCCGAGGTCCTCACCCGCTACCGCGCGCACGTCGTCGTGCCCCGCGTCGTGGAGGCCGAGATGGCGGTGCTCAAGGGCATCATCGGCGCGGTCGTCGTCTCGATCGACGGGCGCAAGAGCATCTACAAGGAGCAGCGGCGCGTGCTCGCTCGGCTCGCGTCGGCGCTCGCCGAACGACCGGAGCACCTGGACGCGATGTACGGGCAGGACTTCGCCACCGCGACGACGGATGCCGCACGCCGCCGCGCCGTCGTGGATCAGGTGGCCAGCCTCACCGACCAGTACGCGATCGCGTGGCACGGCCGACTGGTCGGGGAGGTCGATGCGGCCTCGCTCGGCGTCTGGGCACCCGGAACGCCGGCGCCGGCGGCGAAGGCGGGATCCTGATGCCGAAGATCCTGCAGGCCGATGTCGACGAGGTGAAGGCGCGGACCAACATCGGCGACATCATCGGCGAACGGGTGGCCTTGAAGTCCGCCGGCGTCGGCTCGTTGAAGGGGCTGTGCCCCTTCCACGACGAACGCAGCCCGAGCTTCCATGTGCGCCCGCAGGTCGGCTTCTACCACTGCTTCGGCTGCGGCGAATCCGGCGACGTGTACTCGTTCCTGCGCGCGATGGATCACGTCTCGTTCACCGAGGCGGTCGAACGGCTCGCCGGACGCATCGGCTACGCGCTGCACTACGAAGACGGGGGAGCGGCCCCGGAGACCAGCGGGCGCACGCGTCTGTATGCGGCGAACGCCGCCGCCGCGGAGTACTTCCGCGGGCAGCTGGCCAGCGCCGAGGCCGACATCGCGCGGCGGTTCCTCGGTGAACGCGGGTTCGACGCCGGCGCAGCCGCCAACTTCGGTGTCGGCTACGCCCCCAAGGGCTGGTCGAACATGCGGGATGCGCTGAAGTCGCAGGGCTTCAGCGATGAGGATCTGAGCGCCGCTGGGCTGGTCTCTCAGGGCCAGCGCGGTGTCTACGACCGCTTCCGGGGGCGCGCGGTGTGGCCGATCCGCGACGTCACCGGTCAGGTGATCGGCTTCGGGGCGCGCAAGCTCCACGACGACGACCAGGGTCCGAAGTACCTCAACACCCCCGAGACGCCGATCTACCGCAAGGCGCAGGTGCTCTACGGTCTCGACCTCGCCAAGCGCGACATCTCCCGCGATCACCGGGTGGTGGTCGTGGAGGGCTACACCGACGTGATGGCCTGTCACCTCGCGGGCATCACGACCGCGATCGCCAGCTGCGGAACGGCCTTCGGCTCCGATCACATCACGGTCCTGCGGCGCGTGATGGGCGATGACTCGGCAGCGGGCGAAGTGGTGTTCACGTTCGATCCGGATGCCGCGGGGCAGAAGGCGGCCCTGCGGGCCTTCGCCGACGAGAAGCGGTTCGCGGCGCAGACGTATGTCGCGGTGGCGCCCGGCGGGCTCGATCCGTGCGATCTGCGGCTGCAGCGCGGCGACGGCGCCGTCCGGGCGCTGATGGAGACCAAGGTCCCGATGTTCGAGTTCGTCATCGACCAGCGGCTGGCCGGCTTCGACCTGTCCACGGTCGAGGGGCGCGCCGGAGGACTCCGCTCGGCGGCGCCGATCGTCGCCGACATCCGGGATCCGGCGCTGCGCCCGGGCTACGAGCGCGTGCTCGCGCGCCGGCTCGGCCTCGACCTCCCCGAGGTCCACGCGGCCGTCGAGCGGGCGGTGCGCAGCGGTGCGAACACCCCCGCTGCCCGCGAACCCGCTCCAGGGTCTGCCGACCAGGCGTCCCACGAGGCGCCGGCGCGGGTCAGCATCGCCTCGCTGCCGAGATCCTCGGACATGGAACGTCAGGCGCTGATGGGCTTCCTCCAGTTCGCGCATCGCCTCGACCCGGAGCTGGTCGCACGCGCGGTGGCCATCCCGCTGCGCCACCCGGCCCTCGAGGCGGTCCGCCAGAGTATCGTCGGCGCCGACATGAGCAGGCCGGGCTGGTCCACCGATGCGGTCAACGCGGTCCGCGAGCCGTACCGCTCGCTCGCCGCGGAACTGCTCACCGGCGATTTCCCGGCACGCGATGACGTGCACGCCGTGGCATCCTCCACCGATCTCGCCCGACGGATCGTGACGCGCGAGCTCGACCGCGAGAAGGCGGAGCTGCGCGGCGCGATCCAGCGCGTGCGACCCGAGTCGGAAGAGGCCCGAGCGCTGAACGTGCGCATGCGCGATCTCGAGGTGCAGCGGCGCCGGCTCATCGACGATCAGTGAGCCGAACTGGTGTCGCGGGCATCGACACGGCAGGATGAGCACATGTCACGCCGACGAGAGGCCGATGTCGCCATCCGCTGCGACGACCTGTCGATCGGCCGGGCGGCGCGAGGAGGGCCGGATGCCCGCGTCGTCGACGGCGTGTCGTTCGTCCTCGGACACGGCGCGACGCTGGCGATCATGGGCCCGACCGGGGCCGGGAAGTCGAGCCTGCTGGCGATCCTGGCCGGCGCCGACGAACCGGGGCTCGCGGTCGTGGGCGGCGCCGCACACGTCGAGGGGATCCCGGTCCGACGACCAGGGCGAGCGCACCGCACCCACACCTATCTGACCGGCCACCTGCCGCAGTCGGCCGGAGCGACCCTGCCCGCCCGCATGACCGTGTCGGAGGTGATCGGGCAGCCGATCACCAGTCGCGACCGCCGTGTGAACCAGCGGGCGCTCTCGGTGCGGGTCGCGACGCTGCTGGACGAACTCATGCTGCCGCTGGGCGCGGCGGCGAAGTACCCCTACGAACTGAGCGCGGGGATGCGCCAGCGTGTCGCCTTCGCCCGTGCCCTCGTGCTCCAGCCGCGCATCTTCATCGCCGACGAGCCGTTCTCGAACATGGACGTGGAAGTTCGCCGGGCAGCCCGCGCCGCCATCTCGCGGCGTCGCGAGGAGTACGGGATGTCGAGCCTCGTCGTCACCAACGAGCCCGAGGTCGTTCGCGATCTGGGCGCCGATGTGCTGGTGATGCGCAGCGGGCACGCGATCGCCTACGGGCACGGCACGAGCGATCTGCTGTGGACTCCGGGCGTCGAGGCGGATCACCGATTGATTGCCTCCTGAGGTCACGAGCACCCCGCGCTCTTTGCTAAGCTGTTCGGGTTGCCCGCTCCGGCGGGCACGTTTTCCTCGGTAGCTCAATTGGCAGAGCAGCCGGCTGTTAACCGGCAGGTTCTTGGTTCGAGTCCAAGCCGGGGAGCGAAGGGCCCTGGACTCCACTCCGGGGCCCTTCTTCATTCCCCCGGATCGCACGGCGGATGCTGCGACCTCACGCGTCGATGTCGTCCACGCCCGGCATCCATGACGCACCCGGCCGACCCCAGCCGCGTTTGCGCGCGATCTTCTGCACGGTCTTCCAGTCGCCGTCGGGCAGCCGGTCGACGTACAGGATGCCGTCGAGGTGGTCGAACTCGTGCTGCATGATCCGCGCACGCCAGCCGTCGACCTCGATCCGGACATCGCCGCCGTCGAGGTCGGTGCCGGTGACGATCACACGCTCGGAGCGACGCAGGGGGAACCGCTCCCCGGGAAAGGAGAGGCACCCTTCCGACTCATCATCCGGATCGGGATCGCCGGGGACCAGCGGGTGCATCCACAGCTCGGGGTTAATGATGACGCCGCGCCACGGCGATCCGTCATCGTCCTGGTAGCTGTACGTGTAGAGGCGGAGCGCGACCCCGACCTGGGGTCCCGCCAGCCCGACGCCCGGTGCGGTGTCCATCGTCTCGAACATGTCCGCCACCAGAGTGCGGATCTCGTCGGTGATCTCGTCCACGCGGGCGGCGGGAGCATGCAGCACCGGGTCACCCATGATGCGTATCGGCAGAACGGCCACGCCTTGAGCCTATCCACCCCATGCGGCGGTTAGTGTCGGTACGTGTTGTTCAGCGCGAATGAGATCGAAGACGTCGGGGACACGCTCGTCGGCGTGTTTCAGAACCCCGGCTTGCTGATCGGCATACCGCTCGCGCTGCTGGGCGCCATCTTCATGTCCTTCGGCGCGCAGTACCAGCATCGCGGCGTGACGAAGGTCGAGAAGCTCAGCGGGGGCGGCGGTTCGGGCGGCCTCACCGGCGGTCAGCTGTGGCAGCTGCTGCGGCGGCCGTCGTGGGTGATCGGCACTGTGATGCTGGCCCTGGCGATCATCTGCCAGCTGGGTGCACTGGCGTTCGCACCGCTGATCGTCGTGCAGCCGCTCGGCGCGATCGCGCTGGTCATCACGACGCTGCTCAACGCCCGCATCAGCGGTCACAAGCCGACGAAGCGCTCGCTCATCGCGATCGGCGCGTGCGTGGGCGGCATCTTCGTCTTCGTCACGATCGCGGCGCTGTTCGCCACGGACACCCCCGTCTCGAACGGACAGCTGATCACGATCGTGATCCTGCTCGCCGTCGTCCTGATCCTCTTCGGCGGCCTCTGGTTCTGGCGACGTCAGCGCATGGGAGCGCTGTTCTACATCACCGCCGCCGGAGTGATCTACGGCTTCGTCGCCACCCTCGCCAAGGTCGTCATCACACGTGTGCAGACCGGCGACTTCGATTGGCTGACCGTGCTGTGCCTTGTGGGGCTCCTGTTGAGCGCCGCCTTCGGCGCGTACTTCGTCCAGACGGCGTACTCGTCCGGCCCGCCGGACCTCGTCATCGCGGGTTTGACCGTCATCGATCCGATCGTGGCGATCCTGATCGGGCTCATCGTCCTCAACGAGGCCGCGGGGGCGCCCCTCTGGGTCTACATCGCCTTCGCAGCCGTCGGCGCGGTCGCCGTGTGGGGCGTCTTCCAGCTGGCCCGGTACCACCCGCAGATTCTCAGCGACAGCCAGGAGCTGCCGATCCCGCGGGGGAGTGACGGAGCCGCCGGCGCCGAGTCCACCACCGCCACGCCCAGCACCGGATCCATCCGGATCACCGAGGCCGTCTCGAAGGTGTGGCCCGATCCGCCCACCCGGCCCTCGCGCCAGGGCAAGCCGGACCGCACCGATCCCGACGCCTGATGCGCGACGCACAAGCGCCCCTCTCGCGCTCGGATCGCGCGCTGCCGGACGGTAGGCTCGAAGCACGAGGGGCGGTGGCCAAGCTGGTCAAGGCAGCGGGCTCATAACCCGACGATCGTGGGTTCAAGTCCCACCCGCCCTACTCAGGTCGTGCATTCCGGGTTCGCTGAATCACACGCTTGTCATTCGCACCCGGAGTGGGCGATAATTGCCACACAACCGAACATCGCCGCAGCAATCCGCATCAGGTCGTAGGGGAAGACGCACCTGACGAAACGGAGAACTGATGGCGACGCCACAAGCGCGTGGAGTGATCTTCATCCACTCCGCGCCACGAGCACTCTGCCCGCACCTCGAGTGGGCGGTCGGGCGCGCCCTGGGGCGTGCAGTGAATTTCGAGTGGACGGAACAGCCGGTCCTGGCCGGCAGTCGGCGCGCGGAATACTACTGGGAGGGTCCCGCCGGCACCGGCGCGGCGCTGGCCACCGCCATCCGCGGCTGGGAGCACCTCAGGTTCGAAGTCAGCGAGGATCCGACTCCGCGCAGCGACGGCGGCCGCTGGCTGCACACGCCGGGCCTGGGCATCCACTACGCGCAGACCGACTCCGCCGGCAACATCGTCATCGGTGAGGACCGCATCCGCTACGCCATGGAACTGGCGGCCGGCGATGCGGTCGAACTCCATCACGAACTGCAGGTCGCTCTGGGCGGAGCGTGGGACGAGGAGCTCGAGCCCTTCCGTCACGCCAGCGACGACGCGACCGTGGTCTGGCTCCACAAGGTCGGGTGAGGACAGCGTGGGCTGAGGCGTCATTACCGGTCGTCGGTGAGGCAACCCGGATACCGCGAACGCGAATCAGTCCGACCGACAGATGCCCCCGGGATCTCCCGGGGGCATCTTCGTGTCCAGGAGCGGCTAGGCGGAGGCGAACGCGACGACGGCGTTGTGCCCGCCGAAGCCGAACGAGTTGCTGATCGCGAGCTGAGGTCCGTCTCCGAGGGCGATCGGCTCGCCCGAGATCCGCAACGGAATGTCGGGGTCCTGGGTGGTGAGGTTGATCGTCGGCGGCGCCTGACGGTCGCGGAGGGCGAGGATCGTGAAGATCGCCTCCAGCGCACCGGTGCCGCCCAGCAGGTGACCGGTGGAGCCCTTGGTCGCCGACACGGGGATGTCGTGGATGCGATCGCCGAACACGCTCAGCAGCGCGCGGTACTCCGCGATGTCACCGGTCGGGGTCGAGGTGGCGTGCGCATTGATGTGCGTCACGTCGTCGACCGACGCGCCGGCCTGCTCCAGCGCGAGACGCACTGCCCGCGAGGCGCCGAGGCCCTCGGGCTCCGGAGCGGTGATGTGGTACGAATCGGCCGTCACTCCGCCGCCTGCCACGACCGCGTAGATCGTGGCGCCGCGCGCGAGCGCGTGCTCCTCGGTCTCGAGCACGAGCGCCGCAGCGCCCTCGCCCATCACGAAGCCGTCGCGATCGACGCTGTATGGCCGGGAGGCGTGGCTCGGGTCGTCATTGCGGCGTGACAGCGCCTGCATAGAGGCGAACGAGGCGACGGTGATCGGGTGGATCGCGGACTCGGTGCCGCCGGCGATGACGACGTCGGCCAAGCCGAGGCGCAGGTGCTCCAGCGCGTTCACGATCGCTTCGGTGCTGGAGGCGCAGGCGGATGCCACGGTGCGTGCGTACGCGCGTGCGCCGAGGTGCATCGAGACCGCCGCCGCGGCCGCGTTGGGCATCAGCATCGGGACGGTCATCGGCATGACGCGCCGCGGACCCTTCTCGCGCAGCGTGTCCCAGGCATCCAGCAGCGTCCACACGCCGCCGATGCCGGTCGCGAAGTCGACGCCGAGCCGCTCCGGGGCGACGTCGGGAGTCCCCGCATCCGCCCACGCCTCCCGCGCAGCCACGAGGGCGAACTGGGACGCCGGGTCGAGGCGTTTGGCCTCGGGTCGCTCCAGCACCGTGTCCGGCCGGGCCAGCGCCTCGGCCGCGAAGGTCACTGGCAGTTCGTACTTGGAGACCCAGTCGTGCTCCAGCGTGCGGGCGCCGGAGACGCCTTCCAGCAGGGCCGTCCAGCTCTCGGGTGCCGTGGCACCGATCGGCGACGACGCCCCGATTCCGGTGACGACGATGCGTGGGGTACTCATGTGGTGGTCCTCGATCAAGTTGCCGGTGGGGGCTCGCGCCCCCACCGTGACGTTCGTCAGCAGGCCGCGGGATCGGGGCCGGGCCCCGTCAGGTGGTCAGGCCTGGTTCGACGTGATGAAGGTGACGGCGTCGCCGACGGTCTTCAGGTTCTTCACTTCGTCGTCGGGGATGGTGACGCCGAACTTCTCCTCGGCGTTGACGACGATCGTCATCATCGAGATCGAGTCGATGTCGAGGTCGTCGGTGAACGACTTCTCCAGTGCCACCTCATCGGCCGAGATCCCGGTCTCGTCCGTGATCAGCTCGGCGAGTCCGGCAAGGACCTCTTCGTTCGTGAATGCCATGGGGTTCTCCTTGTTTTTCTGGGTTCGCCGGCCCCGGATGCGGGACCGACTTCAGTCTAGAGTCGGCGACCCGACGGGTCAGGGAAGGACGACGACCTGCGCGCCGAAGACGAGGCCCGCGCCGAAACCGATCTGCAGCGCGAGGCCGCCGCTCAGCTCCGGGTGCTCCGCGAGCAGTCGGTGTGTCGCCAGCGGGATGGACGCGGCCGACGTGTTGCCGGTGGTCTCGATGTCGCGCCCGATGATCACCGTGTCGGGGAGGCCGAGCTGCTTGGCGAACTCGTCGATGATGCGCATGTTGGCCTGGTGCGGGACGAAGGCGGCCAGATCGGATGCCTCGACGCCGGCGGCCTCGAGCGCCTGACGAGCAACCTTGACCATCTCCCACACCGCCCAGCGGAAGACGGCCGGTCCTTCCTGGCGGAGCGTCGGCCATGCCGCGCGTCCGTACCGGAAGTCGTTCAGGGTCGCGTTCATCCCGACCGCATCGGCCTTGGAGCCGTCGGAGCCCCAGATCGTCGGTCCGATGCCGGGCGTGTCGCTGGGTCCGATCACGACGGCGCCGGCGCCGTCGCCGAGCAGGAACGAGATGCTCCGGTCGGTGGGGTCCACGACATCGCTGAGCTTCTCGGCGCCCACCACGACCGCATAGTGCGCTGCGCCACCGCGGATCAGGGCATCGGCCTGCGCGACGGCATACGAGAAGCCTGCGCACGCCGCATTCAGGTCGAATGCGGCGGCCGGGTTCGCGCCGATGCGGTCTGCGACGATCGCCGAGACCGACGGCGTCTGCTTCGGATTGCTGATCGTCGCGACGATGACGACGTCGATCTGGTCCGGCGTCAGGCCGGACTTCGCGATCGCCTCGGCCGCCGCATCCGTCGACAGCTCGATGACGGTGGTCTCCTCGACCGCGCGCGTCCGCGTGATGATCCCGGTGCGCTGGCGGATCCACTCGTCGCTGGAGTCGATCGCCTCGATGAGATCCGAGTTGGGGACGGCGATCTCTCCGCGGGCTGCGCCGTAGGAGTAGATGCGTGTGTGCGCGGGCCCGGTGGGCTGGACGAGCTGGGGGCTCATGCGTCGTCTCCTGTCGTTGCGGCGGCCGCGTCTGCGGCTTCGACGCTGCGAAGCAGCGCGGTGGCCGCCGCGAGGTCGTCCGGTGTCTTCACTGCCACCGTCGGGGTGCCCCGGAGCGCGCGCTTGGCGAGCCCGGTCAGGGTCCCCGCGGGGGAGAACTCGACGATACCCGTGACGTCGGCCGCCGCGAAGCTCTGCATGCACAGGTCCCATCGCACCGGCGAGGCGACCTGGTCCACGAGCAGGTCCAGGTAGCGCGCACCGGAATCGACGACCGAGCCGTCGCGGTTGGTCCACACGGTCCGCTGCGGGTCCTGGACGGACACCGAACCGGCGGCGTCGCGGAGCGCGGCGACGGCGGGAGTCATGTAGCGGGTGTGGAAGGCGCCGGCGACCTGCAGCGGGATCACACGCGTGCCGGCCGGGGGCTCCGCGGCCAGCTTCGCCAAGGCCGGAAGCGCGCCGGCCGCGACCAGTTGACCACCGCCGTTGTAGTTGGCGGGGGTGAGATCGAGCGCGGAGAGCGCGTCGACCACCGCGTCCTGATCGCCGCCGATGATCGCGCTCATCCCGGTCTGCTCCGCGGCGGCGGCCTCGGCCATCGCGCGTCCGCGGAGTCCGACCAGGGTGAGCGCGTCCTGCTCGGAGAGGATGCCGGATGCCGCGGCGGCGGCGAACTCGCCGACGGAGTGCCCCGCGAAGCCGTCGATGCCGTCACGGCCGGCCAGCGCGTTCCAGGAGAGGAGGCTGGCCGCGACGATCAGCGGCTGTGCGACCTGCGTATCGCGGATCCGCTCGGCGTCCCATTCGGTGCCCGCAGCGACCAGGTCGACGCCGGCCCAGTCGGAGTACCGACCCATCGCCTCACGCGCGCCGTCGAGCTCGAGCCAGGGGGAGAGGAACCCGGGGGACTGCGAGCCCTGCCCGGGGAAGACGGCGATCATCACCGTTCCATCCTGTCAAGGAACCGACGGGAGCCCCTGGCGATCCTGTCACAAGAATTCCGGGAACCTTTGTGCGAGGCGCACAGGGCACCCGATCCGCGGAACCGCCTCACGGACGGCGCAGCGCCGGCGGGCGACGCCGCGTCGTGTCGGTGCCGATGGAACCGAGGATCAGCGCGGTCTGGAGGATGAGCGCCTCGCGGGGGCCGGTCGCGTCCCAGCCGATGACGTCCGAGACCCGCTTCAACCGGTAGCGCACGGTATTCGGGTGCACGAAGAGCTCGCGCGCGGTGGCCTCGAGCGAGCGTCCGTTGTCGAGATAGCTCCACAGCGTTGTCACCAGGTCGGCGCTGTGGGCCTGCAGCGGGCGGTAGATCCGCTCGACGAGCGTCTGCTTGGCGAGCGGATCGCCGGCCAGCGCCCGCTCGGGCAGCAGATCGTCGGCCTCGACGGGGCGCGGCGCGCCACGCCACGCCTTCGCGACGGCGAAGCCTGCGAGGGACGCGCGAGCGCTCTGGCTGGCATCGACCAGGGCAGGCACGGCCGGCCCGAGCACGAGGAGGCCGGCGCCGAAACCCGGCTCCAGCCTTCTGGCGATCTCGGGGAAGGGCAGTTCCGGGTCGTCGTCGGCGCGGCCGGGCAGCTCGGCGCGGCCGAGCACCAGCACCAGGCGCGAACCCTGGACGCCGATGAGCACGTCCACGCCGAGCTTCCGAGCCGTCCGGCGGAGCTGATCCACATCCAGCTGCGGAGGGGTGGTGCCCACCAGCACCGCCACCTCGCCGTGACCGTGCCAGCCGAGCGCGGCGATCCGGCTCGGAAGCTCCTCATCGGTCTCGCCGGTGAGGATCGAGTCCACTACCAGCGCTTCGAGGCGGGCATCCCACAGCCCTCTGGCCTCCGCCGCACGGGCGTAGACGTCCGCCGCGGCGAACGCGACTTCCCGCGAGTACAGCAGGATGCCCTCGCGGAGGTCGTCGCCCTTGCCTGCGACGCGCTCCTCCGTCACCTCGACGGTCACCCGGATCAGCTGGAGCGTCTGGGTGAGGCTGACGCTGCGCAGCAGCTCGCGTGGCGCGGCGGCGAAGATGTCGGCCGCGATCCACGGCGTGGATTTCGGATCGTCGTACCACTGGATGAACGACGAGATGCCGGCCTGCGCCACCAGGCCGACCGCGGAGCGGCGGGCCGGTGGCATCTCGGCATACCAGGGGAGCGAGTCCTCGAGCCGCTTGATCGTCGCGGTCGCCAGATCACCCGAGATGCGTCGCAGCCAGGTGAGCGTCTCCGTCTTGTCCATCGAGGAGGGACGACCGGTCATGCCTCGGATCAGCTCTCGCCGCCCGCATTGCCGCTCGTACCGGCGCTGACATCGTGCAGGCGGTACTTCTCGATGGCCTGCGCGGCCAGCGAGCGGTCCACCGCCCCCTCTTCGGCCAGCGCCTGGAGCGTGCGCACGACCATCGACGGACCGTCGATCTTGAAGAACCGACGCGCTGCGGCGCGGGTGTCCGAGAAGCCGAACCCGTCTGCGCCGAGCGTCGCGAACCGCTGCGGGACCCACGGACGGATCTGATCCTGAACGGCATGCATGTAGTCGCTCACCGCGATGACCGGGCCCTCTGCCGCCTGCAGCTTCTGAGACAGGTACGCCGTGCGGGGCTCCTCGTTCGGGTGCAGGAAGTTGTGCTCGTCGGTCTCCAGACCGTCGCGGCGCAACTCGGTCCAGGACGTCACCGACCACACGTCGGCGCTCACACCCCAATCCTCGCGGAGGAGCTTCTGCGCCTCGAGCGCCCACGGCACCCCGACCCCCGACGCGAGCAGCTGGGCGCGCGGCCCGCCGCTGGAATCCGCCGAGATGTGATGGATGCCGCGGACGATGCCGTCGACGTCGACACCGGCCGGCTCGGCCGGCTGGACCAGGGGCTCGTTGTACACCGTGAGGTAGTACATGACGTTCGGGTCCGGGTGCTGCCCGCCGTACATGCGGTCCAGACCAGCCCGCACGATGTGCGCGATCTCGTACCCGAACGCCGGGTCGTACGACACCGTCGCCGGGTTCGTGGATGCGAGGAGGTGCGAGTGGCCATCGGCGTGCTGCAGCCCCTCACCGGTGAGCGTGGTACGGCCGGCGGTCGCACCGATGATGAATCCGCGCGCCATCTGGTCGCCTGCCGCCCACTGCGCGTCTCCGGTGCGCTGGAAGCCGAACATCGAGTAGAAGATGTAGACCGGGATGAGCGGTTCGCCGTGCGTCGAGTAGGCCGTCCCGACGCCGGTGAATGCGGCGAGGGCGCCGGCCTCATTGATGCCGACGTGCAGGATCTGGCCCTGCGGGCTCTCCTTGTACGCCAGCAGCAGTTCGCGGTCGACCGATGTGTAATGCTGCCCGTTGGGGTTGTAGATCTTCGCGGTCGGGAAGAACGCGTCCATACCGAACGTCCGCGCCTCGTCCGGGATGATCGGCACGATCCGGTGACCGAAGTCCTTGGCTCGCAGCAGGTCCTTCAGGAGGCGGACGAACGCCATGGTCGTGGCGATCTCCTGCGTGCCCGAGCCCTTCTTCGGCTGCGAGTAGGCCGAGTCGTCGGGCAGCGTCAGGCCGACGTGGGTCGACCGGCGCTCGGGGACGAAGCCGCCGAGGGCGCGACGGCGCTCCATGAGGTACTGGATCGTCTCGTCCTGCTGGCCCGGGTTGTAGTACGGCGGCAGGTACGGGTTCTCCTCCAGCTGCCCGTCCGTGATGGGGATGTGCATCACGTCGCGGAAGGCCTTCAGGTCATCCAGGGTCATCTTCTTCATCTGGTGCGTGGCGTTACGACCCTCGAAGTGCGGGCCGAGGCCGTAGCCCTTGATCGTCTTGGCGATGATGACGGTGGGCTGGCCCTTGTGCTCGATGGCCGCCTTGTAGGCCGCGTAGACCTTGCGGTAGTCGTGTCCGCCGCGCTTGAGACCCCAGATCTTGTCGTCGCTGTAGTCCTTGACCAGCGCGAGGGTGCGCTCGTCGCGGCCGAAGAAGTTCTCGCGGACGTAGGCGCCGTTCTCGGTCTTGAACGTCTGGTAATCGCCGTCCGGCGTCACGTTCATGAGGTTCAGGAGCGCACCATCGGTGTCGCGGGCGAGCAGATCATCCCACTCCCGGCCCCAAACGACCTTGATGACGTTCCAGCCGGCGCCGCGGAAGAAGCTCTCCAGCTCCTGGATGATCTTGCCGTTTCCGCGGACCGGGCCGTCGAGGCGCTGAAGGTTCGCGTTGATGACGAAGGTGAGGTTGTCCAGGCCCTCATTGGCGGCCACCTGGAGCTGCCCGCGGCTTTCGACCTCGTCCATCTCGCCGTCGCCGAGGAACGCCCAGACGTGCGAGTCCGCGACGTCCTTGATGCCCCGGTTGGTGAGGTACTTGTTGGTCATCGCCTGGTAGATGGCGTTGATCGGGCCCAGACCCATCGACACGGTCGGGAACTGCCAGAACTCCGGCATCAGCCGAGGGTGCGGGTAGGAGGGGATGCCGTTCGGCGCAGCGGACTTCTCCTGGCGGAATCCATCCAGCTGCGCCTCGGTCAGGCGTCCCTCGAGGAACGCACGGGCGTAGGTGCCGGGCGATGCGTGCCCCTGTACGAAGATCTGGTCGCCGCCGGAGGCGGAGTCGCGGCCTCGGAAGAAGTGGTTGAACCCGACCTCGTACAGCGCCGCCGATGACGCGTACGTGGAGATGTGTCCGCCGACGCCGATGCCCGGTCGCTGTGCGCGGTGCACGGTGACGGCCGCGTTCCAGCGGATCCAGGCCCGGTAGCGGCGCTCGATCTCCTCGTCACCGGGGAAATCGGGCTCGTTCTCGGGTGCGATGGTGTTGATGTAGTCGGTCGTCGGGACCATCGGCACGTTCAGGTGCAGGTCCTTCGAGCGCTTCAGGAGGCTGAGCATGATCTCGCGGCCGCGGCCGTGACCCTTCGCGGCGACGAGCTGCTCGAGCGATTCCTGCCACTCCGAGGTCTCGTCGGGATCACTGTCGGTGGTGCCCTGGGAGTACGGATCCTGATCGTGGACAGTCACGGGAGACCTTTCGTCGTCTGGCAGATCGTGCCAGGGATTCGCGTATGAAACGATGTGGGCTTTGTTCGCCGAGCACAACGCACCGCCCTCCAGCCTAGCGAGTCCGCCGTCGGGTGAGATGCGTCACGGCAGATCGTAGACTGAGCGCGAAGGGCCTTTAGCTCAGCTGGTAGAGCGCCACGTTTACACCGTGGATGTCGTCGGTTCGATCCCGGCAGGGCCCACGTGAATGCCAGCCCCTCCGATCAGCGCCTGCTCCTGGATGTCGCTGAACTCGACACCCGCATCCGTGCCTCCGACACGCTCCGCCGCAACCCTCCGCAGGCTGCGCGGGTGCAGCAGCTGATCGCCCGTCGTCAGGAGCTCAGCGCCGCGCTGACCGGTCTGCTCGGCACGAGGGACGACCTCAAGGCGGATCTGTCCCGCATCGAGTCCGACGTCGCCGTCGTCGACGCCCGGCGGGAGCGCGACGCGGAGCGCCTCGCGCACACCAGCAACGTCAAGGAGGCCCAGGGTCTCGAGAGCGAGCTCGGCTCGCTCGCACGACGCAAGAGCGACCTCGAGGACGCCGAGCTTGCCATCATGGAGCAGCTCGAGGAGGCGGATTCGGCCGTCGCCGCACAGCAGGCGGTCATCGAAGAGACCAACGGCGAGGGTTCCACGCTGAGCGCGGAAGCCAAGCGCGTGGTCGCCGAGGCGAGCGCGGCGTTCGAGGCGGCCACGCGCGACCGGGTCGCCGTCGCGGCGCGCGTGCCGGCAGACCTGCTCGCCCTCTACGACCGGGTCGCGCAGCGCAGCTCCGGCGCGGCTCTGCTCCGCCGCGGCACCTGCGAAGGCTGCCGCATGGTGCTGGCCGGTACCGATCTGCAGGCGATCCGTCTCGCAGCAGAGGACGCCGTGGTCACCTGCGCCGAGTGCGGTTGCATCCTGGTCCGCACGGAGGAGTCCGGTCTGTGACCTCCGAGCTGATCGTCGAGGCGGACGGCGGCTCGCGTGGAAACCCGGGGGTCGCCGCCGGGGGAGCCGTGGTGCTCGATGCCGGGACGGGTGCCGTCCTCGCCGAGATCGGCGAATACGTCGGGACCGCCACGAACAATGTCGCGGAGTATCGCGGGATGCTCGCCGGCTTGACGCACGCGCTGAACCTCGACCCCGGCGCGGCGGTGCGCGTCCGCATGGACTCCAAGCTGGTCGTGGAGCAGATGTCCGGGCGCTGGAAGATCAAGCATCCCGACATGCGCGTGCTCGCCGACCGGGCCGCCGCCCTCATCGCGGGGCGCGCGGTCACCTTCGAGTGGGTTCCGCGGCTCGCCAACGCGAGGGCGGATGCCGCGGCCAACGAATCGATGGATCGCCGTGAGAGCTTCGTCCGAGATCTCGCAGCCCGGCGCGACTGACCCGGCACACTGGATCGCGCTCGGGCGTCTCGGCGACCGGATCGTCGCTGTCGCCCTCGATGCGAAGGCAGACGAGACGACGCGTGTCGATCTCGCTCCGCCCGAGGTGGCCGCGTGGGTGCGGCGCCGTGAGTCGCCCTCGCTCCGGTGGGTGTGGAGCGACACACCGACCTGGTACGCAGATCTGCTCGCCGAGGGCGTCCGGGTCGCACGCTGCCACGACCTCCGGTTGTGCCATGCGATCCTGCGCACTCCGGGCGGCGACGGTGCCCCGGGTGACCCGAGCATGTCGCGGGCGTGGGATGCCGCGGCCGTGGAGGTCCCGGCGACGGCGCCGGCCCTCTTCGAGATCGAGGCGGCTGCGACCCGTCCGTCGCTGCCGGAGGACATCGAGGATGTCCTGACGGAGTTCCGCCGCCAGCGCGCCGCCGTCGAGGCCGCCGAGAATCCGGGGGCGATCAGGCTCCTGGTCGCCGCGGAGTCCGCGGGGGCCCTGGTCGCCGCAGAACTGCGTGCGGCCGGCCTGCCGTGGGACGAGGCCGCCCACGACGAGATCCTCACCGACGTCCTCGGCGAGAGAGACGCCGACGGGGTGCCGGCCAAGCTCGAAGACGCAGCCCGACGCGTGCGGATCGCGCTGTCCGATCCGAGCGCCAGTCTGGATTCTCCGCCGAAGCTGCTCAGGGCCCTCCACCGCGTCGGGGTGATGGTCGATTCCACGAGCAAGTGGGAGCTGTCGGAGCACCGGCATCCGGTCATCGAGCCTCTCCTGGAGTACAAGAAGCTCTCCCGACTGCAATCGGCCAACGGCTGGGCGTGGCTGGACGAATGGGTGCACGACGGGCGCTTCCGCCCGGTGTATATGCCGGGCGGTGTCGTCACCGGTCGCTGGGCGTCATCAGGCGGCGGGGCGCTGCAGCTGCCGCGTCAGCTGCGCGGCGCGGTGCGCGCCGATCCCGGCTGGCTGCTCGTGACCGCCGACGTGGCGCAGCTGGAACCGCGGGTGCTCGCCGCGATGTCCGCCGACACCGCCCTGGCCGCCGCGGCGCGCGGACGCGACCTCTACGCCGGCATCGTCGAGACCGGAGCCGTCCCGTCCCGCGCTGACGCCAAGATCGCGATGCTCGGCGCGATGTACGGTGCGACGACCGGCGACAGCGGGCGCCTGGTCCCACGGCTGCGGCGCACGTTCCCGCGGGCGATGGGGCTCGTGGATGCCGCCGCCGCGACGGGCGAGGGAGGGGGCGTCGTCAGCACGTGGCTCGGCCGCCGGAGTCCCCCGCCGCCGCCGGAGTGGCAGGCAGTGCAGGCACGCGCAAGCGAGCCGGATGCCGCCGCCGCCGACGAGACGAGAGCCCGGCGCTGGGCGCGCGATCGCGGTCGCTTCACGCGCAATTTCATCGTCCAGGGCACCGCCGCCGAATGGGCGCTGGCCTGGATGGCCGACCTGCGCGGGCGCTTGGCTGCGTTGCCGGAGGTCGGGGCAGCCGATGCAGCATCCCGCTCCGGCCCGGTGTTCGCGACACGACCTCATCTGGCGTTCTTCCTCCACGACGAGGTGATCGTGCACGTTCCGGCGGCGCACGCGGAGCGCGCCGCCGACGCGGTGCGGGATGCCGCCGCGACGGCCGGCCGCCTGCTCTTCGGCGACTTCCCGATCGACTTCCCCCTCGATCTTCGGGTCTCCCGGATCGCGGACAAGGGCTGAGCGTCCGGCGGACCCTCAGCGCGCGCGGCTAGAGTGGGCAGCGCGAATGGGTCGGCTGGACGGTCGCGTCGCGAGCGGTTCTCCGCTTCGCGCCGAGGAACGTCCGGGCTCCATAGGGCAGGGCGGTGGGTAACACCCACCCGGAGTGATCCGCGAGACAGTGCCACAGAGAACAGACCGCCGCGACGGACCCCGAGCTTGTCGAAGGGTCGGCCGCGGTAAGGGTGAAACGGCGGTGTAAGAGACCACCGGGATCGTGGTGACACGATTCGCAAGGTAAACCTCGCCCGGAGCAAGGCCAGACAGAGGATGCTGACGCGGCTCGCCGAGTCCTCGGGTAGGCCGCTGGAGCGGCACGGCAACGTGTCGCCGAGAGAGATGACCGTCCACGGGGCTCGCGCCCCCGGACAGAACCCGGCGTACAGGCCGGCCCATTCGCCCTTTCTCGAGAGCTAGCCGAGCGCGAGCGCCGCGGCCCCGATGATGCCCGCGTTGTTGCGGTGCACTGCGGGAACGATGGGCGTGCGCAGATCCAGCAGGTGCAGGAACTTGTCGGAGTGCTTGGACACGCCGCCGCCCACGACGAACAGGTCAGGGCTGAACAGGAACTCGATGTAGCTGTAGTACCACTGCAGCCGTGCCGCCCAGTCCTCCCAGCTGAGGCTCTCGCGCTCCATCGCCGAGTAGGCGGCGAAGGCCTCGGCATCCTTGCCGTGCTTGGCGCGCTGGACGTGCCCGAGCTCGGAATTGGGCACGAGCACACCGTTGTAGATCAGTGCCGAGCCGATGCCGGTGCCAAGCGTCGTGAGGATCGTGAGGCCGTTGACGTCCTTGGCCGCACCGAAGCGGACCTCCGCGATGCCGGCGACATCGGCGTCGTTGGCGAAATGGATGTCGCGGCCGAGACCCTTCTCGAAGAACTTCTCCGCCTCGAAGCCGATCCACTTGTCGGAGACGTTGGCGGCCGACAGCGTGCGGCCGTCCTTGACGATCGCCGGGAATGCCACCCCCAGCGGCACGCTGGCATCGTCGATCTCGAGCCGGCCGAGCACTTCCTGCACCGCTGCCAGGACGTCTTTCGGCTGCGCTCCTGCAGGGGTGGCGACCTTGATCCGGTCGCTGAGCAGGGTTCCCTCCGCCAGATCGACGATCGCTGCCTTGATGCCGGTGCCGCCGATGTCCACACCGACGGCACGTGTGATCTCCGTTGCCATGCGCCCAGCCTATCCAGGACATCGCGAGCGATCAGTAGGATCGAGAGCGCAGGCCGGAATGAGCTCGAGGTGCGAGGAGTGCGCGTGACGAAGGACAGCGAGAAGTACTGGTACAACCTGTCCACCGGTGAGGTGGAGAAGGGATTCGAGTCTCCGGCGATCGATCGCGCCGGGCCGTTCGAGACGGCGGAGGAGGCGGCCAAGGCCCCCGCACTGCTGCGTGAGCGCTCCAAGGCGTGGGCTGAGGAGGAGTCGCGCGACGACGACTGGAGCAGTTCGAAGCCGAAGAGCTCCGCAGACGGCACCGACGGCGACAACTAGCCCGGCTTCCGCAGCCGGCATCTGAGGGGATTCGATGGACAAGCAGCGTGACTTCGTACTGCGCACGATCGAGGAGCGGGGTGTCAAGTTCGTCCGCCTCTGGTTCACGGACGTGGTCGGCACGCTGAAGTCGGTGGCGATCGCGCCGGCCGAGGTGGAGGGCGCCTTCGCAGAGGGCCTCGGATTCGACGGCTCCGCCATCGAGGGCCTCACCCGCTCGTACGAGTCGGATCTGCTGGCCCACCCCGACCCGACGACCTTCCAGATCCTGCCGTGGCGCGGGGAGATCGACCCCACCGCCCGCATGTTCTGCGACATCACCACCCCGGACGGCCAGCCTGCCGTCGCCGACCCGCGCCACGTGCTCAAGCGCGCCCTGGCCAAGGCGGCCGATGCCGGCTTCACGTTCTACACGCACCCCGAGATCGAGTTCTACCTCCTGAAATCCTCCTCCTTCGGCGCCGATGGCCCGGAGCCGGTGGACTCGGCGGGGTACTTCGACAACGTTCCGGGCGGCACGGCACATGATTTCCGACGTCGGTCGGTGCGGATGCTGGAAGATCTGGGCATCTCGGTCGAGTACAGCCACCACGAGGGCGGCCCAGGGCAGAACGAGATCGATCTGCGCTACGCCGACGCGCTGGCCACTGCCGACAACATCATGACGTTCCGCACCGTCATCAAAGAGGTCGCGATCGAGCAGGGCGTCTACGCGACCTTCATGCCCAAGCCCCTCAGCGGAAAGCCCGGCAGCGGTATGCACACGCACATGTCGCTGTTCGAGGGCGACACGAACGCCTTCTACGAGGAGGGCGCGACCTACCAGCTCTCCAAGGTCGGCCGGCAGTTCATCGCCGGTCTGCTGCGTCACGCGGGCGAGATCTCGGCCGTCACCAACCAGTTCGTCAACTCGTACAAGCGCCTGTGGGGTGGAGATGAGGCGCCCAGCTTCATCACCTGGGGACACAACAACCGCTCAGCGCTCGTGCGCGTTCCGCTGTACAAGCCCAACAAGGGGCAGTCCTCACGGGTCGAGTACCGCGCGCTGGATTCCGCCGCCAACCCGTATCTCGCCTACGCGCTGATGCTGGCCGCCGGGCTGAAGGGAATCGAAGAGGGCTACGAGCTGCCTCCCGAGGCCGAGGACAACGTCTGGTCGCTCACCGACAGCGAGCGGCGCGCGCTCGGATACGCGCCGCTTCCGGCGAGCCTGGACCACGCCCTGGAGTACATGGAGGAGTCCGAACTCGTCGCCGAGACGCTCGGTGAGCAGGTCTTCAACTACGTGCTCCTGAACAAGCGCCGCGAATGGCAGGAATACCGCTCCCAGGTCACGCCGTTCGAGCTGAAGAGCAACCTCGAGATGCTCTGACCCGCTCGCGCATGTCCACCAGCGAACGGTCCTCGGCCCTCACCGAGCTCGCGCGGCTCGGCTTCGGCCGGCTCGCCGAAGCCGAGACCGAGCTGGCGGAGCTGGAGATCGCGGTCGGCATCGATCGGGAGGTCCTGACCGCGCAGGCGGGGATCGCCGCGGATCCGGATGCGGCCCTGACCGGGATCGTCCGCGTCGCGCGGCGCAATGCGGATGCGATGCGGTCCGTCCTCGAGCACGAGCAGGGCCGGCGCGCAGCCTGGGGCATCTTCGGCGCATCGAGCGGGCTGGCGGACTTCTTCTTCCGGCATCCGGAAGAGCTCGTTCACCTGCAGAGCGTCGGCTCCGGCCTGCCGTCCTCCGGCGAGCTGACCGACGGGCTCCTGGACGCCGTAGGCGCGGTGGACGGTTTCGCCGACCGCGGCGATGAGTCGGCCTGGGTGGCACTGCGCGTGCGGTACCGGCGGTACGTCGCGCAGATCGCCGCCTACGACCTGCTGAGCGCCGATCCCGTCGAGGCGGTGCGCGCCGTGTCGGCGCGTCTGGCCGATGCCGCCGGCGCCGCGCTGGAGGCCTCACTCGCGGTCGCGCGCACACGCATCTCGACGGGAATCGCCGGAGCGGGGCTCTTCCCTCGGGACTCGGTCGCCGCGACGAAGCTGGCCGTGATCGGCATGGGCAAGACCGGCGCCCGCGAACTGAACTATGTCAGCGACGTCGACGTGATCTTCGTCGGCGGTGCGGACGAGGACGTTCTCGGGCAGCTGGGGGAGAGCCGCGTCATCGACATCGCGACTCGCCTGGCCGTGCAGATGATGCGGGGCATCTCGGGGGTGGAGATCGAGCCGCCGCTGTGGGAGGTCGATGCGAACCTCCGGCCCGAGGGCAAGCAGGGAGCGCTGGTCCGCTCGCTGGACTCGCACTTGGCCTACTACGACCGGTGGGCCAAGAGCTGGGAGTTCCAGGCGCTGCTGAAGGCGCGACCCATCGCAGGCGACGCGGCCCTCGGCGAGGCGTACGTCGATGCGGTGCAGCCGAAGATCTGGACGAGCGCCGCTCGCGAGAATTTCGTCGACAGCGTCCAGCGCATGCGCGAGCGGGTCACCGAGCACATTCCATCCGGTGACGTCGCCTACCAGCTCAAGCTCGGCCCTGGCGGCATCCGGGACATCGAATTCACCGTCCAGCTGCTGCAGCTCGTGCACGGCCTCACCGATGACGGGATCCGTCAGCGCAGCACGCTCGACGCGCTGGACGCGCTCGTCGCGGCCGGCTACATCGGCCGCACGGACGCCGCGGCGTTCGCGCGTGACTACCGCATCCTGCGACTGCTGGAGCATCGCCTGCAGCTGGAGGGACTGGCTCGCACGCACCTGATGCCGCGGACCCCCGAAGGGCTGCGCGTGCTCGCACGGGCATCGCGCCTCGCCGACACCGCCGACGGCATCTGGGAGCTGTGGGAGAGCGTGAAGCGCGAAGTGCGCGACATCCACGTTCGACTGTTCTACCGGCCGCTGCTTTCGGCGGTGGCCGCCCTTCCCGAAGAGGAGCGCGTCCTCTCCCAGGCCCAGGCCCATGACCGACTGGCGGCGATCGGGTTCCGGGATCCCGCCGGCGCTCTCCGGCATATCGCCGCACTCACGAGCGGCCTCAGCCGGAAGGCGACGATCCAGCGGCACCTGATGCCGATCATGATCCGCTGGTTCGCGGACGGGGTCGATCCCGACTACGGGCTGCTCGCGTTCCGACGCATCAGCGAGCGGCTCGGCAACAGCCCCTGGTTCCTGCGGATGCTGCGCGATTCGTCCGCGGCGGCCGAGAGCCTCACCCGCGTCCTGTCCGGATCGCGCTACATCGGCGAGCTGATGGAGTGGATCCCGGAATCCGCTGTCTGGCTGGATTCGGACGAGCAGCTGCGACCGCGGACCGGACGCGCCATGCAGGAGGAGGCGCGGGCGATCCAGACGCGCCACGACACCATCGAGGACGCCATGCGGTCGGTGCGGGCGCTGCGCCGCCGTGAGCTGCTTCGCACTGCCATGGGGGCCGTGCTGGGCGTGCTGAGCATCGAGGAGGTCGCCGGCGCCCTCACCACGATCACCGAGGTCACGATTCAGGCGACCCTGCGGGCCGTCTGGCGCGATGTCGTGCCGCCTGAGGACAGCGCGCTGGATTTCGCCGTCATCGCGATGGGCCGATTCGGCGGTGCCGAGCTCGGGTTCGGCTCCGACGCGGACGTGATGTACGTCTACAACCCGAACGGCGTCGAGCCGCAGCGCGCGCATGAACTGTCCCTGCGGGTCGTCTCCGAACTGCGCCGACACTCCGAGGACCATCGACTCCCGCTGGATCTCGATGCCGATCTGCGACCTGAGGGCCGCAACGGGCCGCTCGCCCGATCGCTCGACGCCTACGCCGAGTACTACCGTCGCTGGTCGCTGTCCTGGGAGGCTCAGGCGCTCCTGCGCGCACGCGGGGTCGCGGGCAGCGTCAAACTCATCAAAGCATTCATGGCGCTGGCCGACGACGTCCGCTTCCCGGCGACCGTCGACCCGCAGGGCCTCCGCGAGATCAAGCGGATCAAGGCACGGGTCGAGAACGAACGCCTGCCGCAGGGGGTGGATCGCACACGGCACCTCAAGCTGGGGCCCGGCTCGCTCAGCGACGTCGAATGGCTCGTACAGGTCCTCCAGCTCGAGCACGGCCGCTCCGTGGAGGGCATGCGGACGACCTCGACCATGCGCGCGCTCGAGGCCGCGCAGGCAGCCGGGTACGTGACAGACCTCGAGAGCGAGCGCCTCTGCGCCGCCTGGCGCCTGGCCAGCCGGCTGCGATCGGCCAACACCCTGCTGTCCGGTCACACCAGCGACGTCCTGCCGACCGATCGTCGACAGCTTGACGGCATCGGACGGCTCCTGGACTATCCGCCGCGCTCTGCCACCGCCGTGGAAGAGGACTATCTCGGGACGACCCGACGAGCGCGACGAATCTTCGAGAAGCTCTTCTACGGCTGACGACGTGCTCGCGGCCGAACACGTTCGGCCCACATGAGGACATTCTCATCGTGTCGGCCGCAAAAGCGCGGTCGTCCGGGTCGCTGCGGCCATACGATTGCGCGCACCAGGGTGCATCGGCGCCCCCTGCGGCTCGAAGGAGTGTCCCCAATGGACATCGTCATCCTGGTCTCGGCGGTCGTCGCCGCGTGGACCTTGCTCTCGCTCCCCGTCAGCGTTCTCGTCGGACGGATGATCCATCAGCAGGGTTGAGCCACCTGCCCGTCACGAACGAAGGGTCCTCCGCGAGAACGCGGAGGACCCTTCGTCTGTTCTGACGCCTAGACGCCGAAGTACAGCTCGTACTCGAACGGGTGCGGGCGCGCAGCGATCGGCTTGATCTCGTTCTCGATCTTGTACTCGATCCACGTCTCGATGAGCTCGGGCGTGAACACGTTCCCGCGCGTCAGGAACTCGTTGTCGGCGCGCAGCGCCTCAAGCGAGTCCAGCAGCGAGTTGGGAACCTGGGGGATGTTCTTGGCCTCCTCGGGGGGAAGCTCGTACAGGTCCTTGTCGACGGGCTCGTGCGGCTCGATGCGGTTCAGGATGCCGTCCAGACCCGCCATCATCTGCGCGGCGAACGCGAGATACGGGTTGCCCGAGGCATCCGGCGCGCGGAACTCTATCCGCTTCGCCTTCGGGTTGGAACCCGTGATCGGGATGCGGATGGCAGCCGAGCGGTTGCCGGCCGAGTACACCAGGTTGACCGGCGCCTCGTAGCCCTTGACCAGGCGCTTGTACGAGTTGATCGTCGGGTTGGTGAACGCGAGCACCGCCGGAGCGTGGGCGAGCAGGCCGCCGATGTACCAGCGCGCCGTGTCGGACAGACCGCCGTAGCCCTTCTCGTCGTAGAAGAGCGGCGAGCCGTCGAGCCACAGCGACTGGTGCGTGTGCATGCCGGAGCCGTTGTCGCCGAACAGCGGCTTGGGCATGAAGGTCGCGACCTTGCCCCACTGCTCGGCGGTGTTCTTGACGATGTACTTGAACTTCAGGATGTCATCCGCCGAGTGCACCATCGTGTCGAAGCGGTAGTTGATCTCCTGCTGACCGCCGGTGCCCACCTCGTGATGGGAGCGCTCGAGCGTGAAGCCCGCCTCGATCAGCTTGAGGGTGATGTCATCGCGCAGGTCCGCAGTCTTGTCTACCGGGCTGACCGGGAAGTAGCCGCCCTTGTACGGGGTCTTGTTGGCGAGGTTCCCGCCTTCTTCCTCGCGGCCGGTGTTCCATGCGCCCTCTTCGGAGTCGACGCTGTAGAAGCTGGAGTTCTGGGTGACCGAGTAGCGCACATCGTCGAAGATGTAGAACTCGGCCTCTGGGGCGAAGAACGCGGTGTCGGCGATGCCGGTGGAGGCGAGATACTTCTCGGCCTTCTTGGCGACCTGACGCGGGTCCTTGTGGTAGATCTCGCCGTTGCGCGGGTTGTAGATGTCGAAGATCATGATGAGCGTCTTCGCCTCGCGGAACTGATCCAGGTACGCGGTGGTGACATCCGGGATGAGCTGCATGTCGGACTCGTGGATGTTCGCGAAGCCTCGGATGGAGGAGCCGTCGAAGAGCTGACCGACGGTGAAGAACTCTTCGTCGACGGTCGATGCGGGGATGTTGAAATGCTGCTGGACACCAGGGAGATCCGTGAACCGGATGTCGAGGAACTTCACGTCCTCGTCCTTGATGAACTTCAGCACCTCGGATGAATCTTTGAACATTGAGGCTCCAGAGGTAGGGCATTCGGGAACTGCCGCCCGTTGCACAGGCTTGCCTGCAACGCTAGCCGGAGGGCATTGCCCGGCAGTGACACCTTTGTTTCCGGCATGTTACGCGCCGCTGGTTAGGCTGGAGACATGCCAGATGAGCTCGCCCCCGGCGCCTACCCCGGAGAACGGCTCGGGTTGCCGCAGACCGGCCCGGGAAGTCTCGCCCCGATCGGTCGACGCGTCTGGGCGATCATCATCGACTGGGCTTGCGCGGTGCTGATCTCGATTGCGTTCTTCTCGTACGACGCGCTGGCGACGACGTTGATCTTCGTGATCGTGCAGTCGCTGTTCATCCCGACGATCGGCGGCAGCCCCGGTCATCGACTCCTGGGCATGCGCGTCCAGCGGGTGACCGGCGGGTGGACAGGCCTGTGGCGCCCGATCGTGCGCAGCGTGCTGCTGGCGCTGGTCATCCCAGCCGTCATCTGGGATGCGGACAACCGAGGCGTCCACGACAAGGCCGCCGGGACGGTCCTCATCCGGTCCTGACCTCAGCGAGGTCGGGGCGCGCGCGCCTTCGTGGGATCGATGCCCTTGGGGATCGGCAGGGATGCCAGGGACTGCGACACGGAATCGAGGCGCTTGATGACGGCCGCCATCGTGGCGCGGTCGATCTTCTTCGGGAAGGACTTGACCGTGGATGCGAGCTTCCCGATCGGGACCTCGTCCTCGCCGTGGCCGACGTAGATGACGTGGACCGGCACACCGGTCGCGACCCGCTGCGCCTTCGACCGCTCGTCGTTGACCAGACGGGTCAGCCGCCCGCGAGCGCCCTCGCCGACGATGACGATCCCGCCGCGGCCGATGGCGCGGTACACCGCCTCCTGCGTCTTCGGGTTCACCCCGACCGGCATCTCGCTGGACTGCCAGTTGCGACCGAGGGATGTCGACATCACATGTCCGGCGGCCCCCGGCATCCCATCGATCTGCTTGTACATCGCCTTCGTCGACAGACGCGTCATCGTCATCAACGAGGCGAGGATGCCGAGCATGAGGCCCGTGATGCCCCAGAGCACGAGGCTCCAGATCGCGAACGGCGGAATCAGGAGACCGAAGCCGACGCCGAGGCCGATACCCACGACGAAGATGCCGACCAGCAGCCAGGGCAGCCACGGGTACGCCTTGCGGGTGAACGTGAAGAGGGTGCGGATCTGCGAGAAGAAGCCCGGACGCTTCTCGGGCGCGGTACTGCGTGCTGCCATGCATCCAGCCTACCTTTCCGCGCCCGCGGCATCTGTTCCTCCCCAACCGTTCCAATACGGGAACTGTGCACAGGCAAGCATCGACATCGAGCGATCGGCGGCGAGCGGCGGAGAGTGGAGGCGTGAACAGCGACGACGGGCGGCGCAGCGGCTATCGCGTGATCCGACGTGTCGCGGGGGCAGCTGAGTCGCCATGGCCGGGACTCCTCGTCGCCACGGCCGACCAGACGACCGGCGTCATCGTCGATGCGGCGGCGCTCAGCTCGGACTGGGTCGGCTGGAAGGCGAGCGAGTCGGGCCACGTGGTGCGTCCGCTCGATGTCATCCGCAAGACCGCCGGCCACGACCTCCTGCTGCCGGTGATGCCGGAGCGCGTCGCGGACTTCCTGGCGCGACGGCGACGCGGCGGCTCCGCGCTGACACCTGGCGAGGCGGTCAACCTCGCGGTGAGCCTCCTGCGCGGTGCGACGGAGGCCCTCGCCGTCTGCGAGCCCGGCGACCTCCGCGGCGCGTGGTGGCTCACCGACGCGGGTCGCCCGATGCTGGCCGTCGAGGCCTCCGACGAGCGTGCCGTCGAGGCGACTGCGGCACTGCTGAACTCGATCGCCGATGCCGTCCCCGTGCTCGCCGACGCCGTCGCGCAGGCCGTGGATGCGCTCGCTACCGACGCACTCGGCCGAGAGGCCGACCGGCTGGAGGCCGGCTTCTTCGCCGCCGAGAACCCGCGCCCCCTGGGCACGACGGTGTTCGGGTCGCGCGCGGCGCGGTCTGTCGCGGCATACCGGGAGGACCCTGCACTGCCGGTCGAGCCCGCGCCCCGCGCGCACTGGGCGACCGGACTCGCTCGACACGTCGACGCCGAGTGGGCCGACATCGTGTCGCGGGCGACCACGAGCGCATGGCGCGCGCTGCGCAGCAAGCGGCCGGGCGGGCGCCGCACCCCGTGGATCGCCGCGGCGGCGGTCGCCGCCGTCGTCCTGGTGGGTGGCCTGCTCTGGCCCACGGGCGGCGACGGTCCGGCCACGGCCGACGGGGCATCCATCGTCCCGTCCCCAACAGCGGCTGACAGTGCGACTGCGGTCGACGATCCGGCGACGGGAACTTCGAAGGGCGAGTCCAGCGCCGCGCCGGTTCCTGAGGTTTCCGACGCGGCCGACCTGGTCGCGGTCACCGACCGTCTGCTGGTCAGGCGGAGCGGATGCGGGGCGGATGCTGCGTGCTTGGCCGACGTGCAGGAGTCGCCCGACCGGACGCTGGCGCCGGGAACGATCGACCTGTCTGCGGCGGAGCGCACGCTGACCTTGCTGGACGAGTTCGGGGGAGTCGCGGTGTTGCGGGCGGACGCCGTCGAGCCCGCGAGCCCGCCACAACTCGTCGTTGTCGTGCGGATCGAAGAGCGCTGGCTGCTGCGCGACGTCCACGACGTCGCGCAGCAGTGAGGCTCAGATACCGAGCTGTCCCGAGAAGGCGGCGTCCTCGAGACGCTTCTTGACCGAGCCGAGGAAACGGGCGGCGTCAGCACCGTCGATCACCCGGTGGTCGTACGAGAGCGCGAGGTACACGTACGAGCGGATCGCGATCGCGTCCTTGCCGTCGACCGAGACCAGCCCAGGGCGCTTGACGACCACGCCGGTGCCCAGGATCGCGGACTGCGGCAGGAAGACGACGGGCGTGTCGAACAGCGCACCGCGCGAGCCGGTGTTGGTCAGAGTGAACGTTCCTCCGCCGAGCTCGTCCGGCTTGAGCTTGTTGTCGCGCGTCCGTGCGGCCAGGTCGGCGATCTCATGGGCGATCTCGGCGATGTTCTTCGATGCCGCATCGCGCAGGACCGGAGTGAGCAGCCCGCGCTCGGTGTCCACGGCGATGGAGAGGTTCTCCGACGCCGGGTAGACGATGTTCGTGCCGTCGACCGTGGAGTTGATCACCGGGTTCGACTGGAGCGCCTCGGCCGCAGCCAGCGCGAAGAAGGGCAGGAACGAGAGCTTGTCGCCGGTCTTCGCCTGGAAGTCGCCCTTGACGGCATCACGGTACGACGCGAGCTTCGTCACGTCCACCTCGACGACCGTGGTGAGCTGCGCCGTGGCCTGCATCGATGCCACCGCGCGCTCTGCGAGCACCTTGCGCAGACGCGACATCGGCTGCGTCGTCCCGCGCAGGGGCGAGATCTCCACTGCTGCCGGCGCGGCGGCTTCCGCCGGAGCCGACGCGGGGGCGGGCGCCGACGCGGCCTCAGCGGCCTTGAGGACATCTTCCTTGCGGATGCGGCCGCCGACACCGGTGCCGGTGACGCTCGCAAGGTCGACACCCTGCTGCTGGGCGAGCCGGCGGACCAAGGGGGTGACGTAGGAGACGCCGTCCGAGTCGTCGGACGAGAGCCCAGGCGCCGGGGCGGCCGGAGTCGGAGCCGGGGCGGGCGCTGCAGCCGCGGCGGGCGCTGCAGCCGGAGCGGGCGCGGCAGCCGGGGCAGGCGCGGGCGCGGCAGCCGGGGCGGGCGCGGCAACGGCTGCAGGAGCCGGAGCGGCTGCGGGTGCAGCCTCGGCCGGAGCCGCTTCGGCGGCGGGCTCGGGAGCAGCTGGAGCGGGCTCGGCAGCGGGAGCAGCACCCTCGCCGATGCGGGCAAGCGGCGAGCCGACGGCGACGGTCTCATCCTCCTGCACGAAGATCTGCTGCAGCGTGCCGGCGAACGGCGAGGGGATCTCGGTGTCGACCTTGTCGGTCGAGATCTCCAGGAGGGCGTCATCCACGGCGACCGTGTCGCCGAGGCTCTTGAGCCAGCGGGTGACCGTACCCTCGGTCACGCTCTCTCCCAGCTCGGGGAGGACGACGTCCTTGCCCTCGCTCGAAGCGGGAGCCGCCTGGACGGCGGGCGCCGGCTCGGCTTCAGCGGCGGGTGCGGGCTCGGCCGGTGCGGGCTCAGCGGCGGGAGCGGGCTCAGCGGCGGGAGCCGCCTCAGCGGCGGCCGGCTCGGCGGCAGGCGCTTCGCCGCCCGCGGGTGCGCTGCTGCCGTCCCCGATCTTGGCGAGGACGGCGCCGACCTCGACGGTCTCGTCTTCCTGGACCAGGATCTCTTCGAGCACCCCGCTGATCGGGGAGGGGATCTCGGTGTCGACCTTGTCGGTCGAGATCTCCAGCAGTCCCTCATCGGCCTCGATGCTGTCGCCCACCTGCTTGAGCCAGCGGGTGACCGTTCCCTCGGTGACGCTCTCGCCGAGCGCGGGGAGGACGACGGAAGTGCTCATGTGCATGACTCCTTCAAGATGCCGATGTCGTTTCTAGCTTAGTGATGCCGCGCGGCGGCGGTGTCGCCCGCGCGGCGTGTATCAGAGCGCGTGCAGCGGCTTGCCCGCGAGCGCCAGGAATGCCTCGCCGAGCGCTTCGCTCTGCGTGGGGTGTGCGTGGATGAATGGCGCGATGTCTTCCGGATGCGCTTCCCATCCGACCGCCAGCTGACCCTCGGTGATGAGTTCGCCGACCCGGTCGCCGACCATGTGGACGCCCAGCACCGGGCCGTTCTTGCTGCGGACCACCTTGACGATGCCGGACGTGCCGAGGATCTCGCTCTTGCCGTTGCCGGCGAGGTTGTACTCGTACGAGACGACGGCTTCGGCCCCGTGGGCCTGGATCGCCTGCGCTTCGGTGATACCCACGGATGCCACCTCTGGGTGGCTGTAGGTCACCTTGGGGATCTGGGCGTCGGGGACCAGCACCGGAGAACGCCCGGCGATCTCCTCGGCGACGAAGATGCCCTGCTGGAAGCCGCGGTGGGCCAGCTGCAGTCCGGGCACGATGTCGCCGACCGCCCAGACGTGCTCGGCAGTCGTGCGAAGCCGCTCATCGGTGGGGACGAAGCCCCGCTCCAGCGCGATCCCGCTCTCCTCGTATCCCAGACCCTCGGTCACCGGACCGCGGCCGACGGCGACCAGCAGGTACTCCGCTGCGAAGGTCTTCCCGTCCTCCAGGGTCACAGTGACGCCGTCCGCTGTCTGATCGACGGATGCGAACCGCACACCCAGGGAGAAGGCGATGCCGCGCTTGCGGAATGCCCGCTCGAGGGTCTTGCTCGAGGAGAGGTCCTCGTTCGGGACGAGATGATCGAGCGCCTCGACGATGGTGACGTCGGCCCCGAAGGAGCGCCAGACGCTGGCGAATTCCACGCCGATCACTCCGCCCCCGAGGATCACGACCGACGACGGGATCTCGGCGAGCTCGAGCGCGTGCTCGCTGGTCAGGACCCGCCCGCCGATCTCCAGTCCCGGCAGCGACCGGCTGTACGAGCCGGTGGCGAGGATCACATCCGTGCCGCGGTAGAGGTCCTCGCCCACGCGCACGGCCGGCCCCGCCTCCAGACGGCCGGTGCCGGAGATGACGGTGATGCCGCGCGCCTTGATCAGGCCCTCCAGCCCTTTGTACTTCTTGGCGACGATTCCTTCGCGGTAGGCCCGCACCCCGTCGGGGTCGATTCCCTCCAGCGTCGCCCGGACACCGATCGACGAGGCGTCGCGCGCAGAATCGGCGACTTCCGCGGCGTGCAGCAGCGCCTTGGTGGGGATGCAGCCGCGGTGCAGGCAGGTTCCGCCGACCTTGTCCTTCTCGATGATGGCGACGGTCTTGCCGAGCTCTGCGGCGCGCAGCGCGGCGGCATATCCGCCGCTGCCTCCACCGAGCACGACCACGTCGAACCGGACCTCGGTCATCGGGTCTCCTCCTGTCCGGCGCCGACGAATCGGATCAGCGACCGGACGGTCGCGCCCGTCGCCCCTTTGTCGGTGAAGCCGTAGCCGCCGCCCTTGTTCATGCCGACACCGGCGATGTCCAGGTGCACCCAGGGGATGCGGGGGGCGTCCGCCCCGTCGCCTGTGCGGCCGACGAAGTGGCGCAGGAACAGCCCCGCGAACATCGAACCGCCCGCCGGATCGCCGATCTTCGCGTTCTGCAGGTCGGCGATGGGGGAGTCGAGTTCGTCGACCATGTGCGCCGGGAGCGGCAGCTGCCAGGCGAGTTCGCCGACGTCGGATGCCGCGGTCAGGTAGTCGGCGACTGCGGTGTCATCGCCCATGACGCCGGTGTGCCGGGTGCCGAGTGCGATCGTGATGGCGCCGGTGAGCGTCGCGACATCGACGATGACATCCGGCTGCTCGCGACTGGCGGCGACGAGGCCGTCGGCGAGCACCAGGCGGCCTTCGGCGTCGGTGTTGAGGACTTCCACGGTCGTCCCGTCCAGCATCCGCAGGACATCGCCTGGCCGGGTGGCGCGACCCGACGGCATGTTGTCCGCCACGCAGAGGAACGCCGTGACCCGTACCGGCAGCCCGAGCGTCGCGATGGCCCGCAGGACCGCGAGAGCTGTGGCGGCTCCGCACATGTCGTACTTCATGCCGACCATGCCGGCGGCCGGCTTCAGCGAGAGTCCGCCGGTGTCGAAGGTGATGCCCTTGCCCACCAGGGCGACGTGACGCGCGGCGCCCTCCGGCGCGTAGTCCAGGCGCACGAGTCGCGGCGGGCGGTCGGAGCCCTGCCCGACCCCGACGATTCCTCCGTACCCGCCGGCGGCGAGCTGCTCTTCGTCGAGGATCTCCACGGTCACGGCCAGACCGTCGACGGCTTCCCGCGCGCGATCGGCGAAGTCGGCGGGTCCGAGCCACTCCGCCGGAATCGTGACGAGGTCCTTGACCAGCGCGACGGCAGCGGCCTCGGCGCGCACGGCTGCGACGTCGGCGTCATCCGGTGCGTCGCCGGCATGGATCACGACGCGCGAGGCGCGCGGCTTGGGCTGCTCGGTCTTGTACCCGTCGAAGCGGTACCCGCCGAGTGTGGCGCCCTCCGCGGCCGGCCGCGAGAAGTCGGCGTCGCCGAGCACCGCGACGGCCACGGTCTCGAATCCGGTGAGCGAGCGGATGCCGGTGCCCACAGCCTCCCGCACTACCGACGCGCTCGGGTCGCTGCCGAGGCCGACGACGGCCAGCGGCAGTGCGGTGCTCTCGGGCGCGAAGATCCGCTGGAACGACGCCGGCGATCCGGTGAACCCGACCCCGAGGAGGGCTTCGCGCAATCCCGGCCAGTCCGCCAATGCGGGCGAATCGTCGCGATCCAGCGCGGGGACCGCGAGCAGGATGGCGTCGGCGTCGGATTCTCGGATCGGTGCGGTGCTGAACTGAAGGTCGGGAAACGACATGCCCTCCATCCTAGGTTCGGGCGCCGCGGACGCGTTCGCTGTCAGCGGGACGCGGACGCGCGGCCGGAGGGCCTGCGAGATCATGCCTGCTCGTACGATGGAGGTATGGCTTCCTTCGCCCCGCTGTACGAACGAGCGGTCTCCGCGCCGCCGGTCCCGCGCGGGCTGCCGATGGTCATCGCGCTGACGGGATTCACCGACGCCGGCAATGCGGTGAGCCGTCTCGTCGAGTACTTCCGCGACGATCTGGACCCCGTGCCGCTGGCGATCTTCTCCAACGACGTCCTGTTGGATTACCGTGCCCGTCGGCCGCTCATCTCCTTCGACCAGGATCACCTCACCGCGTACCGCCCTCCGCGGCTGGAGCTCTCGCTGGCGCACGACTCGCTCGGGCAGCCGTTCGTCCTGCTCGCCGGGTACGAACCCGACTTCGCGTGGGACGCGTTCACCGCCGCGGTCCTCGATTTCGCCGCCGCGTACGACGTGGATTCCGTGACCTGGGTGCACGCCATCCCGATGCCGGTGCCGCACACCCGGCCGATCGGCACGACCGTCAGCGGTACCCGGCACGACCTCACCGAGGCGCATTCCGTCTGGCAGCCTCACACCCAGGTCCCGGCGACCGCCGGCCACCTGCTCGAGTACCGGTTCGCCGAGGTGGGCGCCCGCGTGGCCGGCTTCGTTCTGCTGGTCCCGCATTACCTGGGTGACACGGAGTATCCGGCAGCGGCGCTGGCGGGGCTGGACAGCCTGAGCGCTGCCACCGGACTCGTCTTCGCCGGTGACGTGCTGCGTGACGAGAACCGCGAATACATCCTGAAGGTCGACGACCAGGTCTCCGGCAGCGACGAATTGTCGCGGATGCTGCAAGGGCTGGAGGAGCGTTACGACTCCTATATGGCCGGTTCCACCTCCGCGACGGCGATGGTCCACACCGGTGACCTGCCCAGTGCCGACGAGCTCGCCGCCGAGCTCGAACGATTCCTTGCGACCGGGCCGACGAGCGACGACGACAAGCGCGGTTCCTGACCGGTCGGAATGACCTGCGCCATTTCGCTGTTGACAAGAACGTGTCGATCGTGCGAGTCGGATCCCTCCGGCAAGTGTGCGACAATAGATGACCTGACCCGTTGTCAACCGGATCCGTGAACGTTCTTCGCGGAGTACGGACTTGACAAGGGTCTTACTAGTGTCCGAAATCGACCGGGGAACGTCAGACACGCGTCCGCCGGTGAAAGGCGAACCGTGACTCCAGGCGCGAAGACCGCGAGCAGCGAGAAGGTCACCGAGGCCGTCTCGCTCCCGACGAACACAGCCGAGAAGGCGACGACGAAGTCGGCCTCCAAGACCGCTGCCCCCAAGACCACCGCAGCCAAGCGCGCTGCGGCGCCGAAGGCTCCCGCAGCCAAGAAGCCTGCCGCCGCGAAGGCGACGACGTCCAAGGCGAGCAAGGCGACCGCGAAGGACGACGAGCCGGGGGATGACGCCGACCTCGAGGATGACGTCGTGGAGATCGATGATGTCGTCGAGCTGGACGACGACACCGACACGGAGGAGAAGCCGGCCACCACCAAGCGCGGCGCGGCCAAGACCGCCACCGCCGGCGAGGCCGACGCAGAGGCATCCGACTCCGAGGACGACGACGAGGAGGAGGCCGAGACCAAGCCGGCGTTCTCCGAGCCGCTGCCGACCGGCGCCATCGTGATCTCGTCCTCCGATGAGGACGATGTCCCGGTCTACTCGACGATGATCACGGGTGCCACGGCCGACCCGGTCAAGGACTACCTGAAGCAGATCGGCAAAGTGCCGCTGCTGAACGCGGCCGAAGAGGTCGAGCTCGCGATGCGCATCGAGGCGGGTCTGTTCGCCGAAGAGAAGCTCTCGCACATGTCGCCGGCGGAGAAGTCGAACCAGATGGGACTGGACCTGCAGTGGGTCGCCCGCGACGGTCAGCGTGCCAAGTCGCACCTCCTCGGTGCCAACCTCCGCCTGGTGGTCTCACTCGCCAAGCGCTACACCGGCCGCGGCATGCAGTTCCTGGATCTCATCCAGGAGGGCAATCTGGGCCTCATCCGTGCCGTCGAGAAGTTCGACTACACGAAGGGCTTCAAGTTCTCGACGTACGCCACGTGGTGGATCCGTCAGGCCATCACCCGCGCCATGGCCGACCAGGCCCGCACGATCCGCATCCCGGTCCACATGGTCGAGGTCATCAACAAGCTCGCGCGCGTCCAGCGCCAGATGCTGCAGGACCTGGGCCGCGAGCCCACGCCCGAGGAGCTCAGCCGCGAGCTGGACATGACGCCCGAGAAGGTCATCGAGGTCCAGAAGTACGGCCGCGAGCCGATCTCGCTCCACACCCCGCTCGGCGAGGACGGCGACAGCGAGTTCGGCGACCTCATCGAGGACACCGAGGCGGTCGTGCCGGCCGACGCCGTCGGCTTCACGATGCTGCAGCGTCAGCTCGAGTCGCTGCTGGACTCGCTGTCAGAGCGTGAGGCGGGCGTGATCCGCATGCGCTTCGGCCTCGGCGACGGGCAGCCCAAGACGCTCGACCAGATCGGCGACACGTTCGGCGTCACGCGCGAGCGGATCCGTCAGATCGAGTCCAAGACCATGGCCAAGCTGCGCCACCCGTCCCGCTCGCAGTCGCTGCGCGACTACCTCGAGTGAAGACAGGGCTCCTGTGATGGCAGAGGCCAACGCCGGCAAGGCGCTGACCGTTCAGATCGACGGGGCATCGTACTCGCGCATCCCCATCCGTACGCGGGTGGTGCTGCCGGGCGACGACCTCGACGCCTTCATCCGCGAGTACGCGAGCGATGTCGTGCAACCGGGTGACCTCTTTTTCGTGACGGAGAAGATCGTCGCGATCACGCAGGGCCGGTCGTACCTCGTCGAGGAGATCACCCCGCGCCGGCTCGCGCTGTTCCTGTCGAAGTACGTCACCCGCACGCCGCACGGCATCGGACTCGGCATGCCCGAGACGATGGAGATGGCGCTGCGCGAATGCGGCACGCCGCGTATCCTCTTCGCCGCCGCCGTCTCGGCCGTGACGAAGGCGTTGGGACGCAAGGGCGATTTCTACCGGATCGCCGGCGACAAGGCCCGCGCGATCGACGGGCCGACCGACGGCACCATTCCGCCCTACAACAAGGCGGTCGTGCTCGGCCCGGAGCGCCCTCGTGAGGTCGCGCGGCATCTGAAGCAGCTGCTCGGCGGCATCGCGGAAGTGGCGGTCGTGGACATCAACGACCTCGGGGGCAACATCCTGGGCTCGACGGTCGACCGGGCTCGCGAGAAGCAGCTCGTCGCGATCCTGAAGGACAACCCGCTCGGCCAGGGCCACGAGTCGACGCCGCTGGGAGTGGTGCGGTCGGCTTAGAACCCGATCGCCGCGCGATAGCGCGGCTTGTGTCCCGTGCGGACGCCGGTGACGCTCGGCTTGTTCTCGTAGACCCCGGCGCCCCAGTTGCCCTCGACGAGAACCGGGCCGTCCGGGGTGACCACGATGTCCCAGCCGACGTACTGGACCTGTGGCACGACGCGTGCGACCCGATCGACGAACTCCTTGACCTGATCGATCATCGGCAGCTGGAAGTCGGCGATCACGAATCCGGAATCCGGGTGCCGCACGTGCACGTGACTGTGCGAATCGTACCCGGGACCGACGGCGTGGCCGTCGTCGTCGAGCATCGTGTAGAAACCGCCGAAAGTCATCTGGTCGCTGACCGCGCCGCGCCCGAACTTCTGCGCTATGGCGAGGATGTGCGTCTTCTCGCCGTCGAAGAACGCCGTCACGCGGGTCGTGTTGACGGTACCCGGGCAGACGGCCGCGAGGTCCTCGTGCTGGACGATGACCTCTTCGATCAGCAGCTCGCCGCGGGCGAGCAGTCCACGGTGGAACTCGTCCCAGTCGGCGATGTCGGCCGCATGGTAGCGGTGCACGCCCGTACCGGCCTGACCGACCGGCTCCTTGGTCACGATCGTGCCCTGTCGCACCGTGAACTCGCGGACGGCGTCCGCGTTGCCCGGCTCCACGACCATCCACTCGCGGCACAGGAAGTCGCTGAACACGCGGTCGAACTCGACCTTGTCCTGGAACAGGTGGCGGAAGTCGGGGTGGTCGTACTTCTGCGACAGCTCGTTCGAGACCGGATGCGTCATGTAGGTGGCTCGTTCGGCGCGGTTCAGGATCGCGAAGTCGTAGTCGACGTAGTCCTGGAATCCGACCTGACGAAACCCCGCGGACCACAGCATGTCGGCCACGATCACCGGCGTGGAGCGCCCGTGCTGTGCCGCCGTCTCCTTCGCACGCTCGAGCACGGAGCCGACGTTGATGCGTCGCGCCCGGTCGGCGAGATAGTGCAGACGAGGGGCGAGGCCGAGGCCGCGAGAAGGCATGAACGCTCCGGGATGGGGGATGAAGGACCCCGGATAGTCTAGATGGCGTGACCTCCGGCATCCCTCGACGCACCGCGTCCGGGCCGCCCATCCCGCGCACAGCGCCGATCGCGCGCATCGACCTCGCCGCCCTCCGCCTGAACCTGCGCGCCGTGCTCTCCACCGGCGCGACCGGGATCATCGACGTCCGAGCGGATGCCTGGGGCCACGGCATCGCGCGGGTGGCTCCACTCGCACTGGATGCCGGCGCGACGGCGCTCCTGGTCGATGAGGGCGGCGGCGCGGCGCTCGAACGCTCGGTCCCCGCGTCATCGCTCGTGCAGGCCGGCACTGCCGACGCGCCGGACGCCGTGTACGGCATCTCCACGGGCTTCACGCCGGTGATGAGCCTTCGCGGCCGCGTGCTGAGCATCAAGCCGCTGCTGGCGGGGGAGGGCGTCTCCTACGGGTACACGCACCGCGCGGCGCACGACACCGATGTCGCACTGGTGACCGGCGGCTATGCGCAGGGGGTCCTCCGTTCGCTCGGGAACAGTGCGAGCGTGTCGATCGGTGGGCGCCGGCATCCGATCGTCGGACGCGTCGCGATGGACGTGTGCGTCGTGGATGTCGGATCCGCACCCCGCGCCGCCGCGGTCGTCGCGGGTGAGGCGGCGGTGTTCTTCGGCGGCGGCGATGACGAACCGCGGGTGACCGAGTGGGCCCGCGCCAGCGGGCTGACACCGGCTGAACTGGTGACCGCGGTCGGGCAGCGCGCAGAACGGGAGTACGTGTCGTGACCGGTCTTCGGCTCGAGGTCGACCTGGGCGTCCTGGCGGCGAACATCGCCGCGGTGCGCGCGCGGGTGGCGCCCGCCGAGATGATGCTCATCGTCAAGGACGACGCCTACGGGCACGGCCTCGAAGCCGTCGTCTCCCGCGCCTCGGCCGAGGGCGTCCGATGGTTCGGCGCCTTCGACGTGCACGACGCGCTGGTCACCAGAGGTGTCGTCGGGGAGGGCGCCCGCATCTTCTCATGGCTCACCGTCGGACGCGAGGAGATCGCGGCCGCCCTGGACGCGCACGTGGATCTGGGTGTCGGCGACGCAGGCTTCCTGGAGGACATCGCGTCGGTCGCGCGGACGGTCGGCGCGGTCGCGCGTGTACACCTCAAGATCGACACGGGACTGCATCGCAACGGCATCCGGCCCGAGCAGTGGCCGTCGGTCCTCGAACGATCCGTCGAACTGCAGGCCGAGGGTGCCATCCGCGTCGTCGGAGTGTGGAGCCACATCGCGGAGGCCAGTGACGAGACCGACGACGAGGCCCGTGCGGTCTTCGAGGAGGCGGTCTCAGCCGCCGAGAGGGCCGGATTCGCGATCGAGGTCAGACATCTCGCCGCCAGCGCCGCGTCGTTCGCCAGAGCCCAGTTCCGCTATGACCTGGTTCGCGTCGGAGCGTTCTGCTATGGCGTGCGCTCAGCGCACGGCGAGTCGGAGACCGCCCTCGGCGTTCGTCCGGTCGGCTCGCTGATCGCGCCCGTGACCCGGGTCGACGATGCCCGCGCGGTGATCGGCGTCGGGTCGCTGCACGGCCTCCCGTCCTCGCTCGCGCGCCGCGCGAGCCTGCGCCACGCGACGGACGCGCTGCCGATCGATCGGATCGACGAGGCGCACTCGACGGTGACGGCGTGGGCGGGCAGCGCGGCGGGTGAGGAGATCGTCGTCTTCGGAGCCGGAGGGCGCTCGGCGACCGACCTCGCCGAGGCGATCGGCACCGTCGGCGAGGAGATCCTGGTGCGGGTCTCGCCCCTCATCCCGAGGACGTACCTCGGCGGCTGACGCGGCTGAGCGGGTCAGACCGATTCGAGCAAGCGTGCGGTCTCGTCGTGCCAGCTGCTGGCGATCGAGCGGAGCTTCGCCTCGTACTTGCGACCGTGATGCGCGCAGAACAGCAGCTCGCTGCCGTTCACCTCGGCGGCGATGTACGCCTGAGCGCCGCAGGAATCGCAGCGATCGATCGCCGTGAGGCGGTACTCGAGGACGGCGGCCGGCTCGGTAGGTGTCGTTGTCGTGGTCATGACGGTGCCTCCTCGTGTGCGTCGCTCGAGTTTCGAATCCCCGGCTTGCCGGTGCATCACATACAACCACGCGAATGTTTCGAGAATGCCGCGAAGCGGTCACATTTCGCTCAGCGCGTACGCGGCCCGAACGCGCCGTGTCTGTGCCTGGGCGCCCGCAGCACGGCGGATACTCTTGAGGATTGTGACCGCCGAGTATTCCGCCCACCACCTTCAGGTGCTCGAAGGCCTCGAAGCGGTCCGCAAACGACCGGGCATGTACATCGGCTCGACCGACTCCCGCGGCGTGATGCACTGCCTGTGGGAAATCATCGACAACTCCGTCGACGAGGCGCTGGGCGGCCACGGGTCGCGGATCGACATCATCCTGCATCCTGACGGCAGCGTCGAGGTACGAGACCGCGCGCGCGGGATCCCCGTCGACATCGAACCGCGCACCGGTCTGTCCGGCGTGGAGGTCGTCTTCACCAAGCTCCACGCCGGCGGGAAGTTCGGCGGCGGATCCTACGCGGCATCCGGCGGTCTGCACGGCGTGGGCGCCTCGGTGGTCAACGCGCTCTCCGAGCGACTCGACGTCGAAGTCGACCGCGGCGGCAAGACGTGGGCAATGTCCTTCCACCGTGGTGAGCCCGGCGTGTTCTCCGGCCCGAGCATCGACGCCGCCTTCACTCCCTTCGACAAGAGCTCGGAACTGAGGGTCGTCGGCCGCGCCGCGAAGGGCGTGACCGGCACGCGCATCCGGTATTGGGCCGACCGGCAGATCTTCACGAAGGACGCCACGTTCCACCTCGACGAGCTGGAACAGCGAGCCCGGCAGACCGCGTTCCTGGTCCCGGGTCTGGAGATCGTCATCCGCGACGAGCGTCCTTCGACCGTCAACGCCTCCGGCGCACCGGTCGAGACGAGCTATCGCTACGACGGCGGCATCTCGGAGTACGCCGACTTCCTGGCGCCCGACGAGGGGATCACCGACACGTGGCGGCTGTCCGGTACGGGGACGTTCACGGAGACGGTGCCGGTACTGCAGCCGACGGGCGCGATGGTCCCCACCGACGTGCAGCGCGAGTGCTTCGTCGACGTGGCCCTGCGCTGGGGGACCGGCTACGACACGGTGATGCGCTCGTATGTCAACATCATCGCCACGCCCAAGGGCGGCACCCACCAGCAGGGGTTCGAGCAGGGGCTGATGAAGGTGCTGCGCTCCCAGGCCGACCAGAACGCCCGCAGGCTCAAGATGGGCAGCGACAAGCTCGAGAAGGACGACATCCTCGCCGGGCTCACCGCGGTGCTGACGGTCCGCGTCGCCGAGCCGCAGTTCGAAGGGCAGACGAAGGAGATCCTCGGCACGCCGGCAGTGCGGCAGATCGTCGCGAACGTGCTCACGCGCGAGCTGACGGCTCGTTTCACCTCGTCGAAGCGAGACGACAAAGCGCAGACGTCGCTCCTTCTGGACAAGGTCGTCTCCGAGATGAAGGCCCGCATCTCCGCGCGCACCCACAAGGAGACTCAGCGACGCAAGAACGCGCTGGAGTCCTCGTCGCTCCCTGTGAAGCTGGTGGACTGCCGCTCGTCCGACGTGGAGCAGTCCGAGCTGTTCATCGTCGAGGGCAACTCTGCGCTGGGCACCGCGAAGGACGCGCGCAACAGCGAGTATCAGGCACTGCTGCCGATCCGCGGCAAGATCCTGAACGTGCAGAAATCGTCGGTCTCCGACATGCTCTCCAACGCCGAGTGCGCCTCGATCATCCAGACCATCGGCTCCGGCTCGGGGCGAACGTTCGACATCACGCAGGCGCGGTACGGCAAGGTCATCATCATGAGCGACGCCGACGTCGACGGCGCGCACATCCGTACGCTGCTGCTCACCCTGTTCTTCCGCTACATGAGGCCGCTCATCGAGGAGGGCCGGGTGTTCGCCGCCGTTCCGCCGCTGCACCGGGTCATCGTCATGAACCCCGGCACGAAGCCGAACGAGACGGTGTACACCTACAGCGAACAGGAACTGCACGCACTCCTGTCCAAGCTCACGAAGACCGGCAGGCGGTGGCAGGAGCCGGTCCAGCGGTACAAGGGGCTCGGCGAGATGGATGCCGATCAGCTGGCCGAGACCACGATGGACCGCTCCGGCCGGCTGCTGCGACGTGTCCGCCTCGAGGATGCCGAGGCCGCCGGCGCGGTCTTCGAGCTGCTGATGGGCAACGAGGTTGCCCCGCGTCGCGAATTCATCGTCGACTCGTCGGATCGCCTCTCGCGCGAGTCCATCGACGCCTGAGGGCGGCGCGGCTCACGCCAGAGTGCGCCCGATCGAGCCGATGACCGCGTCGAGCGGCTGGCCCGAGGCATCCCGCTTCGCCGTCGCCTCCGGCAGCGCGCGGACCGAGCCGTCCGGCCCGACCGCCAGTGCGCCGCGAGGGCCGACCCATGCCACGCTCAGCCGGTCTTCGCCCTTGAGGAAGGCGTGCGATCGCACGCCGCCGGTCGCGCGACCCTTGGCCGGGAACTCGTCGAACCGCGACGCCTTGATCCGCCCGGCATCGGTTCCGGGCAGGACGCCCTCGGCTCCCGAGATGCTGATCGCGACCGCGTCGGCGTCGGAGACGACCCCGAAGAAGATGACGGCAGCCCCCGCCGACACGTTGATTCCCGCCATCCCGCCGGCTGGGCCGCCCTGCGGACGAACCGAGGAGGCGGCGAAACGCAGCAGCTGGGCATCGCTGGTGACGAAGACGAGTTCGGTCTCGTCGGGGGCGGATGCTGCCCCCACCACCTCATCGCCGGGTTTCAGGCCGATCGCCTCGACCTCCGGCCGTGTGGCCAGTGCGGTCGGCACGATCCGCTTCACGACCCCCTGGCGGGTGCCGAGCGCGACGGGTGTGTCGTCGTCGAACCGGACGAGCGCGAGCACGCGCTCCTTCTTGTCGGTGATGCCGAGGTAATCGCGAAGCGGCACCCCGGCGGCCAGCTGAACTGAGGCCGGCGGCACCGAGGGCAGGTCGACCGGGGAGAAGCGCACCACACGGCCGGCGCTGGTCAGCGCGCCCAGGTCGCCACGGGCCGTCGAGACAGCAGTGGCGAGGATCGCGTCGTGCTTGCTCCGGCGCGGGGGAGCGGTCAGCTCCTGTCCCTCGGCGAGGTCGACGCGCACCGCGCGACCCGTCGTGGAGAGCACGACGACGGTCGGTGCGTCCGCGATCTGCAGATCCGGGGCGGGCGCCCCGCGCGTCGGTCGCGGGGCCGCGGGCTTGCCGTTCATGAGCATCGTGCGCCGCGGTGTCCCGTACGCGTCCGAGGCGGCCTCGAGCTCCCGCGCGACCTGCGCCCGGATGAGCGCCTCGCTGCCGAGGAGTTCGCGCAGCGCTGCGATCTCGGCCAGCAGCGCATCGCGCTCGGATTCGAGCTCGATGCGCGAGAACTTCGTCAGCCGCCGCAGCCGCAGCTCGAGGATGTACTCCGCCTGCACCTCGCTGAGGTCGAAGACGTCCCGCAGCCGCGCGCGCGCCTGCTCGCTGTCCTCGGAGGTGCGGATGACCTGAATGACCTCGTCGATGTCGAGGATGGCGATCAGCAGACCCTGTACGAGGTGGAGGCGCTCCTCGCGGCGGGCCAGCCGGAAGCGGCTGCGGCGCGTGACGACCTGGATGCGGTGGTCGAGGTAGACCTGCAGCAGCTCTTTCAGGCCGAGGGTCTGGGGCTGCCCGTCGACGAGGGCGACGTTGTTGATGCTGAACGAGTCCTCGAGCGGGGTGAGGCGGTAGAGCTGTTCGAGGACGGCCTGCGGGTCGAAGCCCGTCTTGATCCCGATCACGAGGCGCAGCCCGTGGTTGCGGTCGGTGAGATCGGTCACGTCGGCGATGCCGGTGAGCTTCTTGGACTGGACGGCGTCCTTGATCTTCTCGATGACCCGCTCGGGCCCGACCTGGTACGGCAGCTCGGTGACCACGAGGCCGGTCCGCCGGGGACCGAGCGCTTCGACCGCGACCTTGCCGCGGATCTTGAACGCTCCGCGACCCTTTGTGTACGCGTCCTTGACTCCTTCGAGGCCGAGCACGATGCCCCCGGTCGGGAAGTCCGGGCCGGGCACGAAGTCCATCAGCTCTTCCGCGGTGGCATCCTGGTGGGCCAGCAGATGCACGGCGGCCGAGACGACCTCGATCAGGTTGTGCGGCGCCATGTTGGTGGCCATGCCCACCGCGATGCCGGTGGCGCCGTTGACGAGCAGGTTCGGATAGGCGGCCGGCAGGACGGCGGGCTGCTGGAACTGTCCGTCGTAGTTGGGGATGAAGTCGACGACGTCCTCGTCGAGGTTCTCCGTCAGCGCCAGCGCGGCGGGCGCGAGGCGGGCCTCGGTGTACCGCGGGGCGGCCGGGCCGTCATCGAGCGAGCCGAAGTTGCCGTGCCCGTCCACCAGCGGCACGCGCAGCGAGAACGCCTGGGCGAGCCGCACGAGGGCGTCGTAGATTGGCGCGTCGCCGTGCGGGTGCAGCTTGCCCATCACCTCGCCGACGACGCGGGCGCTCTTGACATGACCGCGGTCCGGCCGAAGGCCCATGTCGGCCATCGTGTACAGGATGCGCCGCTGCACCGGCTTCATGCCGTCCCGGGCGTCGGGAAGGGCCCGCGAGTAGATCACCGAGTAGGCGTACTCGAGGAAGGACCCCTGCATCTCGGAGGAGACGTCGACGTCTTCGATGCGCTCCGGCGCGTCGGGTGCGGGGGGCTCGGTGCGGGATGCGGGCATGACGGTCTGGTCTCTGGCCTCGGGAACGGCGACTGGCGATCGGCGAGGGGCGTCCGCCGATATGCGAGACTGCCCCGATGACCCTCAGCCTACCCGCGGACCCGCCGCAGGCCCGGAGCCTCACCGGTGTCGCGGCGCAGATGATCGCGGCCCTGGACGGCACCTCGGACTGGTTCGCCCCGGCATCCAGTGCGATCGTCCTGGTGGTCGACAGCCTCGGCGCGATGAACCTCCGCGCCCGCGCGGGTCATGCGCGGTTCCTGTCGGCTGCGGGGTCCAAGCGCGACGTGGTGCGGACGGTGTTCCCCTCCACGACTGCCTCGGCCCTCACCGCTCTACTGACCGGCGAAGCGCCCGGCCGCAGCGGCATCGTCGGCTATCGCGCGCGCGTTCCCGGCACTGATGACGTCGTCAATCAGCTCCGCGGGTGGGATGCCGGCGAGCTGCCGGCCGGGTGGCAGCGCGCGCAGCCCTGGACGCAGCGCCTGGCCGCCGAGGGTCGACGGTCCTTCGTCGTCTCCAAGGCCGAATACGCCGGCACCGGGTTCACCG
Source organism: Microbacterium pygmaeum (assembly GCF_900100885.1). NCBI lineage: Bacteria > Bacillati > Actinomycetota > Actinomycetes > Micrococcales > Microbacteriaceae > Microbacterium > Microbacterium pygmaeum. The sequence goes on from NZ_LT629692.1 coordinate 2,608,121, forward strand.
ATGCGACGATGCGCGGCGCCGAATTCATCGCGGCCGCGGACATCTCCGAGCGCGTGGAGATCGCGGCGGACGTCGCGGCGCGGCATCCGGGTTCGTTCATCTACGTGTACACGCCCGACCTCGACGCGATCGGCCACAAGCGCGGATGGGAGTCGGACGAATGGGTGGCAGCCCTGGAACGGGTGGATGCTGCCGCGCGCACGCTCTCGGATCGTCTGGCGCCTGGTACCGGCGCCGTCGTCACGGCCGATCACGGGATGATCGACATCCCCCGGCACCGGCATGTGCTGCTGCGCGGCGGCGGCGACCTCCTCGAGGGTGTGCGACTCCTCGGCGGCGAACCTCGCATGCTGCACCTCTACAGCGAACCGGGGCAGGCGCACAGAACGCTGGAGCGCTGGCGCGAATCGGAGTCCGGGCGCGCATGGGTGCTCGCTCGCGACGAGGCGATCGCGGCCGACCTGTTCGGTCCGGTCGATCCGGAGGTGCGCGAGCGGATCGGCGATGTCGTGGTGGCGGCACGCAGCGGCATCGCGTACTACGACGATCGGCTCGAGGACAAGGGCGCCCAGCGGATGGTCGGCCAGCACGGATCGCTGACGGATCAGGAGCGCATCGTGCCACTCATCCGCCTCGGCGCGTTCGCCTGAGGTTCAATCCTCGGTGCGGGCTCCGAACACGATCTCGTCCCACGACGGCATCGAGGTCCGGCCCTTCCGGCGACCGGCGGCCTCCGCGACCGCCGACTGCTCGGCCTCCTGCCTGCTGTCCTCCGCGGGCGCGGTCTCGTCATAGCCGGGTTCGAGCGCGTCGAACAGGGCGACCGGCGCGTGGGACCGCGATGCTGCGACCTCATCGGCGCCGGGCAGCGGCTCACGCTGACCGCGACGGCGCCGCAGCGCCTCGAGCAGGTCGGCCGTCTCAGACGAGGTCACCGTCGCCGGGTCCGCGCGCTTGATCGCCGCCTGCTGCACGGCCGGCGCCACCGGTTCGTGCAGTTCAGGAGCGTCGAGGTCCGCCTCCGGCAGGCGACGAGGTCCGAACGCGCCGCTGTCGAAGCGGGTGTCGTCCTTGGCCGGTGCGACGTCGAGGGCGCGCAGGCGGGGGATCAGACCCTCCGGGAGGGATCCCTGGCGTGAGAGCTGAATGGCGTCGGCGTTCAGCGGCGACAAGGTGCTGCGTCGCGGATCGAAGCCCCAGCGGGCGTCGTGGTCGACGTCTTTCGACGCGAACTCGAGCTTGATGACCCAGCCCGTGGCTTCCTTCCAGCTCGTCCACCGCTCGCCCGATGCGCCCGCCTCGGCGAGCTTCGCGCGGACGGCACCACCGAAGGTCGGGTGCACATCGTGGTCGAGTTCGGCTCCGAGGAGCACCGGTACCGCCAGGGCCTGGCCGACGATGTGCTCCCGCTCGGCCAGCACCGGACCCTCGAACCGCGCGACGTCCTCGACGCGGGCGCCGAGCAGTTCGGCGACCTCCTGCGCGGACAGCCCGGCGCGGATGTGCGATTGGATCTCGCGCGGTGACGGGCGTGCCGCATCGGCATCCCCGTCGCGCTCCCGCCGAGCCTTGCGGAGCTCGATACGCAGCACGTCGTTGACGGCGAGCGAGAAGCGCTCACCCGATTCGGTCGCCAGAACGAGCACGTCGTCTTCGGTCCCGATGACTTTGAGCTGTTCCATGCGAAACGCCCCTCCGATCCTGCGGTGTGCGCCCATGGTTACACAGCGTCCGGCCATGCGCGGGAATATCCAGGGCGTGCCGCGAGTTTCAGCGGAACGCACGCACCGACAGCCGACGACGCATTTGCGAAAAGAGGCGGGGTCGTGCAAACTATCGCCGCCCGACAGGGCCGACACATCAGTGTGATTCCCCGGAAGTTGAGACGTTTACGCATGGCCACGGATTACGACGCCCCCCGCAAGACCGAAGACGACAGCGAGTCGATCGAGGCGCTGAAGGAACGCGTTCCCGACAAGCTGTCCGGCTCGGTCGACGTGGAGGACGCGGACAACCCCTCGGGGTTCGAGCTGCCGGGTGCGGACCTTTCCGACCTGGAGCTGGACGTCGTCGTACTGCCCGCTCAGGAGGACGAATTCACCTGCGTCAGCTGCTTCCTGGTGAAGCACCGCTCGCAGCTGGATCACGAGGACGCGGCGGGGCCGATCTGCAAGGAGTGCGCGGCCTGAGTCCTGGCGCGGCGCAGAGCCGCGCTCAGCCGATCCGGCGTCCGGGTCGAGATGACCCACGTGGGCGTCGGATCCTCCGGATCCAGCACCGGCACGATCACGGCGCCGTCGATCCCGCCTCGGATGAGGTGCCACGACCGCGGGTGCAGACCTGCCCCGCGCGCGTGGCGCGCTTCGTCGCCGACGAGCGGCTCCGCCTCTCCCAGCAGCTGGACCGGGATGTGGGCGCGGCCGGCGATGAACATCCCGTCGCGGATCTGCACGAGCGGCGACGCGGCGATCAGCAGTCCGACGAAGGCGATCCCCACCACGATGCCCACCAGCAGGGCGAGCGTGGTGTCCAGGGGCGCGAACACGAGCGCGGCCATCGGCGCCACGACGGCCGCGCCGACGATCACCCACAGCGAGGGCGCGAGGCGTTCGCGGTACAAGACCGCGTCGGTACCGGGGCGGCTGCGCTCGATGCTCTTCATCACGTGTTCTGCATTACCCTCGTTGCGTGGCTGAAACCGTGGACGTCCTCATTATCGCGCCCGATGTCCCGGTGTACGCGCACCCGGGTGATGCGGGCGCCGACCTCGTCTCGGCCGAGGCGATCCGGCTCGAGCCGGGCCAGCGGGCGCTCGTCGGAACGGGAGTGCGCATCGCGCTGCCCGACGGGCACCTCGGATTCGTGGTTCCCCGCAGCGGGCTGGCGACCAAGCACGGCATCACCGTCGTCAACGCGCCGGGCACCGTCGATGCCGGGTATCGGGGCGAGATCAAGGTGACACTGCTGAACACCGACCGCGACCACGCCTACGAGATCGGCATCGGCGACCGGATCGCGCAACTCATCGTGCTGCCCGTGCCGCGGGCGAACTTCATCCCGGTGGACGAGCTGCCGGACAGCGTCCGCGGTGAAGGCGGATTCGGCTCTACGGGGTACCAGAAGGACGGAGTTCAGGCATGACCGACACCACGGGCGCGGACGCGTCGAGCAGTGCGGCCGCAGACGGCGGCTCCGCGGTCGGCGATCGGGCCACGACCGGCCCCTTCGATGAGACCGAAGCCAACCCGGTGCGCCCCTACATCGACCTGGGCGGCATCAAGATCCTGCCGCGCGAGGGGCTGAATCTGCGCCTCGAGGTGGAGGAGCAGACCAAGCGCATCGTGGCGGTCGGCCTGGACTACGCGGACTCGACGCTGCAGGTGCAGCCGTTCGCCGCTCCGCGCACGACAGGCCTGTGGGCGGAGACCCGCGACCAGATCCGCGCGCAGATCCGCCAGCAGGGCGGCCGTGTCGAAGAGCGCGAGGGGCCGCTGGGGCCGGAGCTGCTCGCCGAGGTCCCGGTCATCGCCGGCGCGGACGGCGCTGCGGGCAAGCGACTCGCCCGCTTCGTCGGCGTCGACGGGCCGCGCTGGTTCCTGCGCGGCGTGATCGGCGGCGCGGCCACAGGAGACGTCGAGGCCGCGGCACAGGTCGAGGATCTGTTCCGCTCGATCGTCGTCGTCCGCGGCGGCACCCCGATGCCCCCGCGCGACCTCATTCCGCTGAAGATGCCCGCGACCCCGGGCACCGCGTGACCGGGCCCGCGCCCGCCGAGCCCGACCCGCCGCAGAACGACTCGCCGAGACCGGAGCTCACCCCGCCGTCGGCATCGGAACTCGTCGGAGCGGCCCTCGGCAGTGCGGCCAAGCGCGCGGGCCTCGACCCGTCGTCGGGGCAGTCGACCGGTCACGTCGTCTGGCACGCGATGGGCGGCTGGCGAGGCATCCTGGAGTCGGTCCTGCCCGGGCTGATCTTCATCGTCGTCTATACGGTCACGATCGACCCGGCGACCGGCGATGGCGATCTCTGGCTGTCGCTGGGCCTCTCACTCGGGATCGCTGCGATCTTCACCATCGCGAGGCTGATCGCGCGCCAGCCGGTCAATGCCGCCCTCGGCGGTCTGATCGCCGCGGCCGTGGCTGCCGCGTTCGCCGCGTTCACCGGAGACGCCAGCAACAACTTCATCCCCGGCTTCATCACCAACATCGCCTACGGCTCGGCCTTCCTCGTCTCCGCACTGATCGGCTGGTCGCTGATCGGCCTGACCGTCGGATTCCTGATGGGGGAGGGCACGGCGTGGCGGCGCGACAGGCGCAAGCGGCGCGTCTTCTTCTGGCTCGCGATCGCCTGGGCGGCGTTGTTCGCCGCCCGCCTGATCGTGCAGCTGCCGCTGTACTTCGCAGGCGACGTCACCGCACTCGGAACGCTCAAACTCGTGATGGGCCTGCCGCTGTTCGCGCCGCTGGTCGCCGTCACCTGGCTCGCCGTCCGCGCGCTGTACCCGCCGCAGACGAAGGCCGCCGAGCCGCCGTCGGAGTGATACATTTATCTTGACATCAAGATAAATTCGGCCGCCGAAACGGTAAGGCTGACCTCACTAGCCACTGCGGCCGGTGACGGGGAAGATGGGGAGTGACGGGCGTGCAGCCCGCTCCGCCGCCGACGAAGGAGACACGCGTGTCCACGGTTGACAGCTTCGGTGCCAAGAGCACCCTGACGGTCGGCAGCACCGACTACGAGATCTTCCGCATCGACACGGTGCCCGGATACGAGAAGCTGCCGTTCAGCCTCAAGGTCCTGCTCGAGAACCTGCTTCGCACCGAAGACGGTGCGAACGTCACGAAGGCGCAGATCGAGGCGCTCGGATCGTGGGATGCCGCGGCCGAGCCGGACACCGAAATCCAGTTCACCCCCGCACGCGTCGTGATGCAGGACTTCACCGGAGTGCCGTGCATCGTCGACCTCGCCACGATGCGCGAGGCGGTCGCAGCCCTCGGCGGCGACGCGAAGAAGATCAACCCCCTCTCGCCCGCCGAGATGGTCATCGACCACTCCGTGATCGCCGACCTGTTCGGCACCGAGAACGCCCTCGAGCGCAACGTCGAGATCGAGTACGAGCGCAACGGCGAGCGGTACCAGTTCCTGCGTTGGGGCCAGACGGCGTTCGATGACTTCAAGGTCGTCCCGCCGGGAACCGGCATCGTCCACCAGGTCAACATCGAGCACCTCGCGAAGGTCATCTACGACCGCTCCGTCGGCGGAGTGCTTCGCGCCTACCCCGACACCTGCGTCGGCACCGACTCGCACACCACGATGGTCAACGGCCTGGGCGTCCTGGGCTGGGGTGTGGGCGGCATCGAGGCCGAGGCCGCGATGCTCGGCCAGCCGGTCTCGATGCTGATCCCGAAGGTCGTCGGCTTCAAGCTCTCCGGTGCGATCCCGACCGGCGTCACCGCGACCGATGTCGTGCTGACGATCACCGACATGCTGCGCAAGCACGGCGTGGTGGGCAAGTTCGTCGAGTTCTACGGAGAGGGCGTCGCGTCCGTCCCGCTCGCGAACCGTGCCACGATCGGCAACATGAGCCCGGAGTTCGGCTCCACCGCGGCCATGTTCCCGATCGACAGCGTCACGGTCGACTACCTGCGCCTCACCGGCCGTGACGAGCAGCAGCTCGCCCTGGTCGAGGCGTACGCGAAGGAGCAGAAGCTGTGGCACGACGCATCCGTCGAGCCGGTCTTCAGCGAGTACATGGAGCTCGACCTCTCCACGGTCGTCCCCTCGATCGCCGGTCCCAAGCGCCCGCAGGACCGCATCGAACTGTCCCGCTCGAAGGAGCAGTTCGAGGCCGACCTGATGAACTACGCCGATGTCGAGCACGACCTGGTCGACCTCGAGATCGCCGAGTCCTTCCCGGCATCCGATCCGCCGGCGAACACACCGGAGTCCGACTCGAGCGAGCACTTCCACGTCCACCACTCCCACCCGCCGCAGCGCGTGTCCAAGCCGACTCCCGTGACCCTCGCGGACGGCGCGGCGTTCACCCTGGACCACGGGGCCGTCACGATCGCGGCGATCACGTCGTGCACGAACACCTCCAACCCCTCGGTCATGCTGGCCGCCGGCCTGCTCGCCCGGAACGCGGTCAAGAAGGGTCTGAAGGCCAAGCCGTGGGTCAAGACCACCCTCGCGCCCGGCTCGAAGGTGGTCACCGACTACTACGAGAAGGCCGGTCTCACCCAGGACCTGGAGGACCTCGGCTTCTACACGGTCGGCTACGGCTGCACGACCTGCATCGGAAACTCCGGCCCCCTCATCGAGGAGGTCTCGGCTGCGATCAACGAGAACGATCTGGCCGTGACCGCGGTGCTCTCGGGAAACCGCAACTTCGAGGGGCGCATCAACCCCGACGTGAAGATGAACTACCTGGCCAGCCCGCCGCTGGTGATCGCCTACTCGCTCGCCGGCTCGATGAACTTCGATTTCGAGACGGACGCCCTCGGAAAGGACCGCGAGGGGAACGACGTCTTCCTCCGGGACATCTGGCCGGATGCTGCGGAGGTGCAGTCCACGATCGACTCGTCGATCAACAAGGAGATGTTCACGCACCAGTATGCGAGCGTCTTCGAGGGTGACGAGCGTTGGAAGACGCTCCCGACGCCGACCGGCGATGTGTTCGAGTGGGACGAGGACTCCACCTACGTGCGCAAGCCCCCGTACTTCGACGGCATGACGATGGAGCTCACTCCGGTGACCGACATCGTCGGGGCCCGCGTGATGGCGACGCTGCTGGACTCGGTCACCACCGATCACATCAGCCCGGCCGGCAACATCAAGGCGGACAGCCCCGCCGGCCAGTATCTCGCCGACCACGGCGTCGACCGCAAGGACTTCAACTCCTACGGCTCACGCCGCGGCAACCACGAGGTCATGATCCGCGGCACGTTCGCGAACATCCGGCTGAAGAACCAGCTGGTCCGCTCCGTCAACGACGGCGCCGAGGTCGAGGGCGGTTTGACCCGCGACTTCACGCAGGAGGGCGGCCCGCAGTCCTTCATCTACGACGCATCCATGAACTACCAGGAGCAGGGCGTGCCCCTCGTCATCTTCGGCGGCAAGGAGTACGGCTCCGGGTCATCGCGCGACTGGGCGGCCAAGGGCACCAGCCTGCTCGGCGTGAAGGCGGTCATCACCGAGAGCTTCGAGCGGATCCACCGCTCCAACCTGATCGGCATGGGCGTCGTCCCGCTGCAGTTCCCCACGGGCGAGAGCTGGGGTTCGCTCGGACTGGACGGCACCGAGATCGTCTCGATCAGCGGCCTCGAGGCGCTCAATGAGGGCGTGACGCCCAAGACGGTCCGGGTCACCGCCGAGCCGAGCGAGTTCTCCGCCGAGGGCAAGCAGACGGTGGAGTTCGACGCGATCGTGCGCATCGACACGCCGGGTGAGGCGGACTACTACCGCAACGGCGGCATTCTGCAGTACGTGCTGCGTTCCCTCGTCTGAGCGCATCGCCCGAGGGGTCGGGCCCGTGCCCGACCCCTCCGTCGTACCACCCACGGGTAGACTGGATCCGCTCGTCCGGGCCCGAGAAGGAGGCGGAATGTCGTTGCTGTCGTCCATTTCAGGACCGCGCGATCTCGACGCCCTGTCCCAGGAGCAACTGGTCGAACTGGCCGATGAGATCCGTGCATTCCTCATCGAGAACGTCTCGCGCACCGGCGGCCACCTCGGACCCAATCTGGGAGTGGTGGAGCTGACGCTGGCCATGCACCGGGTGTTCGACTCGCCGAACGACCCGATGATCTTCGACACCGGCCATCAGTCCTACGTCCACAAGCTGCTCACCGGCCGCCAGGACTTCTCGGGACTGCGTTCCCGAGGCGGGCTCGCCGGCTATCCGCAGCGCTCCGAGAGCCCGCACGACGTGGTGGAGTCCTCCCATGCGTCCAGTTCGCTGAGCTGGGCGGACGGCGTCTCGCGCGCGCTCACCCGCACGGGCCGCAAGGATCGTCACGTCGTCGCCGTGGTGGGCGACGGATCACTCACCGGCGGTATGACGTGGGAGGCGCTGAACAACATCTCCGACGACAACGACCGCAACCTGGTCATCATCGTCAACGACAACGGACGCTCGTACGCGCCCACGATCGGCGGCATGGCCCGCTACCTGAACCGGGTGCGCACCGCCGACGCGTACCGCAACCTCCACGAGGGCTCCGACACCCTCTTCCGCAGGCTCGGACCCGCCGCCCGCGCGCTGTACCGCGGCGTGCGCGGGGGCACGCACGGGTTCCTCTCCCGCTTCACCAACAACGCGGCGCTGTATTCCAACCTCGACATCAAATACCTCGGTCCGGTGGACGGCCACGACCTGCCGGTGCTGATCGAGACGCTGGAACTGGCCAAGGGCTTCGGCGCACCCGTGATCGTGCACGCGATCACGGAGAAGGGCCGCGGTTATCAGCCCGCCCTGGATGACGAAGCCGACCAGTTCCATGCGGTCGGCCGCATCGATCCGATCTCGGGTCACCCGGTCTCCAGTTCGACCTCTCTGGCGTGGACCGACGCCTTCGCGGCCGAACTGCTGGCGATCGGCGAGGCGCGCGAGGACATCATCGGCATCACCGCCGCCATGCTGCGCCCGACCGGCCTCCTGCCGTTCGCGCAGCGCTTCCCGGACCGCGTCTACGACGTCGGCATCGCCGAGCAGCACGCCGTGGCCTCGGCGGCGGGCCTCGCCTTCGGCGGCCTGCACCCGGTGGTGGCGATCTACGCGACGTTCATGAACCGGGCCTTCGATCAGGTCATGATGGATGTCGCCCTGCACCGCGCCGGCGTCACCTTCGTGCTCGATCGGGCAGGCGTCACCGGCCCCGATGGGCCGAGTCATCATGGCATCTGGGATCTGGCCATGCTCCAGCTCGTCCCGAACATCCGGATCGCGGTTCCGCGAGACGGGGAGCGTCTTCGGGAGGAGCTGCGCGAAGCGGTCGCCGTCGATGATGCGCCGACCGTGCTGCGATTCCCGAAAGGCGCGGTCTCGCCGGATCTCCCGGCGATCGAGCGCCTGCGCGACGGCGTGGACGTGCTGGTGCGCTCCGGCGCCTCGGACGTGCTGATCCTCGGGATCGGGCCGATGGCGCACATCGCGGTCGACGTGGCCGATCGACTGCGCGCACAGGGGATCGGGGCGACCGTCGTTGACCCTCGCTGGGTGGTGCCTGTGCAGCCGTCGATCGTCGAGCTCGCGGCATCCCACCGCCTCGTCATCACGATCGAGGACGGCATCCGCGTCGGGGGGATCGGCACGCGCGTGCGCCAGGTGCTGCGCGAGGCGGGCGTGGACACCGCCGTGGACGAGCTGGGCCTGCCGGACGCGTTCATCGACCATGCGACGCGCGAGCAGATCCTCGAAGACGCCGGACTGACGCCCGCCAAGATCGCGCAGGACATCGTCTCGCAGGTGCTGGGCACGCGAATCCCTGTGGCGCGCGGCGCCGCGAGCAGTGAGCTGCCGTCGATCACCGAATGGGCCGACGAGCGGCGCTCCTAGACGCTCCCGGGTCTACGAGAACAGGTGATCCCGCCGGCACAGGAGATTTCCTGCGAAATCGTCCTGCATCGGCGGGATCACCTGTTGCGGTCACGCGGGTCGAATCGCGTCAGCCGGCGATGCCCCGGATCAGCGGATCGTGGAACGTGCCGCCGAACACGCGCTCCGAGGCTCCCTCGCGATCGAGGTACGGCGAGGCGCCGCCGTCGATGAACGGCCATCCTGCGCCGAGGATGAGGCACAGGTCGATGTCCTCCACCTCGGGGACGACGCCCTGGTCCAGCATGAGCTGGATCTCATGGGCGAGTCCGTCCTGCACACGGCGGAGGATCTCCGCCTCCGTGGCGGCGTCCGTGCCGACGGCGCCCTTGAGCACCTTCTCGGCGGACTTGGTCCAGCCGGTGACCCGGCCCCCCTTGTCCTTCTCGACGACCTGGTCGAGTTCGGCCAGCTGGTGGAAGTTCTCGGACGCGTAGAAGCGGTCCGGGAACGCCGTTGCCATCGTGTCCTGCACGTGTGCGGCGACCTTCCATCCGACCAGATCGATCAGCTGGAACGGCGACATGGGCAGCCCGAGCGGAGCGAACGCCTTTTCGACGGTGAGCAGCGGAGTGCCCTCGTACACTGCGCGCGCAGCTTCACCCATCACCTTCGCCAGCAGCCGGTTGACGACGAATCCGGGCGCGTCCGCGGTGAGCACCGCGTTCTTGCCGAGACCGCGGGCGACCACGAAGGCGGTCGAGAGCGCGGCGTCCGTCGTCGAAGGCGTCTTCACGATCTCGATCAGCGGCATGACCGCCACCGGGTTGAAGAAGTGGAAGCCCACGAGGCGCTCGGGGTGCGCGAGCTTCGCGCCGATCTCCTCGACCGACAGCGAGGACGTGTTCGTGGCGAGGATGGCATCCTCCGCGATGAACTTCTCGATCTCGCCGAACACCTGCTGCTTGACGCCAACCTCTTCGAAGACGGCCTCGATGACGAAGTCGCAGTCGGCGTACGCGCTCTTGTCGGTGGTGCCATGGATGAGCGCACGCAGGCGGTTGGCCGCGTCCCCATCCAGGCGGCCCTTGGCCTCCAGCTTGCCGATCTCCTCGTGGATGTGCGCCACGCCCTTGTCCACGCGCGCCTGGTCGAGATCGGTGATCAGGACGGGCACCTGCAGCTTGCGCACGAACAGCAGCGCGAACTGGCTCGCCATGAGGCCCGCGCCGATGATCCCGACCTTCGTCACCTTGCGGGCGAGCGACTTGTCGGGGGCGCCGACGGGGCGCTTCGCGCGCTTCTGGACGAGATCGAAGGCGTACATGGATGCTGCGAACTGGTCGCCCGTGACGAGGTCGGCCAGCGCCTCGTCCTCACGCGCGAAGCCCTCGGCCTTCGTGCCGCCCTTCGCCTTGTCGAGCAGGTCCAGCGCCGCGTACGGCGACTTCGGGACGGTGCCGATGCGGCTTTCGAGCATGCCGCGGGCCATCTTGACGGCGATGGGCCACTTCGTGAGTCGCTCGATCTTGCCCGGCTCGTTCTTCCGGTCGACCTTCCTGCCGCCCAGGACCGCGTCCGCCCACGCCAGAGAGTTCTCCAGAAACGTCGAGGCCGGGAAGATCGCGTCGACGATGCCGTAGTCGAACGCCTGCTGGGGCCTGAGCATCCGGTTCTGCTTCAGCGGATTCGAGATGACGACCTCGAGCGCGTTCTCGATGCCGATGAGGTTCGGCAGCAGGTACGCGCCGCCCCACCCGGGGATCAGGCCGAGGAACACCTCCGGCAGGGCGATCGCGGCCGCCGAGGCATCGACCGTCCGGTACGTCGAGTTCAGCGCGATCTCGAGGCCGCCGCCGAGCGCCAGCCCGTTGACGAATGTGAACGACGGCACGCCCAGCTCGCCCAGCTTGCCCAGAACGTGGTGGCCGAACTGGGCCACCAGCTTCGCGTTCTGCTTCGAACCGACTTTGCTGATGTCGCTGAGGTCGGCGCCGGCGGCGAGGATGTACTGCTTTCCCGTGATGCCGACGGCCTGGATCTCGCCGGCGGCTGCGCGGGCCTTCAACGTGTCGAGCGTGGTGTTCAGCTCCTGGAGGGTCGCCGGTCCGAGCGTGTTCGGGCGGGTGTGATCGCGACCGTTGTCGAGCGTGACCAGTGCGAGCACTTTCCCGGATGCGAGGCGGACATCACGCACTGGGGAGTGCGTGACCACCTCGCCGAAGGTCTCGGCGAGGATGGGGGAGAAGTCGACCTGTTCGTAGTTCGTCATCGAGGAGTCCTACTTCTTTCCGTTGTAGTGCGGGTTCTCCCAGATGACCGAGCCGCCCTGGCCGAGGCCGACGCACATGGCGGTCAGACCGTAGCGGACGTCAGGGCGCTCGGCGAACTGCGCGGCGAGCTGGATCATCAGGCGCACACCGGATGCCGCCAGCGGGTGTCCGAGCGCGATCGCGCCGCCCCACTGGTTGACGCGTGGGTCGTCATCGGCGATGCCGAAGTGATCCAGCAGCGAGATGACCTGGATTGCGAAGGCCTCGTTGAGCTCGAACAGCCCGATGTCGGCGATCGTGAGACCGGCCTTGCGGAGCGCCTTCTCCGTCGAAGGGATCGGGCCGATCCCCATGATCTCGGGCTGCACGCCGGCGAAGGCGAACGAGACGAGCTTCATCTTCGGCGCGAGTCCGAACTCCTTGACCGCGCCCGAGCCGGCCAGCAGGCTGACCGTCGCGCCGTCCGTTAGCGGCGAGGAGGTGCCGGCCGTCACGCGCCCGTGCGGACGGAACGGCGTCTTGAGCGTCGCCAGACCCTCCATGGTGGTCTCAGGCCGGCGGCCCTCGTCTTCGGTCGCCAGGCCCCAGTCGCCGTCGGCGCCCTTGATGGCGACCGGCACCAGGTCGGGCTGGAAGCGCCCGGCGTCGTACGCCGCCTGCGCCTTGTGCTGGCTGAGCATGCCGTAGCGGTCGGCGCGCTCCTTCGTCAGCTCGGGGAAGCGGTCGTGGATGCGCTCCGCCGTCAGCCCCATGTTCAGGGCGTCTGCGCTGACGAGCTTCTCCGAGACGAACCGGGGGTTCGGGTCGACGTTGCTGCCGTCCAGCGGGTGGCGGCCCATGTGCTCCACCCCGCCGGCGAGCGCGAGGTCGTACATGCCGATGCCGATGGCGCTCGCCATGGTGGTGACGCTGGTCATCGCCCCCGCGCACATGCGGTCGATCGCGAAGCCCGGGACGGTCTGCGGCAGCCCGGACAGGAGGGCGACGGAGCGCCCGAGGGTCAGCCCCTGATCGCCGGTCTGCGATGTCGCCGCAAGTGCGTAGTCATCGATCCGGTCGGCGGGCACCTTCGGGTTCCGCTCCATGAGACCGATCGTCGCCTTGACCGCGAGGTCATCGGATCGGGTGTTCCAGTACTGGCCTTTTTCGCCGGCGCGCCCGAACGGGGTGCGCATGCCATCGACGAAGAAGACGTCCGAATGCTCGGCCACTCTGCCTCCAAGGTTGGGTATGAGCCCAGCCTAGGAGCGGGCTCGGAGGCCCGAGAATCGCTTAGGTCGAACCTACGAAGCAGTGTCGGGCGCGTCGTCCTCGCTTTGCACGGAATGCACAAAGGCATTGGCGATCAGCTGTGCAGTTTGCGCAATCTGCCAGTCGCGCGCTCCGAGTTCCGCCAGCGCCGAGCCGATCGTCTCGGCCGTGGCCGGCTGCGGAGGCGTCCAGGCGACCCGGCGAAGCAGCTCGGGAGTGAGGAGGTTCTCCGTCGGCATCGTCAGCTCCTGCGCGCGCGCCTCCACCAGCGGTCGCGCGGCCTTGAGCCGTGCATCGGCCTCCGGGTTGCGGTCCGGCCACGCGCGGGCCGGCGGGATCGAGTCGCCGCCGGGCGCACGTTCCAGGGGGAGCTCGGTCGCCGCGCGTCCGGCCTCGAACGCGGCCCACCAGCGATCAAGCTGGCTCCTGCTGGCCCGCCCGTTGAACTCCTTGACAGCGGCGAGCTCCTGCTTGCTCTTGGGATCGGCCAGCACCGCAGCGACCAGGGCACGATCGGGAACGAGCCGCCCCGGCGAGACGTCCTCGGCGCGTGCGAAGTCCTCGCGCGCCGTCCACAGCGCGCGGGCGATCGCCAGCGACTTCCGGCCGCGGACGGTGTGCAGGCCGCTGAGGCGCCGCCACGGCTCCTCGCGCGCCGGCTTGGGCTGACGCTCCAGGACGGCGCGGAACTCCTCGTCCGCGAACTCGGTCTTGCCCTGCGCGATGAGTTCGGCGGCGAGCACGTCGCGGACTTCGACGAGGTATTCGACATCCAGCGCGGCGTACTCGAGCCAGGACTGCGGCAGCGGACGGGTCGACCAGTCCGATGCCGAATGCGCCTTGGCGAGGGTGACGCCCAGCGTGTCCTCGACGACGGCGCCCAGCCCCACGCGCTCGTGCCCGAGCAGGCGCGCCGCCAGCTCGGTGTCGAACATGCTCGTCGGCTCGAGCCCGAGTTCACGCAGCGACGGAAGGTCCTGGCTGGCGGCGTGGAGCACCCACTCCTCGCCGCCGATCGCCTCCTGCAGGGACGCGAAGTCGCCGACGGCGGGCGGGTCGAACAGGAACACGCCGGACTCGCGACGGGAGATCTGAATCAGGTACGCGCGCTGCGAGTATCGGAAGCCCGACGCGCGCTCGACGTCGACGGCGATCGGTCCGGTGCCGGCGACGAGCAGGTCGACGGCGTGGGCGAGCCCGGCGGCATCCGTGATGACCAGATACTCCTGGAGCGGGGCGGGAGAAGACTCGGGAGAAGTGGACTCAACCACGTGCTGACCTGCGTGAACCGAACACCGCTATCTCCTCTGAGCCGGGTGGCAGCCCGGCGAGCATGCACACCAACTCAGCCCAGGCTTGCACATGCGCACCGATCGCGCCTGCCGGAGACCAGGAGGCGCGCAGTTCGATCTGGGCGCCGTCGCCCTCGGCGGCGAGCGATCCGAATCCTTTGGAGAGGGTCTTGGTGGCAGTGCCGGATGCCGCGTGGTAGCCGGCACGGCGGGAATCGAGGGCATCGACCAGCCACGACCAGGCCACGTCGGCCAGGAGCGGGTCCACGCCGATGTCCGGCTCCAGCGGGGCTTGGGCGAAGCAGACGATCCGCCAGGCTCCGCCCCAGGAGTCCGGTTCGTCGGCGTCGTGCAGGAGAATGAACCGTCCGGTGCCGAACGGGGAGTCGACGCCCTCGAACTCGGGTCGCACGTCACCCGCGAGCGCGATCGATTCCGGAGCGAGACCCGCCGGCGCGGGGATCTCCCGCACCGAGAGGTCGGCTCGGAACCCGGCCGCTCGGATGTCCGCCGCTGCGCGGTCGAACGACGGCGGCGAAGTCGGGGGACGAAGGTCAGCCACGCGGAAAGACTAGAGTGGGGCCTCGATGGTCCTCTCCAGGCGCGCCGCGATGGGCAGCGCATCTCCCGCTCTGGTCACCGGTATCCGAACCGCGCTCGTCATGCTCGGCACGGGCCTGACGCTGGCGACCTCGGCGATGGCATTCGTGTCGGTCCGGATGGCTCGGCGCGTGGTCACGCCCGCGGCCCGGGTCGCCGATACGCGCATCCTCTCGTTGGACACCGCGGCGCAGACCATCACGCTCGAGAGCACTCCCGACACCCGCCTCCCCGGCCGATACGGCCTGTTCACCAGCGGCTCGGAGAGCTACCTCAAGCTCGGCTCGGTCCTGGCCGAGGACGCCACGAGTGTGAAGCGCAAGCTGCTCACCGAGGTCGACGGCAACGCGCGGCTGGCCCCCGAGGCGGCCTTCAGCGGGTGGTACTTCGATCGTCCCGAGCAGCTGCATCTTCCGTTCACCTCGGAACTGATCGGCTCCAGTGTCGGGCCTTGCCCGGCGTGGCTGTTCCCAGCCGAGGGGAGCGACGTGTGGGTCATCCAGGTCCACGGCCGAGGTACGACCCGGGCCGAGACGCTGCGGGCGGTCCCGGTCTTCCACGGGCTCGGCATCACGAGCCTGGTGGTGTCGTACCGCAACGACGGCGAGGCACCGCGCAGCAGAAGCGGCACGTACGCGCTGGGCGCCACCGAATGGCGCGACGTCGACGCCGCGGTCGGATTCGCGCGGCGCCGCGGAGCCGGGCGCGTGATCCTGATGGGCTGGTCGATGGGCGGGGCGATCGCGCTGCAACTGGAGCTCACCTCGGCGCACCGTGATGCGATCGTGGGGCTGGTGCTGGAGTCGCCGGTCGTGGATTGGCGCATCGTGCTGGCCTATCAGGCCAAGCTGCTGCACCTGCCTGCGCCCGTCACCGGGCTTGCGATCGGCGCGCTGCAGTCCGAATGGGCCACCCCGGTCACCGGAGCGGGAGCGGCGATCCCCTTCGACAGGCTCGACGTCGTCGCCAGGGCGGCGGAGCTGCGGCATCCTATCCTCATCCTGCACAGCGACGACGACGGATTCGTGCCGTCCGACGCGTCGCACGATCTGGTCGTGGCGCGCCCCGACCTCGTCGAGCTGCAGGTGTTCGACGTCGCACGTCACACGAAGCTCTGGAACTACGACCAGGAGCGCTGGAGCCAGAGCATCCGACAGTGGGTGCTGCAGAATGTGCTGCCCTCGCCAGAGGCGGCTGACGCCGACTGATCAGCGCTTCGCGCGCACCTGCCGCTTGGCTCGGCCGAGCATGCCCGTCATGCCCGCGATCCGCAGCGGGGACACGGCGCGGGTGAGGCCGATGCTCTGCGGGTAGTCGTCCGGGATCGCCAAGACCTCGTCGGCGGTCAGGCCGCTCAGGCCCTGCACCAGGATGCTGGCGAACCCACGGGTCGTGGGCGCTTCCTTCGGCGCGGTCGCGTGCATCGCGACGATGCCCTCGGCATCCACGTCGACGACGATGTAGACCGGCGACTGGCACTCCACCACACGTTCGCACAGTTCGGGATGCCCGTCGTACGCCGCCGGAATGGCCGGCAGTTCGTTGGAGAACTCCAGCAGCAGCTGGAGTCGCTCGGGCTCCGACAGCTCGAGGAACTCGTCGCGGATCTCGGCCAGCGTCGCGGGAAGGGTGTCGTCGGTCATCACTGCAATCCTCCCACGCCACGATGTCCCCGGATCAGGCGGGCACGTCTCCTGGCTCGGCACCGGTCACGATCGGGACGCGCACCGCGCTGCCCCACTCTGTCCACGAGCCGTCATAGTTGCGCACGTTCGAGAAGCCCAGCAGGTGCTGCAGGACGAACCAGGTGTGGCTGGAGCGTTCGCCGATCCGGCAGTACGCGACGATGTCGTCGCCGTCCTTCAGTCCCACCTCGTCGCGGTAGATGGCTTCGAGCTCGGCGCGCGGCTTGAATCCGCCGTCCTCCGCAACGGCCTTGGCCCAGGGCACGTTCGACGCGGTGGGAATGTGCCCTGCGCGCAGCGCGCCCTCTTCGGGATACGCGGGCGCGGTGGTGCGCGAGCCGTTGTACTCCTCGGGGGAGCGGACATCGATCAGCGGCTTGCCCAGATGTGCGAGGACGTCCTCCTTGTACGCGCGCAGCGTGCTGTCGTCGCGCTCGATCACCGGGTAGGCCGAAGCGGGGCGGTTCGAGGCATCCGTCGTCAGGGGACGCCCCTCGGCGATCCACTTGTCCCGGCCGCCATCGAGCAGACGCACGTCCTCGTGGCCGAACAGCGAGAACACCCATAGCGCGTAGGCGGCCCACCAGTTGTTCTTGTCGCCGTAGATGATGACCGTGTCATCGCGCGAGATGCCTTTGGCACTCAGCAGTGCGGCGAAGCCCGCACCGTCGACGTAGTCGCGGACCACGGGGTCGTTCAGCTCGGTGTGCCAGTCGACTTTCACGGCACCCGGGATGTGGCCGGTCTCGTACAGCAGCACGTCCTCGTCTGATTCGACGACGACCAGGCCGGGGGAACCGAGGTGCGTCTGCAGCCATTCGCCGGTGACGAGTCGACCGGGCTGGGCGTAGTCGGCGAACTTGGAAGATGACGTGTCGTTGTCGACGGGCACCGGATGCTCCTCGGGTCGGGGCGGACTGTGGACGGGCGTAGGGTTGAACCCGTCTCCCCGACCCTAGATTCCCGCGTGGGGACGCGCATCCATTCCGTAAGACGCCGACACAGGATCGAACGCATGACATCGACTGCGACCCGCACGGGAATCGTCCACCTGAGCGAGCGCACCCCGCAGATCTCCGGTGCGGACATTGTCGCCTCGCTCGTTCCGCCCCCGCAGTTCGCCGACGCGACGTTCGAGTCGTATCGGGCGGATGCCGCGTACCCGTCGCAGCAGGAGGCGAAGGACACGCTCATGGCGTTCTGCGGCGTCGGTGCGCCGGCAGCACGCGGCGGGCTGTTCCGGCGAGCGAAGAAGGCCCCGGAGATGAAGCCGGGCGTGTACCTCGACGGCGGCTTCGGCGTCGGCAAGACCCACCTGCTCGCCTCCGTCTACCACGCGCTCCCGGCCCGGCGGAAGTACTTCGGCTCGTTCATCGAGTACACCGCCCTCGTGGGCGCCCTCGGCTACCAGAACACCGTCGCACTGTTCCGTGGCGCGGATCTGCTGTGCATCGACGAGTTCGAGCTCGACGATCCGGGCGACACCATGGTGATGACCAGGCTGTTGGGGGAGCTGGTGGCATCCGGCACCCGGTTGGCGGCGACCTCCAACACGCCTCCGAATGCCCTCGGCGAGGGCCGTTTCGCGGCCCAGGACTTCCTCCGCGAGATCCACGCGATGTCCGCGAGCTTCCAGACCCTGCGCATCGACGGCACCGACTACCGGCATCGTGCGCTGGACGGTCACGCGGCAGTGCTGGCGCCCGCCGAGTACGAGCGGACGGTGACGGATGCCGCGACCACGGGTCTCGTCTCGGACGACGACTTCAGTACCCTCGTCACCCACCTCGCGAGCGTGCACCCGTCGCGATACATCCGGCTGATCGAAGGCCTCTCGCTCGTCGGGCTCCGCGACGTCGCCCCGTTGACCGATCAGTCCGCCGCACTGCGGTTCGTCGCCTTCATCGACCGGGTGTACGACGCGCAGCTGCCGATCCGAGCGACGGGCGCCACCCTGGACCTGGTCTTCCCCGAGGAGATGCTCGCCGGCGGATATCGCAAGAAGTATCTGAGGGCGATCTCGCGGCTGGTCGCGTCGACTCTCGACTGATCGACATCCGACTCGCGGCTGAATCAGGTCTGCGCGAAACCTGATGTTTACCTGCCGGCGCGGTCCGTAACATCCGCGAAACGCAGGATGCAGGCCGGTGGAAACCCACTGTGGCGACACTGGGACCACCCGACGCTACACCTGCGTCCCTGCAGAGAGGTTTCTCCCGAGATGGATCAAGGCAACACCGCATTCATCCTGATAGCCGCGGCGCTCGTGCTGCTGATGACCCCCGGACTCGCGTTCTTCTACGGCGGACTCGTGAAGGCCAAGAGCGTCATCAGCATGATGATGCTCAGCTTCGGCGCCATGGGTCTCATCGGCGTGCTGTGGGTTCTCTACGGCTACGCGATCGCTTTCCCCTCGTCTGATGGCGTCGTCTTCCCATGGGCGATCGACTGGTCGGCACTGGGGCTCCAGAGCCTGCTCGAGACGCCCGAGGGCGCGGCCTACCCGCCGCTGGCCTTCGTCGCCTTCCAGGCCACCTTCGCGATCATCACGGTCGCACTCGTGTCCGGCGCCATCGCCGACCGCGCCAAGTTCGGCTCGTGGATGATCTTCGCCGGCATCTGGGCGACGATCGTCTACTTCCCGGTCGCCAGCTGGGTCTTCAACTTCGGCCTGGCCGAGGACGGCAGCTTCGCCTACGGCGGCTGGATCACCTACGGCATGCAGGAGTTCTTCGGCGTGGGTGCGATCGACTTCGCCGGTGGCACGGCCGTGCACATCAACGCCGGTGCGGCAGCGCTCGCCCTGGCTCTGGTGCTCGGCCGTCGCGTGGGCTTCCAGAAGGGCGTCCACGTCCCTCACAACCCGCCGTTCGTGCTCCTCGGTGCCGGTCTGCTGTGGTTCGGCTGGTTCGGCTTCAACGCCGGGTCGGAGCTCGCGGCCGACAACACCGCGGCCATCGCCTTCGTCAACACGATCGCCGCTCCCGCCGCGGCGCTGCTCGCCTGGCTGGTCGTCGAGAAGATCAAGGACGGCAAGCCCACCTCGGTCGGCGCCGCGTCCGGTGCCGTCGCGGGTCTTGTCGCGATCACCCCGGCCTGTGGTTCGCTGACCCCGTTCTGGGCCATCGTGCTCGGCATCATCGCCGGCGCGGTCTGCGCCCTGGCGATCGAGCTGAAGTTCAAGCTCGGCTTCGACGACTCGCTGGACGTCGTGGGCATCCACCTCGTCGGCGGTCTGATCGGAACCCTGTACCTCGGGTTCCTGGCCAACGGCACCGGCCTGTTCTTCTCGGGCGACGGCACGCAGCTGCTCGTCCAGGCGATCGCCGCCGTCTCGGTCCTGGTCTACTCCTTCGTGCTGGCCTACGTCATCGGCTTCGCGATCGAGAAGACGATCGGCTTCCGCGTGAAGAACGAAGACGAGATCGCCGGCATCGACACCGTCGTGCACGGCGAAGAGGGCTACGTCCTCGCCGACGTCAAGGCCTGATCTCAGCAATCGGTCCTCGGAAGGGGCGTCGCGACTTCGGTCGCGGCGCCCCTTCCGCGCTGCATGGCGGGCCCGTTCGCTAGGGTCGCTGATGTGACCCGAACATCCGGATTCCTGGGCGCGATCGCGCGACTGTTCTCCAGTGGCGCCGGCGCGAGCACCGCCGCAACTGTCGCGCCCGCACGCCCGCCGTCCGATCAGACGGCTCCGGCGCGGGGCGGCGACACCGCGACGGTGGAGATCGCTCCACCGCGACGCGACGGCCTGCGGCTCTCGTACGCGCCGCATCCGGACGGCGATCCGGACGCCGGCGAGATCGTCTGGACGTGGGTCCCCTACGCGGAGAACGACGGACGCGGCAAGGACCGGCCGGTGCTCGTCGTCGGCCGGCAGGATGACTCCCGGGTGTTCGCGGTCCGGCTGACCAGCAAGGCGCACGACGGACAGCGCGACTTCCTCGCGATCGGGAGCGGGCCGTGGGACGCGCAAGGGCGACCCTCCTGGGTCGACATCGAACAGGTGTACAGCGTGCATGCCAAGGGCATGCGGCGCGAGGCGTCCGCTCTGGATCCGGACCGATTCGTACGCGTCGCGGACGCGCTGCATCGGCGGTACGGCTGGGCCGTCGGGAACTGACGCGTCCGCGCCTGCGGCGGCCGGATCGCAGGGCCAGACCCCCCGACCCGGCCGCCCGTACCGGTCAGCCGACGGCGTTGAGCACGCCCGAGATCAGCAGTGCGACCAGGGTGGTCCAGCCGATGATCGCGACAGCCTGCCATACCAGGATGCGAGCCCTGCCGATGCCCGCGGCGGCCAGCATCGTCGCGGTGAACTGGGTGGGAAGCAGGAGCGGGCCGAGCAGGCTGACCCCGGGGACTCCATACCGCTCGAAGGCGCGCTGGAACTTCTGCGAACGCGGTGAGGCGGCAGCATCCGGCGCACCCGCGAGCCGGTCGGCGGCCGGTCCCTCACCCGATTCCATGGACGGCCCGCCAGTTGCCGGCACCGCGGAGCGCTGACGCGTCCGCGAGACCACCGCCGTGCGCGCCCGCGAGCTGAGCAGCACGAGGACCGCGACGCAGAGGAAGTTTCCGGCCATCGCCGCGCCGGCAGCCACGATCGGGTTGATGCCGCCGATGATGCCGATGGCCACCGCACCCTCCCCCTCGATGAAGGGCACCGCGCCGGCGAGCGCGACGATCAACGGCTGCACCAGCTCCGGCACCTGTGCGACGACGCTCTGGAACCATTCGACGGGGGTCATGTCTTCCTCCTGGGGATCAGCGACGGCCACCGGATGTGGGAGCCGCTCGCGATGCATCCAGTTCATCGGCCGGCATCCCGCACCGGAAGTGTCCGGTGTCATCGCGGTGCGGGCGGTTCGCACGTCCGAAAGGTGACAATTGTCACCGCCATATGGTGGACGGGTGACTCCTCGTGCTCCCGATCCTGCCGGGCAGGACTCTGCCGCCAGGCGGGGGACTCGTCGTCTCGATCGGGGGGTCTCGGCGACCTGGTGGTACACGGTGACGGCCATCCTCTTCTTCGAGGTGGTCATCGTCGGGCTGTGGGCCGCCGCTCTCCTCGAGGTCGACCGTCGCGATGCGACCCTCGCCGTCGTCACGGTCGGCGGGCTCGTGTGGTCGGCCTCAACCGTGCCCCTCCTCCTGGACTACCGGCATCGGGTCGAGGGAACCGCCGCGCTGGCCCACTGGCGGCGACTGATCGCGCCGCTCCTGGTCGCCGTCGCGTACGGCGTCGCAGCGGGGGTGGTCACCGGGGTCTGGGTCATCGCGGTCCTGCCGGTGCTCCAGTCGCTCGTGCTGCTGAACTGGCAGCCGGGGGTGCGACTGCGGATCGTCCTGGCGGTCACCGTGGTGCTGGGCCTGCTCGCTTTCATCGACGGGCGCATGGGCGCGATCGCCTTGAGCATCGATCCGGATGCGCCGAACTGGTGGTTCCCGGCGGCGTACACCGCACTGTTGCCGGCGATGACCGTCGTCTCGCTCTGGTGGTGGGATGTGCTGCTGACCCTGGACCGTGCGCGTGCTTCGGAGGCGCGTCTGGCCGCCACCCAGGAGCGTCTGCGCGTGGCCACCGACGTCCACGACCTGCAGGGCCATCATCTCCAGGTGATCGCCCTGCAGCTCGAGCTCGCCGAACGTCTGATGGAACGGGATCCACCGGCCGCACTGGAGCAGCTGCGGGCGAGCCGGATCAGTGTCGACGAGGCGCGGCAGGGCACCCGGGACCTGGTGCTGCGCTTCCGCTCGGTGCCGCTCGGTGACGAGCTGGCCAACGCCGTGGATCTGCTGCGGGCGGCCGGGACGTCGGCCGAATTGACCGTGGATCCGGATGCCGCGAAGGCACCGGCATCCGTTCTCGGTCCGGTCATCCGAGAGACGACCACGAACGTGCTGCGACACGGCGCGGGCACCTGGGCCCGTCTGTCCCTGACCCGCACGGCGGAAGGGTGGCGGTATGCGATCTCCAACGACGCCGGCGGCGAGCATCCCGCAGACCAGGGCGGCTCGGGACTGGACGGCCTCCGCCGTCGCGCCGCCGATGCCGGTGGAGTGCTGGACGTGCGTTCGGACAAGCAGGAGTTCACCGTCGTTATGACGATTCCGCTGGGACCGGAGGACGCGCCGTGATCCGGGTGCTGATCGCCGACGACGAGGTGATGATCCGCTCGGCGCTGGCCGCGCTCCTCGCGATGGAGGAGGACATCGAGGTCGTCGCGGAATGCACAGACGGCGAGGCGGCTGTCGCAGAGGCCCTGCGCGTCAAGCCGGATGTCTGCCTGCTCGACCTCGAGATGCCGGGCTTGGACGGCGTCGAAGTCGCCGAGCGACTGCGAAGGGTGCTCCCCACCCGATGCGTCGTCGTGACACGCCATGCGCGCCCAGGAGTGCTGCGGAGGGCGCTCGCGTCAGGAGTCGCGGGGTTCCTGCCGAAATCCCGCGGCGCCGACGAGGTGGCCGCCGTGATCCGTCGCGTGGCCTCCGGCGCCCGGTACGTCGACCCGGAGGTGGCAGCCGATGCGCTCAGTGACCGGCGCAGCCCGCTGACGGATCGCGAACTGGATGTTCTGCGCGCGGGCCGCCGGGGGGAGACGACCGGCCAGATCGCGCGGACCCTCTCGCTCGCGCCGGGAACGGTGCGAAATCACGTCTCGGCGATCCTCGCGAAACTCGCCGTCCGCACGCGCCAGCAGGCGACCCTGATGGCCGAGGAACAGGGCTGGCTTTGACGCTGAGGAGGAGCTGCGGGGTGGGCGATGCCGGACTCGAACCGACGACCTCTTCCGTGTGAAGGAAGCGCGCTACCAACTGCGCCAATCGCCCATGACCCTGTCGGGCCGGGTTCCGATGTTACCGGATGGCGGATGTTCCAGCGAACCGGCGCGGGCGTGACACGCGCGGGCCGTGTTGGTTTGGCGAGTCCGAAATCATCGGCTAAAGTCGTACGAGTGCCCGGGGCGATCCGGGAACGCGGATGTAGCGCAGTTGGTAGCGCACAACCTTGCCAAGGTTGGGGTCGCGAGTTCGAGTCTCGTCATCCGCTCGAGTGCAGAGTTCCTTTCCGGAGGAGTCCAGCACGTGGGGTCAATCCACACGGTGGCGTGGCCGAGCGGCTAGGCACCGGCCTGCAAAGCCGTTTACACGGGTTCGAATCCCGTCGCCACCTCGCCTGCATAACTGAATAGCCCGAACGGGCGCGATTGGCGCAGCGGTAGCGCGCTTCCCTGACACGGAAGAGGTCACTGGTTCGATCCCAGTATCGCGCACACTGAAACCCCCGGAATCCCGGGGGTTTTCTGCGTTTCCACGCACGTTGCGATCGCTCTGTCATCGTGCAATCCGATGACGCCCGCTCTCCGAACCCCCTGTGACGGATCAGGTCGACACCTCGGCGACCTCCGCAGACTCGAGAGTGATGTCGATGACGAATTCAGCAGCCACCACAGCGCGCACCGCCGGAGCATGGGTCGGCGAGCAGGCGATCCTCGTGATCGCTCTCGCGGTCGGCGCCGTGATGTACCGCCTGCCGATGCGTCGTCCGCACCCCCGCGCGCACTCGTGAGCACGCCGCACGCGCGCTGAATCGCATCACGGTCGCCAGAACGCGGGCGGTCCGGTCGATGCCCTGAGCGGGATGTAGCGCCGCCATGTGCCTGCGAAGGTCGCCAGCGCGTACCACCCGAGCCCCGCGATCAACCCCAGGCCGATGACGACCCCGGCGATCACCGCCCATCCGATCGATCCGCCGAGCGCAGCGACCACGGCGCCGGTGAAGAAGCCGAAGACGCAGGCGTCGACCACGAACAGCAGCATCACCGAACTGCCGATGAAGACGCTGCTGCCCCGGCGGCGCAGGAACGAGTAGGTGCGCATCATGCCCTCTTCGTCATCGGTGACGGATGCCAGGAAGTAGCGCTCGATCGCCGGGTCGAGGTCGACGTAGGCGCCGCGCAGCCGGTTCATCGCGACGACGTACATCATGTCCTCCTCGCCGACATTCATCACCCGGACGACGGTCATGAAGCCGATCAGGCACAGGAACGCGAGGATCCCGAGGACGGCCGGGGTGAACCAGTCGCGGAATCCCGATGCCTGGCCGAGAAGGCCGATCGTGACGAGTCCCGCCGAGACGAGGGTGAGGAAGATCGTGATGCGGGTCAGCACCTCGCTCTGCGCTGTGCTGCGGGCAGCCAGCAGCCCCCAATGCTCGGTCGCGAGGATCTGCGCGCGCCGGGCGAGGACGGCATCGGTGGCGGACGGATCACCGGACAGCGGCTGATCCGCCGGCTCCGGTGGGACAGGAGGCGACGCCTCGATCATGTGCGACATTGTCCACCCGTTCGCGCGGGCCCGACAGAGGCCGGACGTCTCAACGGTCGGAAGTCGACCCATCGCCGTGGCCGCGGACCGCCAGCACACGACCGACCGTCTTCTCGCCGGTCAGGACCACGGCACACAACACCGCGATCGACCCGGGGATGAAGACGAGGAGGTCATCGATCTGCTCCCACGCTGCGGGGCTCCACAGTGCGATCCACGTCAGCACCAGTGCCAGCGCCGTCATCGCCTCGCCGACCAGGCTGACACCGACGAAGAACAGGGCGCGTCCACGGTGCTGGCGGGCCGAGCGCCTGGACACGTGGAAATCGATCCCGAACGCGATCAGCAGCACGGCGAACACCGACAGCAGCATGCCGAGGTCGGCGGCGGAGAGTTCTCGCATGCGCCCACTATGCCCGAGCCGTCGCGCAGTAGCGTGATACGCATGGGGGACAAGCGCACGAGGGAGCTCACCGCGGCTGTCCGAGCAGGACTCCGGGCCCGGGCTGACGACGCGCGTGCTCCCGGTCAGCAGGCGTACATGAAGTCCGAGATGCCCTTCTTGGGCGTGCCGGTTCCGCAGGCCCGCCGGATCGCCCGGACGGCGGCGAGCACCACGACGGAAGCCGCCATCCTGCGCGCCGCCGCGCGCAAGCTCTGGGACGCAGCCGAGTACCGCGAGGAGCGGTACGCGGCGATGGCGCTCCTGGGGCTGGCGCCGGCATCCGCCGATCCGGACGCGGTCGGGCTCATCGTGCACATGGTCCGCACGGGGCAGTGGTGGGACTACACCGATGAGCTGGCGCATCGCATGGCCGACCTGCACGATCGATTTCCGGCCGAGGCCGCCGCGATCGTGCGCGTATGGAGTGCGGACGACGATCTCTGGGTGCGGCGGATAGCGATCCTGTCCCAGCTCGGCCGTCGCGACCGCGTGGACGCCGCGCTCCTCGCGGAGCTGATCGAGCCCAGCATCGCGGACCCGGAGTTCTTCCTGCGCAAGGCGATCGGCTGGGCACTGCGCGAATATGCACGGGTGGATCCCGACTGGGTGCTCGCCTACGCCGACAGTCATCCGCTGAGTCCCCTGAGCCGCCGCGAGGCCCTCAAGCACCTGTGACCGGGCGCATCCGGCTCAGCGCATCGCGAGCGGCAGAACCGCCAGGCCCACCGTGGCGGGAGCGGCGATCACACCCAGCAGCATGGAGCGCCGCCACGGCACCTCGACACCGACCGACACGAGCCTCTGGTGCCACAGCAGCGTCGCCAGGGACGCCCACGGCGTGATCAGCGACCCGGCGTTCACGCCGATCAGCAGCGCTGCCAGGCGCAGGGGAGTCTCGGCGGTCGGTTCCAG
Source organism: Microbacterium pygmaeum (assembly GCF_900100885.1). Taxonomy (NCBI): domain Bacteria; kingdom Bacillati; phylum Actinomycetota; class Actinomycetes; order Micrococcales; family Microbacteriaceae; genus Microbacterium; species Microbacterium pygmaeum. Next base: position 2,634,448 of record NZ_LT629692.1, read on the forward strand.
AGCGAGATAGGCGGGGAGGTTGTCGATCGCGTTCGCGCCGACCATGCCCGCCGCGGCGAGCTGCCAGAGGGAGATCAGGTCCTCGCCGCGGCCGGCCACCACGTCGAGGATCGCGCCGGAGCCGAGCGCTTGGACGGCTCCGACCGCGAGGAAGAGCCCGGACGCGAACACCAGCAGCTGCCAGGGCACGAGCGCGAACCGAAGGGTGCGCGGCGACCGCCAGACGAAGAATCCGCCCAGCACGACGGATGCGACCACGGCGGGGATCCACACGGCGACGCCCGACACCAGGAGCGGCAGGAGCGCGAGGACGATCACCGACGCCGCGACCAGCAGGACTCGATCCTCGACCCGCGGGGGCGGCGCCGCCTCGTAGCGACCGCGCAGGGCGCGTCTGTGCACGAGCCCGAGGATCCCGACGGGAACGAGGATCGCGACGAGCGCGGAGGGCCCGAGCAGGGCGACGAAGAACGCCGTGTCGGCACCGCCGAGCCGATGCACCGCGAGCAGATTGGTCAGATTCGACACCGGCAGCACGAGCGAGGCCGTGTTGGCCAGCCAGACGGTGGTGAAGGCGAACGGCAGCGGGTCGAGGCGATGGGCCCGAGCGACGACGACCACGACGGGGGTCAGCAGGACGGCGGTCGTATCCAGCGACAGGAACGCCGTGGCGAGGACGGCCAGCAGGACCACCAGCAGCCACAGCGACCACGTCCGTCCCCGACCGAAGCGGGCGAGGGCGGATGCTGCGACGTCGAACACGCCGGCCGTGGATGCCAGCTCGGCGGTGATCGTGACCGCGACGACGAACAGCAGGATGGGCCAGACGCGCTCGATGATCCCCGCGGCCTCTGCGACGGGCAGCGCGCCGGTGGTGACCGCGACGCCCCCGGCGACGAGCAGGACCACGCCGATGACCGCGAGCTTCACAGCATCCATCATCGTGCGCCGCCCACCGGGGCGTTGCGAGGCGCAGCCTCCACGCGGCGAGCGCCGACCGCGAACTAGACTGGCGGCATGGAACCACGCCTGCCGTCGACCGCGACCGCCGTCGCGGTGACAGCCACGCGAACGCTCGGCGCCTGAGCGGGCAGGGTGCGCATGCGCCCGAAGCTGAGCAGCCTCCCATCCGAGCCATCTTCTGGAGAGTTCCTTGACTGACGTCACCCTCCCGTCGGACGCGTCCTACCCCGCCGACGGTTTCCGCCTCTTCCCCGACCGCAGCGTCGTCGCCCTCCGTGTGAACGGCGAGCTGAAAGACCTCGCGACGACCGTCGATGAGTCCGATGTCGTCGAGCCGGTCACCATCGACAGCGACGACGGCCTGCAGATCCTGCGCCACTCCGCCGCACACGTGCTCGCCCAGGCCGTGCAGCGCATCAACCCGCAGGCCAACCTCGGCATCGGTCCGCCCATCACCGACGGCTTCTACTACGACTTCGCGGTGGAGGAGTCGTTCACCCCGGAGGACCTCAAGGCCATCGACAAGGAGATGCAGCGCATCATCCGCGAGGGTCAGCGGTTCGTCCGCCGCGTAGTGACAGACGAAGAGGCGCGGGCCGAGCTGGCAGCGGAGCCGTTCAAGCTCGAGCTCATCGGGCTGAAGGGCGGTTCGAAAGAAGCGGCGGAGGGCGCTTCCGTCGAGGTCGGCGCGGGAGAGCTCACGATCTACGACAACGTGAACCGTGACGGCGAGACGGTCTGGAAGGACCTCTGCCGCGGGCCGCACCTGCCGAGCACCCGGCTGATCGGCAACGGATGGGACCTCACCCGCATCGCCGCCGCGTACTGGCGGGGGAGTGAGAAGAATCCGCAGCTGCAGCGCATCTACGGCACCGCGTGGCCCTCGAAGGATGCGTTGCGCGCGTACCAGGAGCGCCTTGCCGAGGCGGCCAAACGCGACCACCGGCGTCTGGGCAAGGAGCTGGATCTGTTCTCGTTCCCGGAGGAGATCGGCTCCGGCCTGTCGGTCTGGCACCCGCGCGGCGGGATCGTGCGCCAGGAGATGGAGCAGCATGCGCTGCGCCGTCACCGCGCCGCCGGCTACACCTACGTGTACACCCCGCATATCACCAAGCGCGACCTGTTCATCGAGTCGAATCACCTCGTCACCTACGCCGAGGGCATGTTCCCGCCGATCCGCATGGACGAGGAGCGCGACGAGAGCGGCGAGATCACCAAGCAGGGCGTCGACTACTACCTCAAGCCGATGAACTGCCCGATGCACATCCTGATCTACCGCGAGCGCGCCCGCAGCTACCGCGATCTGCCGATGCGGCTGGCCGAGAACGGCACCGTCTACCGCAACGAGCTTTCCGGAGCCCTGCACGGACTCACCCGCGTGCGCGGGTTCACCCAGGACGACGCGCACCTGTTCGTGACCCCCGAGCAGCTGGAGGGCGAAGTCTCCGAGGTGTTGGAGTTCGTGCTGTCCCTGCTGCGCGACTTCGGGCTCAGCGACTTCGAGTTGGAACTGTCGATGCGCGACGACGAGAAGTCGAAGTGGATCGGCGACGAGGAGCACTGGGCCGAGGCGACCGATGCCCTGCGTCGAGTGGCGCTGGCCAGCGGACTGAAGCTCACCGAAGTGCCTGGTGAGGCCGCCTTCTACGGACCGAAGATCGATCTCAAGGTGAAGGACGCGATCGGCCGCACGTGGCAGCTGTCGACCGTGCAGCTGGATTTCAACCTGCCCGAACGGTTCGACCTGGAGTTCACCGATCGCGACGGCCAGAAGAAGCGCCCCGTCATGATCCACCGTGCCCTGATGGGTTCGATCGAGCGTTTCTTCGCCATCCTCCTGGAGCACTATGCCGGCGACTTCCCGGTGTGGCTCTCGCCGGTGCAGGTCGTGGGTGTGCCGGTGGCGGAGCAGTACGGCGACTACCTCGACGAGGTCATCCAGGCGCTGCGCGCCGAGGAGGTGCGCGCCGAGGTCGATCACTCGGACGAGCGCATGCAGAAGAAGATCCGCACCCATACGACCGGCAAGGTGCCGCTCATCCTGATCGTGGGGGAGCAGGACCGCGCGGCCGGCACGGTCTCGTTCCGATTCCGTGACGGAAGCCAGGAGAACGGCGTGCCGATCGCGGACGCCGTGCGCCGCATCCGTTCCGCCATCGATTCGCATGCGCTGGTGAGCACGGCGGAGGACTTCGCGTGACGGATGCCGCGGACCGGCCGCTCGAGGACGCCGCGACCCTCCCGGGCGTGCCCGACGAGTTCCAGCGTCTGTGGACCCCGCACCGGATGGCGTACATCGCGGCAGGTCCGCAACCGCTGCGCGATGTCTGCCCGTTCTGCGCGGCGCCGGACAAGTCCGACGAAGACGGCCTGATCGTTGCGCGCGGTCGGAGCGCCTATGTGCTGCTGAACCTGTTCCCGTACAACTCCGGACACCTGCTGGTGTGCCCGTACCGCCACATCTCGACGTACGACGAAGCAACCGCGGAGGAGGTCGCCGAGATCGGCGCGCTCACCCAGACCGCGATGCGGGTGCTGCGCACGGTGTCGCGGTGCGACGGATTCAACATCGGCATGAACCAGGGCGCCATCGCCGGAGCCGGCGTCGACGGACACCTGCACCAGCACATCGTGCCGCGGTGGGCATCGGACGCGAACTTCTTCCCGATCATCGCCAAGACCAAGGCGCTGCCGCAGCTGCTGGGGGACGTCCGGATCGCGATCGCGGACGCCTGGCCCGCCTGAGTTCAGCGCACGCGCCGCGGGGCGAACTGCATGCGCGGTCGCGCGTAGGACTCCTGCGCCTCGACGAGCTGCAGTTCGCGCTCACCCGACTCGTAGGTGAGCTCCAGCAGGTCGTAGACGCTCGACACGGTGCGCGCCAGCGCATCGGCCGCGTCGCCGCTGGAGACGAAGTGGGCGGTGAACAGCGCCGCGGTCACGTCGCCGGACCCATTGGCCTTCATCGGCAGCAGGGGGGTCTGCACGATCCACGCGCCCTCACCTGTGACCACGAGCATCTCGATGGTGCCCGCTTCGCGATCCGGACGCTCGACGCTGGTCACCAGGACCGTGCTCGGTCCCATCGCACGCGCGGCGTCGGCCGAGGCGAGCGTGGATTCGAGCGTGTCCGGCTCGGTGCCGGTGAGATAGCCCAGCTCGAACTGGTTCGGTGTGATGATGTCGGCGGCGGGAATGACCCGATCCCGCAGCAGCACCGGGATCGCCGGCGCGACGAAGCATCCGGATTTCGCATTGCCCATCACCGGATCGCAGGCGTACACGGCGGCCGGATTCGCGGCCTTCACCTGCGCCACCGCCTCCAGGATCACCTGGGCGATCCCCTCGCCGCCCTGATAGCCGGAGAGCACCACGTCGATCTCGGGGAAGACGCCGCGCTCGCCGATGCCGGTGATCACGTCGCGCACGTCGTCCGGACTGATCATCGGGCCACGCCAGGCGCCGTAGCCGGTGTGGTTGGAGAAGTTGACCGTGTACACCGGCAGCACCTCCACGCCGATCCGCTGCAGCGGGAACACCGCTGCGGAGTTGCCGACATGGCCGTAGGCGACCGCGGACTGGATGGAGAGGATCTTCACCGCTCGATCATCCCACCTCGGCCCGCACGGGCCGGCCGCGCACAGCCCGCACCGCGGCTGCGATGTCGGCTGCGAGCTGCTCGGCCTCAGTATCGTCGAGATCGTGCACGGTCAGACGAAGCCGCCGAGCCGAAGACGCGTCCGAGAGCACGAACTCATCGCCGCTGCGCGCCAGCCACCCCCGACGCATGAGCTGCTGCGTCACCGCGCGCGCCGGCACGGGCAGCGCCACCCAGAGGTTCAACCCGTCACCAGCGCGCGTGGGGACGCCGTGCGCGGTGAGTCGGTCGGCGAAGGAGGCATTGCGCTCGGCGTAATGGGCGGATGCGCGGGCGATGCCCTCGGTCACCGCCGGGTCGGCCACCAGGGTGTGCGTCAGCCGCTGCAGCAGATGGCTCACCCACGTGGTGCCGGGTGTCAGCCGCGTCGCGAGGCGGTCGGCCGTGTCGGGATCGGATGCGGTGACCGCCAGGCACATGTCGGGTCCGAGGAACTTCGAGACCGACCGGATGAGCGCCCAGCGGCGGTGCTCCGGCCCGATCAGGGAGTGCAAGGGAGCGCGCGAGAGCATCGAGAAGTGGTCGTCTTCGATGACCAGCACGTACGGATGCTCGCGCAGCAGGTCGCGGAGGGCTTCGGCGCGATCCGCGGACAGGCTCGCCCCCGTGGGGTTCTGCGCGCGCGGCGTGCACAGGACGGCCCGCACCCCCTGCTGGAGCGCGGCTCTGAGCCCGTCGACGGTCATCCCCTGATCGTCGACCGGGACCGGCACCGGCCGGTACCCGCCCAGACGCACCGTGTGGATGCTCGTCAGGAAGCACGGGTCTTCCAGCGCGACGGCGTCGCCACGGGTGAGGACATCCGCGAACAGGCGCTCGACCGCGTCTCCCGCGCCGCTGGTGATCGTGAGCCTAGCCGGTGCCGAGGGGGCGAGGTCCTCGCTCATCCACGCGGTCGCCCACCGCTCCAGCCCCGGATCGATCACAGGCTCGCCGTAGAGCACGGGGCGCCCGGCCATCGCGGTGAGTGCGGGGAGGAAACCCGGGATCAGATCGGGGTCGGGGTTTCCGGTCCCGACGTCGCGCAACACCGTGTCTGCCGCGAAGCCCTCCTGGGCGACCTCCGCGCGATCGAGGACCCGGGTGCCGCCGCGACCGCGGCTTTCCACCACCCCCGCACGCGCCAGTTCGCCGTAGGCGGCCACGACCGTGTTCCGATTCACGCCGAGCCGGTCGGCGAGGGCGCGCACGGAGGGCAGGGATCCGCCCGGCGGCAGCATCCCGCGCTCGACGAGCGTTCGCAGACTGCTCGCGATCTCCGCCGCGGAGCGACCGCTGATCTCCAGCTCCATGCCTGACGCTCCCGCCCTCGAGCCTATGGTGGTACATGCTAGCGTTTGGCCTAGGTCAAAAGACGTCGTTGGAAGGAAGCCTCTCGTGAGCACAGTGGACACCGGAACCGGTCGCGTCAAGCGCGGCCTGGCAGAGATGCTCAAGGGCGGCGTCATCATGGACGTCGTCACCGTCGAGCAGGCCAAGATCGCCGAGGACGCCGGCGCCGTCGCGGTGATGGCACTCGAGCGCGTCCCCGCAGACATCCGCGCGCAGGGCGGGGTGTCGCGCATGAGCGACCCCGACATGATCGACGGCATCATCGAGGCCGTCTCGATCCCGGTGATGGCCAAGGCCAGGATCGGGCACTTCGTCGAGGCGCAGGTGCTGCAGGAGCTCGGTGTCGACTACATCGACGAGTCCGAAGTGCTCTCACCCGCCGACTACGTCAACCACATCGACAAGTGGGGCTTCACCGTCCCCTTCGTCTGCGGCGCGACCAATCTCGGCGAGGCGCTCCGGCGCATCAACGAGGGCGCCGCGATGATCCGGTCCAAAGGCGAGGCCGGCACCGGAGATGTCTCTGAGGCCACCAAGCACATCCGCAAGATCTCCAGCGAGATCAACGTGCTGCGCTCGATGACCAAGGACGAGCTGTACGTCGCGGCCAAAGAGCTGCAGGCCCCCTACGACCTGGTCGCCGAGATCGCCGAGACCGGGAAGCTGCCGGTGGTGCTGTTCGTCGCAGGCGGCGTCGCCACTCCGGCCGATGCCGCGATGATGATGCAGCTCGGTGCCGACGGCGTGTTCGTGGGCTCGGGGATCTTCAAGTCCGGCAACCCGGCTGAGCGCGCCGCCGCGATCGTGAAGGCCACGACATTCTTCGACGACGCCGCCGTGATCGCCCAGGTCTCGCGCGGGCTCGGCGAGGCGATGGTCGGCATCAACGTGAGCGACCTGCCCGCCCCGCACCGCCTCGCCGAGCGTGGCTGGTAGCCCTCGGGTCGGAGTGCTCGCCCTGCAGGGCGACGTCCGCGAGCACGCCTCGGTGCTGCGCGACCTCGGTGCCGACGTCGTCCTCGTCCGACGCCCCGAGGAACTCGACCAGGTGGACGGCCTCGTCCTGCCGGGCGGAGAATCCAGCGTCATCGACAAACTCTCGCGCGCGTTCGGGATGCAGCGGCCGATCCGCGGCGCCATCGAGTCCGGCCTGCCCGTGTACGGCACCTGCGCCGGGCTGATCCTGCTCGCCGACCGGATCACCGACGGCATCGAAGGTCAGCAGACGTTCGGCGGCCTGGACGTGACGGTGCAGCGGAACGCCTTCGGCAGCCAGGTCGATTCGTTCGAGACCGATCTGCACGTGCCCGCCCTCGGCGCACCGCCCGTCCACGCGATCTTCATCCGGGCACCGCTCGTGCGTGATGTGGGCGAGGGTGTCGAGGCGCTCGCGAGCCTGGACGACGGGCGAGTCGTCGCGGTGCGCACCGCCCGGATGCTGGGCACGTCGTTCCACCCGGAGGTCACCGGCGAGCGCCGCTTCCACGAGTTGTTCCTCGACATGGTGCGCGCGGTCTGATTCCATGGCGCCATGACGACGTGGGTTGCGCTGCTTCGCGGCGTGAACGTGAACGGCATCACCGTTCGCTCCGCCGATCTGCGCGACCTCTTCGACCAGCTGGGATTCACGGACGTGCGCACGGTCCTGGCCAGCGGCAACGTGGTCTTCTCCAGTACCGCCGCCGCGCCTGCGCTCAAGACGAAGATCGAGAAGGCGCTGCGAGATCGGTTCGGCTACGACGCGTGGATCGTGCTGGTGACCAGGGCGGCGGTCGCTCAGGCGGTCGAGGCGTTCCCGTTCGACGCCGCGGATGCCTCGAGACAGCCCTACGTGGTGTTCGCATCCGACGAGGCGGTCCTCATCGAGATCCTCGCCGCGGCACCCGAACTCGATCCAGACGCGGATCCGGTGGCTCGCGGGACCGGCGTCGTGTACTGGCATCCGGTCAAGGGCACGACGGTCGACACGCCGTTCGGGCGGCTCCTGTCCAAGAAGACGTACCGGGAGTCCACGACCAACCGCAATCTGCGGACGCTCCAGAAGATCGTGAGCTGACATGGATGTGAGCGCGCCGCCGCTCCCCGCGTAAACTGGAGCGCATGTCCGGCCACTCCAAGTGGGCGACGACGAAGCACAAGAAGGCGGTCATCGACTCCCGCCGCGCCAAGTCGTTCGCCAAGCTCATCAAGAACATCGAAGTCGCGGCCAAGATCGGCGGCGCCGACCTCTCGGGGAACCCGACCCTGGTCGATGCCATCCAGAAGGCCAAGAAGACCTCGGTCCCCAACGACAACATCGACCGTGCGGTCAAGCGCGGCGCGGGACTCACAGGCGAGTCCGTCGATTACCAGACGATCATGTACGAGGGCTACGGCCCGAACGGCGTCGCCCTGCTGATCGAGTGCCTCACCGACAACAAGAACCGCGCCGCAGCCGAGGTGCGAACGGCCATGACGCGCAACGGCGGCACGATGGCCGACCCGGGCAGCGTCTCGTACAACTTCCATCGCAAGGGCGTGATCGTCGTCTCGGGCGAGAGCGCATCAGAGGATGACGTGATGCTCGCCGTCCTCGAAGCCGGTGCCGAGGAGATCGAGCCGCACGGCGACGGCTTCGGCGTGATCACCGAGGCCAGCGACCTCGTCTCGGTCCGCTCGGCGCTGCAGGATGCCGGCATCGACTACGAGTCGGCCGATGTCGAGTTCGTCCCGGGGCTCAAGGTCGAAGTCGACGCGGACACCGCGCGCAAGGTCTTCCGGCTGATCGACGCGCTCGAGGACAGCGACGACGTGCAGAACGTCTACAGCAACTTCGACCTGACCGCCGAGGTCCAGGCCGAGCTCGAGGAGAACGAGGACTGACGCGAGCTCGTCGCCGGTGTCGCCCGCGAGGGCGCGCCGCACGCTCTCGCGGCGGCGGTGACGCCTACCGTGGGGGAGTGGCAGCTGCGTTGCGCGTTCTCGGAATCGACCCCGGCCTGACCCGGTGCGGCGTCGGCGTCGTGGACGTCGCGTCCAACCGATCGGCCACGCTCGTGCACGTCGGCGTGATCCGCTCCGATCCGGGCGAGCCCATCGAACGTCGTCTGGCCACGATCGCGGCCGGCATCCGTGCCGTGATCGACGAGCACGAGCCCAGCGTCGTCGCGGTCGAGCGGGTCTTCTCCCAGCACAACCGGCAGTCGGTCATGGGCACTGCGCAGGCCAGCGGCATCGCGCTGCTGATCGCGGGCGAGCGCGGGCTGGCGGCCAGCACGCACACGCCCACCGAGGTCAAGGCGGCGGTCACCGGCTACGGCGCCGCCGACAAGCGACAGGTGCAGACGATGGTCGCGCGCATCCTGCGCCTCGACGCGCTTCCACAACCCGCCGATGCGGCCGACGCGCTCGCGCTGGCCCTCTGCCACGCCTGGCGCGGGGGAGCCGCGGTATCGCCGGCCGCTGGTGCCCTGACCCCGGCGCAGCGCGCCTGGGCCGATGCGGAGCGCCTCGCCCGCCGATAGGCGCCTGCAGTGCGCCCGCCGGAGCGTGTCGATCGAACAAAACTGCGAACGCAGTTCTAGGCTCGGCTCATGATCTCTTCACTGCGCGGTCGCGCACTGCATGTCGACGGCGATCAGATCGTGGTCGAGGTCGGCGGTGTCGGGCTCGCCGTCGCGGTCGCACCGCACCTCGCCGCAGCGACCGACCCCGACGAGCAGGTCTTCCTGCACACGCACCTCATCGTCCGCGAGGACGCCCTGTCGCTGTTCGGGTTCGAGACCAGAGAGGAGCTGGTGGTGTTCACCCAGCTCCTCGGCGTCACCGGCGTCGGACCCAAATCCGCCCTGGGTGTGCTCTCCTCACTCGGCGTCTCCCAGATCGCCCAGGCCGTCGCCGCCGACGATGACGCGCCGTTCCGCCGCGTGAGCGGCATCGGGCCGAAGACCGCGAAGCTGATCGTCGTGCAGCTCACCGGCAAACTGGCGCCCCCCGCTTCGCCCGGGAGACCGCGCGCCGGTGTCGCGCCGGACGTGGCCACCCAGGTCGCACAGGCCCTCGTCGGCCTCGGATGGAACGACCGTGCAGCGACCGAGGCCGTGGCATCCGTGCTCGAAGACGCATCCGACGCAGACCGTTCCTCCGTCCCCTCGCTGCTGCGGCTGACGCTGGCAGCGCTCGGACCTGCTCGCAAGGAGCATGCCGGTGGATGAGATCCGGGACGCCGACGAACCGGTCGACGACACCGAACTCGCGATCGAGGGCGCCCTGCGCCCCACCTCGCTCGCGGAGTTCGTCGGCCAGCAGAAGGTCCGCGGCCAACTGCAGCTGCTGCTGGATGCCGCGCGGATCCAGCAGCGGCCGGCAGATCACATCCTGCTCTCCGGCCCGCCGGGCCTGGGCAAGACCACGCTGGCGATGATCGTCGCCCACGAGAGCGGCCGCCCGCTGCGTCTGTCCAGCGGTCCCGCGATCCAGCACGCCGGCGACCTGGCCGCCCTCCTGTCGAGCCTGACCTCCGGTGAAGTGCTGTTCATCGACGAGGTGCACCGGATGGCGCGCTCGGCCGAGGAGATGCTCTACCTCGCGATGGAGGACTTCCGCATCGACATCATGGTCGGCAAGGGCGCGGGCGCCACGAGCATCCCGCTGGATCTCGCCCCGTTCACCCTGGTGGGCGCGACCACCCGCTCGGGGCTGCTGCCCAACCCGCTCCGCGACCGGTTCGGCTTCACGGCGCACCTCGAGTACTACGAACCCGAGGAGCTGGAACGCGTCATCGAGCGCTCGGCGATCATGCTCGGCGTCGACCTGCCCCGGCCGTCCCGGGCGGAGATCGCGCGCCGCTCACGAGGCACCCCGCGCATCGCCAATCGTCTCCTACGCCGAGTGCGCGATTTCATCATCGTGCGCGGCGGCGACGGCGACACCGCAACGGTGGATGCCGCGCTGGACCTGTACGATGTCGACTCGATCGGCTTGGACCGCCTCGACCGCGCCGTCCTGGATGCACTGGTCCGCAGATTCCGCGGGGGACCGGTCGGGCTGAGCACACTCGCCGTCGCCGTCGGCGAGGAGCCCGAGACCATCGAATCGGTCGTCGAGCCCTATCTGGTGCGGATCGGATTCATGGGCCGGACCCCGCGAGGTCGCATCGCGATGCCCGAGGCATACGCGCATCTGGGCGTCGCCCACGCCGAGTCGGCGCTCAGATTCGATGACCTATAATCGCTGAAGGCTCTCGCCTCACTCCCTCTTGCACGGCAGCGTCGCCACGACGTGCCACATCTGAAAGGTGATCTCACCTCCATGGACTTCGCGTCGTTCTTCGCCAACTACGGCCTCATCATCCTGCTCGTCGTGCTGCTGATCTTCATGTTCTGGAGCTCGCGCCGTCGCATGCAGAAGCAGAAGGCGGAGCAGGAGTCGAAGGCCCGACAGACCATCCCCGGCGCGGAGGTCCTGATGCAGGGGGGCCTGTACGGCACCATCGTTGAGTTCGACCCGGACAACCTCGACCAGCCGGCCGTCGTCGAGATCGCTCCGGGCGTGGAGATCCGCGTGCACAGCCAGGCGATCCTGCGGGTCGTCAACCCGACCGAGGGGACCGTCACCGAAGACGAGTTCATCGAGGCCGAGGAGAGCCACGAAGAGTACGTCGAGGGCGTGGCCGGCGGGTACATCTCCTCCATCAGCGACGACCACGCTCGTGCGGAAGAGCAGAAGAAGTCGGCGACCGAACCCGACTCCGACACCGGCTCAAAGCCCCAGGCCTGAACCGCCCGCCCTCTCCGGGCGTTCCAGAAAGCTGACCCCTCGTGGCGACATCCACCCCCGTCCGGCATGCCTGGCGAGCGCTGACCGGCCTGCTGGTCATCACCGCCCTCCTGTTCGGTATCAACGCCCTCGGCGTCTACGTGTTCAAAGGAAGCTCGTGGAGCCCCGAGCTCGCCCTCGACCTGCAGGGCGGGACGCAGATCATCCTCGAGGCGCAGACCTCGGACGGCGCGGATCCGACCACCGATCAGATGAACCAGGCGGTCACGATCATCCGCCAGCGTGTCGACGCCTCCGGTGTCGGCGAGGCGGATGTGACCACCGAGGGTGGCAAGAACATCGTCGTGCAGATCCCGGGGCAGGCCGACGAGGCCACCCGTCAGCGGATCGAGGCCTCGGCGCAGCTCCAGCTGCGCGCCGTGCTCTACACCGGCAACCCGGCAACGTCCTACGTGGGCGATGACGGCAAGCAGACCCCGTACCCGACGCCCGACCCGTCGCTCCCGTCGACCCCGACTGCCTCGCCGACCAACGGCAGCGACCCGTCCTGGATCACGCCGGCGCTGCTCGCGCAGTTCTCGGTCTACGACTGCGCCGACCCGGCGAACGACCCGGCGAACGCGCCGAAGGATCAGCCGCTCATCACCTGCGAGGCCGACGGATCGGCCAAGTACATCCTCGGGCCGGTCGAGCTGGACGGCACGTCGATCGACGACGCGACGTTCGGCCTCCAGCAGACCAACGGTCAGTGGTCGGTCAACCTCAAGTTCGACGACGCCGGGACGAAGACGTTCGGCGAGATCAGCCAGCGCCTGTTCGGCGCAGACCCGCCGCTGAACCAGTTCGCCTTCGTGCTGGACGGCTCGGTCCTTTCGGCACCGTCGATGAACGCGGTGATCCTCGGGGGCGATCCGAGCATCACCGGCAGCTTCACGCAGGACACCGCCAAGGCCCTCGCCGATCAGCTCAAGTACGGCGCACTGCCGCTCAGCTTCCAGGTCGTCAGCTCCGACACGATCTCGGCGACCCTCGGGTCCCAGCAGCTGCAGATCGGCCTCATCGCGGGCCTGATCGGTCTGGCGCTCGTGGCGATCTACTCGCTGATCGTGTACCGCGCGCTCGGCTTCGTGATCATCGCCTCGCTGGCGGTGATGGGCGTGCTCACCTACATCACGCTGTGCATCCTGGCCTGGCGCATGGGCTTCCGCCTGTCACTCGCCGGCGTCGCGGGCCTGATCGTGACCATCGGATTTACGGCGGACTCGTTCATCGTGTACTTCGAGCGGATTCGAGACGAGCTGCGAGACGGCAAGTCGATCACCGGAGCCGTCGAGGACGGCTGGGGTCGTGCCAAGCGCACGATCTACATCTCGAAGTCGATCAACATCCTCGCCGCGATCGTCCTGTACATCCTCGCCGACGCCACCGTGAAGGGCTTCGCCTTCACGCTGGGGCTCACCACGGCGATCGACGTGCTCATCTTCATCCTGTTCACCCACCCGGTGATGCAGCTGCTCGCGCGCACGAAGTTCTTCGGATCGGGGCATCCGCTCTCCGGACTGGATCCGGATGCGCTCGGCGCCGTGTATCGCGGTCGCGCGCAGTTCCGCGCTCCGGCGATCACCACTGCGACGGCGGCGGGGCGGCGCACGGCGAAGTCCCGCGGTGAGGCGGAGCGACGGCAGACCATCGCCGAGCGCAAGCAGGCCGAGCTCGCGGCCGCGAAGAAGACCAGCGGCGGCTCCGCAGGAGCCGAACCGTCTGCGGACGACACGGAGGGGACCCGCTGATGGGCCGCATGAGCCAGTTCGGCAACGACCTCTACTCCGGCAAGACGTCCTTCCCCTTCGTGGGCCGTCGGCGCTTGTGGTTCATCATCGCCGCGATCTTCGTGATCGCCGCCGCCCTGGTGCCGCTGTTCCGCCCGATCCAGTTCTCGATCGAGTTCACCGGCGGATCCCAGTTCGTGGTGTCGGGGGTGACCGACCCGGACCAGCTCGTCGCCACCGACGCCGTCCAGTCGGTGGTCCCGGATGCGACGACGAAGATCAGCACCGTGGGCACGACCGCCGTTCGGGTGCAGACCGATCAGCTCACCACCGACGAGACGCAGGCCGTCAGCGCCGCCCTCGCGGAGGCGTACGGCGTCCCGGCGAGCGAGGTCACCTCCTCGTTCATCGGGCCCAGCTGGGGCGAGGATGTGACGCGCCAGTCGCTGTGGGGACTCGCGATCTTCCTCGCGCTGACCTTCCTGATCCTGGCGCTGTACTTCCGCACCTGGAAGATGTCCGTCTCGGCGATCATCGGCCTGGTCGATGTCCTGGTGATCACCATCGGGGTGTACGCGCTGTGCGGCTTCGAGATCTCACCTGCTGCCGTGATCGGTTTCCTGACGATCCTGTCGTACGCGCTGTACGACACCACGGTGGTCTTCGACAAGATCCGGGAGAACACGCATGAGGACGGCGAGGTCTCAGGGCGCACGTTCGGCGAATCCGTCAACCTCGCCGTGAACCAGACCCTCATCCGCTCGATCAACACGACCGTCGTCGCGGTGCTGCCGACCGGCGCGATCCTGTTCATCGGACTCGTGTGGGTGGGCGCGCAGACCCTCACCGACCTCTCCCTGTCGATCTTCGTCGGAACGATCGTGGCGGCGTACTCGACCCTGTTCGTCGCCTCGCCGCTGTACTCGCTGCTGCGCGAGAACGAGTCCGGCATCAAGGCGCGCGACGCGCGCGTCCTCACTGCGCGGGAGCGCGCGGGAGTGCCCGCGTAGCGCTCGGCGATCGCCGCACCGTCCGACGGCGACGGCACTCCCAGCGGCGGGAGGGCCGTCGCCGCGGGCGTAAGATGAACGGATCCAGCTGAGGGGGAGGACCGGGATGACCGAAACCGCGCCCCCCGCGCAGTCATCGTCTCTGCGCAGGCTCGTCCCGCGCATCTTCTCGCGTTCCGCGCGGCGCGACGATGTCGAGCAGCTGCTGCGGACGGTGCGCACGCATCACCCCAAGGGCGACCTCTCGATCATCGAGCGGGCCTACACCGTCGCCTCCGAAGCCCACGACGGCCAGACGCGCCAGAGCGGTGAGCCGTACATCACGCATCCGCTCGCGGTGGCGCAGATCCTCGCCGATCTGGGGCTCGGGCCCAAGGCGATCGCGGCAGCGCTGCTGCACGACACCGTCGAGGACACCGGATACCCGCTCGACACCCTCACGGCGGCGTTCGGCGACGAAGTGGCCATGCTGGTGGACGGCGTCACCAAGCTCGACAAGGTCAAGTACGGCGAGAGCGCGCAGGCCGAGACCGTCCGCAAGATGATCGTGGCGATGTCGCGCGACATCCGCGTCCTCCTGATCAAACTCGCCGACCGCCTGCACAACGCGCGAACCTGGGGGTTCGTGCCGCCCGAGAAGGCGCAGAAGAAGGCGACCGAGACGCTCGAGATCTACGCCCCGCTCGCGCACCGACTCGGCATCCAGACCATCAAGTCGGAGCTCGAGGACCTCTCCTTCGCGGTGCTGCATCCGAAGCTGTACGTCGAGATCGAGAGCCTGGTCAAGCAGCGCACCCCGCAGCGCGAGCAGTACGTGCACAACGTCATCGACGCCGTCGACGGGGATCTGCGCGACCTGCGCATCCGCGGCCGGGTGCTCGGCCGCCCGAAGCAGCTGTACTCCGTGTACCAGAAGATGGTCGTGCGCGGCCGTGAGTTCGACGACATCTACGACCTCATCGGCATCCGGATCCTCGTGGGGAGCGTCCGCGACTGCTATGCGGTCCTCGGCGCCATCCACGCACGGTGGACGCCGATTCCTGGCCGGTTCAAGGACTACATCGCGACGCCCAAGTTCAACCTCTACCAGTCGCTGCACACCACGGTGATCGGTCCAGGCGGACGCACCGTCGAGATCCAGATCCGCACGAACGAGATGCACCAGCAGGCCGAGTACGGTGTGGCCGCGCACTGGAAGTACAAGGAGCGGATGGCCGGTGGCAAGGCCGACCCGAAGTCCGTGGACGCCGACATGGCCTGGCTCGCGCACATCTCCGACTGGCAGGCGGAGACCGCCGACCCCGGCGAGTTCCTGGATTCGCTGCGCTTCGAGATCGGCGCCAAAGAGGTCTACGTGTTCACGCCGAAGGGCCGTGTCATCGGGCTGCCCACCGGCGCTACGCCGGTCGATTTCGCCTACGCCGTGCACACCGAGGTGGGCCACCGCACGATGGGCTCGAAGGTGAACGGCCGGCTGGTGCCGTTGGAGACCGTGCTCACCAGCGGCGACGTCGTGGAAGTGTTCACCTCGAAGAATCCGGATGCCGGACCCAGCCAGGACTGGCTCACCTTCGTGGCCAGCACGCGGGCGCGCAGCAAGATCCGCGGGTGGTTCACGAAGGAGCGCCGCGAAGAGGCCGTGGAGCAGGGGAAGGAGGCGATCGCGCGCGCGATGCGCCGTCAGAACCTGCCGCTGCAGCGTCTGATGAGCCAGGACTCGTTCACCGACGTGGCCCAGCAGCTCAAGTACGAGGACGTCTCCGCGCTGTACGCCGCGGTCGGTGAAGGCCACGTCTCGACGCAGTCCGTTATCGAGAAGGTCACCGCGCTCGTTGCGGCCAACGACACCTCGACCGGGCCGATCGATCTGCCGCAGGTCGGACGCTCCCGCAGGCCCCGCGACGGGGATTCGGGTGTGCTCGTGCGCGGCGCGCCGGACATCCTGGTGAAGCTCGCGAAATGCTGCACACCGGTGCCGGGAGATGACATCGTCGGCTTCGTCACGCGGGGCAGCGGCGTGTCGGTGCACCGCACGGACTGCACGAACGTGAAGTCGCTGATGGACGATGCCGAACGACTCATCGAGGTCGAGTGGGCACCGACCACCAAGAGCATCTTCCTCGTGCAGATCCAGATCGAGGCGCTGGATCGCTCGGGGCTGCTCAGCGATGTCACGCGCGTGCTCAGCGAACATCACGTCAACATCCTCTCCGCGACGGTCTCGACCACGAATGACCGGCTGGCCCTGAGCCGCTTCGTGTTCGAGATGGGCGACATCGTCCACCTCGAGCGCGTCCTCAACGCGGTACGCCGGATCGACGCCGTCTACGACGTCTACCGGGTCACCTCGTCCTGACGACCGAGCTCAGATCAGCCCCCGCAGGAATCGCACGGCAGGCCGCTTGTACGGCACGGCCCCACGATCCTCCAGCCACCGGATCGCCTCGAGAGCGCAGCCCGGCATGCTCGATGCGAGCTGCCGAGCGGCATGGGCATGCTCGACGTCATCGACACGTGACAGGTCGGCCATCGTGCGCACCGGCGTGGTGACCAGAACGCTCCCGATGACGACCAGGTCGCTCGGCTCGACGGCGCCGTCACGGTAGAGCAGGCGCTGTCCCATCACATGGTGCAGGCGCCGGGCGACGGCACGCTGCACGGTGTGGCGCTGCGGAGGATCGTGCAGCGCACCGTGCACCCACGCGGCGCTCAGGTGCGTGGCGGCCAACTTCTCCCCGAGCAGCTCTCGAAGCGAGCCGGCCCGCAGTTCGCGCGTCTCGACCGCGTCGGCGGGGATGTACGCCTCGCCGAGTTCGACCACGTGTCCGTCCAGGCGCGCCGCGCTGAGCTCGGCCTGAGAGAGCCGTGCACCGGCGAAGTACAGGAACGGAGACGACATGCCAGCCACTGTGCCGCAGCGTGTCGGCGATGCGGGCTCGTCGCCGGATTCTGTGGAGAATCCGGCGACGAGCGACCGAGGATCAGGACCCGCCGAGGGCGTTCAGCCAGGCGCGACGCGCGTCCAGCGCCTCGGTGGCCTTGGCGATGGCCGACGCATTGCCCGACTTCGTCGCTGCAGCCAGTTCGTCCTCGAGCTTCTGGATCGCGTCCATCAGCTGCCGCGTCATGTCGTTGGCGCGCGCCTTGGTCTCCGGGTTGTTGCGCTTCCAGTCGGTCTCCTCGCGACCGCGCAGCGCCTGCTCGATCTTGCGCAGTTCGTCGTCGAGGGTCCGCTCCTGATCGCGGGGGAAGATGCGTCCGATGTCGTCCCACTGACGCTGGATGTTCGTCAGTGCTGCGCGGGCCTTGGCGATGTCCGGCTCGTCGCCGATCGTGCGCGCCTCGACGAGAAGCTCGCGCTTGGCCACGATCTTCTCGCGCGATTCCTCGGCGTCCGCCGCCTCGCGCTCTCCGCGGGCTGAGTACAGGGCGTCTCCGGCAGCTTTGAAACGCGCCCAGAGTGCGTCGTCGGCCTTCTTGCCGGCCCGGCCGGCGGTCTTCCACTGGTCGAGGAGCTCACGGTACGCGCCGATCCCCTCCTCACCCCTCGGGGCGAGCGCCTCTGCGCGCTCCACGAGCCGCGATTTCTGGTCGCGGACGGCCTTGTGCGCTTCGTCGAGTTCCGAGTAGAACTCGCGGCGGTGCTTGTCGACGGTCGCGCGCGCGTCGCGGAAGCGCTTCCAGAGCTTCTGCCCTGTCGCCTTCGGCAGACGGGGTCCGCTCTGCTGCTGGGCCTGCCACTGGTCGAACAGCGAAGCCAGATCGGCGGATGCCTGCTTCCACTGAACGGAGCGGGGGTCCTTCGCGGCGAGGGCTTCGGCCTGTTCGACGAGGGCGGTGCGCGCGACCACGGCCGCGTCGACTGCCTCGCGGGCGGCGGCGGCTTCGGTCTCGGTCGCTGCGGAGAGCTCCTCGGTCAGTGCACTCACGCGAGCCTCCAGGCTCGCGAGGTCGCCGACGGCGGCAGCCCCCTGCAGCTTGTCGGACAGCGCGCGTGCCGTCGAACGCAGATCTGCAGCGGGCGCGCCGCCCCGGCGGTGCCGCGCCTCCAGGAGTGCGACCTCGCTGGCCAGATCGGCGTACTTGCGCTCGAAGTAGGCGAGCGCCTCGTCCGGGGTCCCGTCTGGGTACTGGCCGACTTCACGCCACCCGTCGGCTTCGCGCACCGAGACGGTGCCGTCCTCGGTGACCCGACCCCACGGCTCGCCGGCAGCAGCGGGTGCCGGATGCACGGGCTCGGCTGAGCGCGGAGCGACCGGCGCGACAGCCGCGGGGCGCGGCATCGGACGCGGGACGGGGCGCGCGATCGCGGACGGCGCGGGAACCGGAGCGGATGCCGGCGCAGCCGCCGGCTCGGTCTCGGCCGCGCTCTGCGCGGTGTCGTCGGCGGGGGTTTCGGGAGTGGAGTCTGCTGCTGCAGTCACGGGATGCACCTCATCGCGGCTGAGCCGCCTGCGGGGGAATGGACGGCTCCCAAGCCTAGTATGCGGCGCGGTCCGGGCAACGGGCGGGAGTTCGCGCCCGCCGCCTCACTGCGTCGCGGTGGGGGTCGGCGACGGTGCCGGGGTCTCGGTCGGGACCGGTGTGGACGTCGGGGCGGGGCTGACCGAGCTCGTGGGGCTCGGCGCAGGTGCGCCAGGACCGGCGAGGAAGTAGGCGGTCTGTCCACCGATCACGGCGAGGATCAGCAGCCCGCCGCCGATGCCCGCGATGAGGTTGTCCCGCGTGCGTCGCCGGGCCACACCGTCGTGGAAGGCCTGCCGGGCTTGGTAGACCCGAGCACGTTCCCGCGCCTGCGCCGTATCGCGCTGCTTGCCGCCGCTGGCCACCGGGCCTCCTCGATGCCCGGTCGCTGCCGGGGCTGGTCGATCTTACGGTGCGCTCCGGGGGCCACCCAAATGCGGGGCGAGCGCGGACCTCGCCTGACGGGCCGCCGCGTCCGGGGCCGCGGGTAGCCTGGATCCGTGACTCCGACCGCACTGTTCCAGGGGCAGACGCCGCTCGCAGTGCGCATGCGACCCACGTCGCTCGACGAGGTCGCCGGCCAATCGCACCTGCTTCGCCCGGGTTCCCCCCTGGTCCTGCTCGCCCGTCCCGACGTCTCCACCGGCGCCGCGACCTCCGTCATCCTGTGGGGTCCGCCCGGCACGGGAAAGACCACTCTCGCGCAGGCCATCGCACGATCCTCCGGTCGCCGCTTCGTGGAGCTGTCCGCAGTCACCGCCGGTGTCAAGGACGTCCGCGAGGTCATGCAGGAGGCGCTGACCCAACGCGATCTCTACGATCACTCCACGATCCTCTTCCTGGACGAGATCCACCGGTTCACCAAAGCCCAGCAGGACGCGCTGCTGCCCGGGGTGGAAAACGGCTGGATCGTGCTGATCGCGGCGACCACCGAGAATCCGTCGTTCTCGGTCATCTCGCCGCTGCTCTCGCGGTCGCTGCTGCTCACCCTCCAGTCGCTGACCGATGACGACCTCGGGCTCCTGATCGACCGAGCCGTCGCGGACTCCCGCGGACTCGGGGGCTCGGTCACGCTCGATGCCGATGCGCGCGCGGCGCTCGTCCGACTCGCCTCCGGCGATGCGCGTCGCGCGCTGACCGCACTGGAGGCCGCCGCATCACTGGCCGAGCCCGCAGCGGACGCCGACGAGGCGGTCGACGCGCCCACCATCACTGCGGACGACGTCGCGAACGCGGTCGATCGGGCGCTGCTGCGCTACGACCGTCAGGGCGACGAGCACTACGACGTCATCAGCGCCTTCATCAAATCGATCCGCGGCTCGGACGTGGATGCATCGCTGCACTATCTGGCCCGCATGGTCGAGGCGGGGGAGGATCCGCGGTTCATCGCCCGTCGGCTCGTGATCTCGGCTGCGGAGGACATCGGGCTCGCCGACCCCCAGGCGCTCGTCATCGCCGTCGCCGCCGCGGACGCCGTCGCCTTCATCGGCATGCCCGAGGGACGCATCCCTCTGGCCGAGGCCACCGCCTACCTCGCCACCACCGCGAAATCCAATGCGGCCTATCTCGCGATCGACAAGGCCATCGCCGATGTGCGGGCGGGTGGCTTCGGGCGCGTGCCGGCGCACCTGCGCGACGCGCATTACCCGGGCGCCAAACGGCTCGGCCACGGCAAGGGCTACATCTACCCGCACGACTCCGACATCGGCGTGTCGGCGCAGCAGTACCTGCCTGACGATCTGGTCGGCAGGCGCTACTACGAGCCCACCAATCACGGCGCCGAGCGCGACGTGCAGGCTCGCCTGGACAAGATCCGACGCATCCTCGGGGGGCGTTGAGCCGATGCCGCCTGTCGATCGGATCCGCAACATCGCCGTGGGCCTCGTCGTGCGCGAGGGCCACGCCCTGGTCGAGATCTATCCGGCGACCGAGCGGCACGAACCGTTCGCCCGGGCGCTCGGCGGCGGCGTGGAGTTCGGCGAGACCGCGGCTGCCGCCGTGCGCCGGGAGTTCCTGGAGGAGCTGGGAATCGAAGTCGATGAGGCCGTGCCGCTGGCCGTCACGGAGAACATCTTCGATTCCGGCTGGGCCAAGGGCCACGAAGTCGTCCACGTCTTCCTGGTGCGCAGCGCCGCGCTCGATGCGCTTGCGCTGAGTGGGGGGCTGCCGGTGCTGGACAACCACACGATCGCGCGCTGGGTTCCCCTGGCCGATCTGCGGGCGCAGAAGCCGCCCTTCTACCCGGTCGGGATGATCGATCTCGCGGAGGCGCTGGATCGGGCGCCCTCGCCCGGACGGACTCCGGACGCCGACCTGCTAAGCTAGATCGGCTCGAAACATCGTTTTCGGGTATCTCCTTCCCCCATCACACCTCCGGTGCGCCCCGACGTGCGCGCCGATCAGGAAGGGCCGGAGATACGTCCATGAGCCGCGAAAGACGCGGCCATGTCGTTTTGGAAGGACACACCAGTGCCCACGAAGTCCCAGGACCGCCGCAAGGTCCGCCTCTCCCGCGCGCTCGGCATCCCGCTGACGCCGAAGGCCGCGAAGTACCTCGAGAAGCGTCCGTACGCTCCGGGCGAGCACGGCCGCACCAAGCGCAAGCAGGACAGCGACTACGCGGTCCGCCTCCGTGAGAAGCAGCGTCTGCGCGAGCAGTACGGCATCCGCGAGAAGCAGATGCGCAACACGTTCAACGAAGCCCGCCGCACCCAGGGCCTGACCGGTGAGAACCTGGTCGAGCTGCTCGAGATGCGTCTGGACGCGCTCGTCCTGCGCGCCGGCTTCGCCCGCACGACCGCACAGGCACGTCAGCTCGTCGTGCACCGCCACATCCTGGTGGACGGTCAGACCGTCGACCGCCCGTCGTTCCGCGTGAAGCCGGGTCAGCTCATCCATGTCAAGGCCAAGAGCGAGGGCACCGAGCCCTTCCAGGTCGCAGCCGCCGGCGGTCACGCCGAGGTGCTGCCCCCCGTTCCCGGCTACCTCGAGGTCGAGCTCGACAAGCTGCACGCACGTCTCGTGCGTCGCCCGAAGCGCGCTGAGGTCCCGGTCACCGGTGACGTCCAGCTCGTCGTCGAGTACTACGCCGCGCGATAGCGCGCCGCAGGCGGTTGTCGAGGAGGCGCGTCAGCGCCGAATCGAGACACCGCGCAAGAACGATCACCTCTCAGAAGGGCGCCGGGGCAACCCGGCGCCCTTCGGTGTTAAGCCCTACGATGGACGGGGCCGCGCCGTGCGGACGAGGAGTGGTGACATGAGAAATCTGCTGTGGTTCCTGTTCGGCGTGATCGGCGGCTTCGTCGCGGCGCACCTGATGAACAAGGATCCCCGTGGCCATGAGGTCCTGGCAGAGGTCGACGCCCGCATCACCGAATTCACGGACCGCATCGGCGATGCATACCGCGAGCAGGAAGCGCGCATCTCCGGCATCGTCGACGGAGTGAAGGATGCCGCAGGCGACGCCTACGGCACGGCCAAGGATGCTGCCGGCGACGCCGTCGACAGCCTCAAGAGCACGGCCTCCGGTGCGGTGGATGCGGCATCCGCGGTCGCCGGCAAGGCGACGGACGCCGTCTCCGACGCGGTCGATTCCGCCGCGACCGCTGCGAAGAAGCTCACCGACTGACCCAGCCCGCCGGGCACCCGCCGAGTGCGGGTGTGCTCGCCTGCTCACCCGAGGACAAACGCATGAAGACCGCAGAGATCGCGCAGCGCTACCTGGACTTTTTCGAGAAGCGCGGCCACGTGATCGTGCCATCCGCATCGCTCGTGACCGATGACCCGGCCCTCCTGTTCACGGTGGCCGGGATGGTGCCGTTCATCCCGTACCTCAGCGGCGACGTGCCCGCTCCGTACGCACGCGCAGCGGACGTGCAGAAGTGCATCCGCACCAACGACATCGAAGAGGTCGGGCACACCCCGCGCCACGGCACGTTCTTCCAGATGCTGGGCAACTGGTCCTTCGGCGACTACTTCAAAGAGGGCGCGATCGGCTTCGCCTGGGAGCTGCTGACCACTCCGTATGAGGACGGCGGCCTCGGATTCGACCCGAAGGACCTGTGGGTCACGGTCTACGAGGAAGACGACGAGGCGCACGACCTCTGGCTGAAGCTCACGACGCTCCCCGAGGATCGCATCCAGCGACTCGGCAAGGACACCAACTACTGGAGCACTGGCCTTCCCGGGCCGGCGGGTCCCTGCAGCGAGATCTTCTTCGACCGCGGGCCCGCGTACGGCATCGACGGCGGACCGGCGACCGATGACGATCGTTACGTCGAGATCTGGAATCTCGTCTTCATGCAGTACGAGATCACGAACGTCACCTCGAAGTACGACTTCGACATCGTCGGCGAGCTGCCCCACAAGAACATCGACACCGGCATGGGCCTCGAGCGCATCGCGTTCATCAAGCAGGGCGTCGACAACATGTACGAGACCGATCAGGTGCGCCCAGTGCTCGACAAGGCCGTCGAGCTCTCCGGCCGCACGTACGGCGCCGACCACGAGGACGACATCCGCTTCCGGGTCATCGCCGACCACGTGCGCTCTTCGCTCATGCTGCTCGCCGACGGGGTGACCCCTGCCAACGACGGCCGCGGCTACATCCTGCGCCGTCTGATGCGCCGCGCCATCCGCTCGATGCGCCTGCTGGGCGTCGACGGACCCACGTTCGGCCAGCTGTTCGCCGCATCCCGCGACGCGATGAAGTCGGCGTACCCGGTCGTGGAGGCGGACTACCCGCGCATCGAGCAGTACGCCCTCGCCGAGGAGGCGACGTTCCTGCGCACCCTGGCGGCTGGCTCCGCGCTCCTGGATGACTCGCTGGCCAGCACGAAGGACGCCGGCGGCACGACGCTGCCCGGTAACGAGGTGTTCCTGCTGCACGACACGTACGGCTTCCCGATCGAGCTCACACTGGAGATCGCCGAAGAGGCGGGTCTGACCGTGGACCGCGCCGCGTTCGACACCCTCATGCTCGAGCAGCGCACGCGTGCCAAGGCCGACGCCCGCTCGCGGAAGCGCCAGCTCGCCGACACCAGCGTCTATCGCGACCTGCGCGCCAAGGGCGAGACGGTGTTCACGGGATACACCGACCTGGAGACCGAATCCACGATCCTCGGGATCCTCGTCGACGGGGTGCCGGTGGACCGCGCGACCGCTGGGCAGATCGCCGAGGTCATCCTCGCGGAGACGGCGCTGTACGCCGAGTCCGGCGGTCAGGTCGCCGACAAGGGCGTCATCGTCGGCCCGGGCTATGAACTGGATGTCCTGGACGTGCAGAAGCCGGTCGCCGGACTGATCAGCCACACCGTCGAGGTGACCACGGGCGAGGTCTCGGTCGATGCGCCCGCGACCACCGTCGTGGACGCCGTGAACCGCCGCGCCGCGCAGCAGGCGCACTCGGCGACGCACCTGATCCACGCGGCGCTCCGCGACACGCTCGGCTCCTCCGCGACCCAGGCCGGCTCGCTCAACCGTGCCGGCTACATGCGCTTCGACTTCTCGTGGGGTCAGGCGCTCTCCGAGGCGACCAAGAGCGAGATCGAGGAGATCTCCAACAACGCGATCCGCGACAACCTCGAGGTCACCACCCGCGTCCTCGCGCTGGATGAGGCCAAAGCCCTCGGTGCGCAGGCCCTGTTCGGTGAGAAGTACGGCGAGGTCGTGCGGATGGTCGACATCGGCGGCCCCTGGTCGCGCGAGCTCTGCGGCGGGACGCATGTCGGACGCAGTGCCGAGATCGGGTTGATCAACCTCGTCGGCGAGTCCTCCGTCGGCGCGTCCAACCGACGCGTGGAGGCACTCGTCGGGTTGGACGCGTTCCGCTCGCTTGCCGCCGAGCGTGCGATCGTCTCGCAGCTCACCTCGACGCTGAAGACGCCGCGCGACCAGCTGCCCGCGCGGATCGCGGAGCTGACCGCCAACCTCAAGGCCGCCGAGAAGAAGATCGCGGCGTTCGAGTCGAAAGCACTCGGCGACCGTGCCCCTGCGCTCCTTGCCGCTGCCACGACGGTCGGCCGGCAGCGGGTCGTGGCCGAATCGCTCGGGTCGGCGGCATCCGCCGACGACGTCCGCACGCTCGCGCTGCAGGTACGCGACCGACTCGGCGGCGACGCGGGCGTCGTGGCGCTCGGCGCGGACGTCGGCGGACGTGCGGTCGTGATCGTCGCGACGAACGAGGCCGCGCGGTCCGCAGGCGCGAAGGCCGGTGCGCTCGCCAAGATCGCCGCGGGCGTGCTCGGCGGCGGCGGCGGCGGACGCGACGATGTGGCACAGGGCGGCGGGACGGATGCGTCGGCGCTGCCGAGCGCGCTGGCCGCGGTGAAGGATGCGCTCTCCGCGTGAGTGGATTCCGTCGAGGCGTGCGCCTCGGGATCGATGTCGGCGCGGCGCGCGTGGGCGTCGCGAAATGCGATCCCGACGGTCTGCTGGCGACTCCCGTGGAGACGGTCGCCCGCAACGAGCATGCCGTGGCGCGGATTCTCGAGCTGTGCGTGGAGTACGACCCGACCGAGATCCTCGTCGGACTCCCGCTGAACATGCGAGGCGAGGACACGGCCTCCACGACCGACGCGCGGGCCTTCGCGGCAGCCGTCGCCGCGGCATCCGCCGTCCCCGTCCGTCTCGTCGACGAGCGTCTGAGCACGGTCTCCGCACATGCCGCTCTGCGCGATTCGGGCAGAACACAGCGTTCCTCTCGTAGCATTGTTGACCAGGTCGCCGCGGTGGTCCTGCTTCAGCAGGCGCTCGATGTCGAGAAGAACACCGGCCGACCGCCCGGAATCCCCGTCCCCCCGGCCCAGGAGCCCGCCTGACATGCCCGATTCGCCGTCGCCGTTCGATGATCCGTTCGCGGATCTGTTCGGCAAGCTCCCCGATCCGCGTGCCCGGGAACGACGACCCGTAGACGAGGGCCAGGCGTCGTCCGGCTCGGCCACGCCGCTGTCGCGCCGCGCCGCCCGGGAAGCTGCCGCCGCTTCCGCGGCACCGTCCGATCCCGCCCCGGTCGCCGCACCCCGCGCGTCGGCACCGCCGCAGGTCGCCTTCCCGACCGGCGCGGCTGCGCCTGAGCCGCTGCGCACCCCGGCCCGGTCCGTCGCCACGGCGACGCTCGACGATTTGTTCACCGGGGCTCAGACCACCGACCACCTCGGTGAACTTCCGCCACCGCCCGACCGGCGCAAGCGCCGGATCGGCGGGTGGATCGCGCTGGCCGTCGTGCTCGTGCTCCTGGGCGGCATGGCTGCAGGGGGACTGTGGGTGTGGAACACCTACGAGGACAAGATCCGGGAGTTCATGGGCTGGGAGGAGCCGAAGGATTTCGAAGCCGGTATGGCCAATGGCGAGGTCCTCGTCACGATCGAGGACGGCGACACCGGCTCGCCCATCTCGCAGCGGCTCTACGACTCCGGTGTCACCAAGACATCCGATGCGTTCTACGACTACCTGATCGACACCGGTCAGAACCCGACCTTCCAGCCGGGCGCCTACGCACTGCAGTACCAGATGACCTCGGAGGCCGCGCTCGAAGCGCTGCTGAATCCGGCGAACAAACGGGAGAACACCGCGCAGATCCCCGAGGGCTTCACCGTCGACGGGACACTCGAGCGGCTCGCCGAGGGCACCGGCATCCCCCTCGAGGAGTTCCAGTCCGCCGTCGCGGACCCGGCGGCGTACGGGGTTCCCGCCTCGACGCTGGAGGGGTGGCTCTTCCCGGCGACGTACACGTTCGACCCCGGCGTGACTCCAACGCAGATGATCCAGACCATGGTCGATCGCACGGTGCAGTCCCTCGACACCGCAGGCGTCCCCGTCGAGGACCGGGAGCGCATCCTGACCGTCGCCTCGATCATCCAGCGCGAAGCCCGCTTCGAGGATGACTTCTACAAGGTGTCGCGGGTGATCGAGAACCGCCTCGACCCCGAGAACCAGGAGACCTTCGGCAAGCTGCAGATGGATTCCACCGCCCAGTACGGCTACGGCGAGATGCACGACGGCACGGTCAGCACCTCGCAGGAGGCGCTGGATGATCCGAACCCGTGGAACACGTACTACAACACCGGGCTGCCCATCGGGCCGATCGCCAATCCGGGCGACCTGGCGATCGATGCGGCCATGCATCCGGCCGACGGCGACTGGCTCTACTTCGTCACGGTGAACCTGAACACCGGTGAGACGGTCTTCACGACGAACATCGACGACCACAACGCGGCCGTCGCGCAGTGGCAGGCGTGGTGCACCGACAACCCCGACGCCGGATGCTGATCTCGCCCGGAACCCGACTTGAGGTGTGGGGCGACCCGATCGCCCACAGTCGCTCGCCGCAGCTGCACGCCGCGGCGTACGGCGTGCTCGGACTGGACTGGACCTACGGACGCCGCCAGGTCGGCGCCGCGGGGTTCGCCTCGGCGCTGGCGAGCCTGGGGGAGCAGTGGCGAGGACTCTCGCTGACGATGCCCCTGAAGCCAGTCGCGTTCGCCGCGTCGATGACGAAGGATGCCGCGGCCGAGGCGACCGGCGCCGTGAACACGCTGCTGCTGACCGAGGACGGGCCTCACGGGTTCAACACCGACGTCGGCGGCATCGTCGACGTGCTGCGCGACGGCGGAGTGCACGCGATCTCCCGCGCGCGCATCCTGGGCGCGGGGGCGACGGCGACCTCGGCCCTGGTGGCGCTGGCCGACCTCGGCGCCCGTGAGGTCGGCGTGCTCGCGCGGCGCCGCGAGGCCGTCCTCCCACTCACCGAGCTCGGCCGGACGCTCGGCGTGTCCGTGCGCCAGGAGCAGTTCGCCGGAACCCGGTACGACGCGGTGGATGCGACGATCTGCACCCTCCCCGCTGACGCCGACACCCTCGCCGGCACCGCCGACGCTCTGGCGGTGGACGGCGGCGTGCTGCTGGACGTGGTCTACGGGCACGGGGCCACGTTGATCGGCGCGGCCTGGGAACGGGTCGCCGGCCCGTCGGTGCCGGGAGTCGGGATGCTGCTGCACCAGGCCGTCCGTCAGATCCGCGTCTTCGTGGCAGGCGACCCCGACCAGGCGCTGCCGGATGAGGAAGCGGTGGTCGCCGCGATGCGCCGAACCGTCATGGGAGACTAGGGGAATGCTCCGCGTGCTCACGGCCGGCGAATCGCACGGCCCCGAACTCGTCGCCATCATGGAGGGCCTGCCCTCCGGCGTCCCCATCTCCCTCGGCGGCATCCGTGCCGACCTCGCCCGCCGCAAGCTCGGCTACGGGCGCGGATCACGGATGAAGTTCGAGGAGGACGACCTCGCGATCTCGGGCGGTGTGCGCCACGGTCTGTCGATGGGCAGCCCCATCGCCCTGCGCATCGGCAACACCGAGTGGCCCAAATGGGTCGAGGTGATGAGCCCCGAGCCCGTCGAACTCACCGAGAAGTCCCGCGGCCGCGGTGCCGCGCTCACCCGTCCGCGCCCCGGGCACGCCGACCTGGTCGGCATGCAGAAGTACGCGTTCGACGAGTCGCGCCCGATTCTGGAGCGCGCCAGCGCGCGCGAGACCGCCGCCCGCGTCGCGCTCGGCGCCCTCGCGCGCGCGTTCCTCGGTGAACTCGGCATCCGTCTGGTCAGCCACACGCTCTCGATCGGGCCGGTCCGCGTTCCGGACGGAGCCGCACTGCCGACCCCCGATGACGTCGACGCGCTGGATGCGGATCCGCTGCGCTGCTTCGATGCGGCCACCTCGGCGCGCATGGTCGACGAGGTGGATGCAGCACGCCGGGACGGCGACACCCTCGGCGGCATCGTCGAGGTCCTGGCGTACGGCCTGCCGCCTGGGCTCGGCTCGCACGTGCACTGGGACCGGCGTCTGGACGGACAGCTGGCGCAGGCGCTGATGAGCATCCAGGCCATCAAGGGCGTCGAGGTCGGCGACGGCTTCGAGACCACCCGGCGCCGCGGTTCCGCGGCGCACGACGAGCTGTTCGCCACCGACGACGGCATCACGCGCGGCAGCGACCGTGCAGGCGGAACCGAGGGCGGCATGTCCACGGGGACCGCCCTTCGCGTGCGGGCGGGTATGAAGCCGATCGCCACCGTCCCGCATTCGCTGCGCACCGTCGACGTCGCCACCGGCGACACCGCATCGGCGCACCACCAGCGCTCCGACGTGTGCGCCGTCCCCGCAGCCGGGGTCGTCGCCGAGGCGATGGTGGCGATCGTCCTGGCGAACTCGATGCTGGAGAAGTTCGGCGGCGACAGCATCGGCGAGACGCGCCGCAACCTCACGTCCTACCTGGAGCAGATCCCGGACACGCTGCGCACCGCACCCGCATCCGAGGCGGCGCTGCTGTCCCATGACCTCGCCTGATCGGGCGGCACTGGTCTTCGTCGGCCCGATGGGGGCGGGCAAGAGCAGCATCGGCAGAAAGGTCGCGCGCGAGCTCGGAGTCGCGTTCACCGACACGGACACGATGATCGTCCGCGAGCACGGACCGATCCCGGCCCTGTTCGCCGCGCAGGGCGAGGAGCATTTCCGCTCCCTCGAGCGATCCGCCGTGGTCGCCGCGCTGGCCGCAGGCGGCGTGGTCGCCCTCGGCGGCGGCGCGGTACTGGATCCGCACACGCGTGCCGACCTCGCGCACCACCGGGTGGTGCTGCTGACCGTCGCGCCCGAGATCGTCAAGGCGCGCATCGGCGGCGCCAACCGTCCGCTGCTGTCCGGCGGCGACGCGGTCGCGCGCTGGGAGCAGATCTACGCCCAGCGCCGAGCACTGTACGACGAAGTCGCCGACATCACCTTCGATTCCTCGATCGGCCACGTCTCGGCGGTGGCGGCCGCCATCGCGCGCTGGGCGCGCGAGAACGACGTCACGACCGATTCCCGACCTACTCCGGAGGCCAGCGCGTGAGCGAGCACACGATCATCTCGGTGGCGGGCGATTCGCCCTACGACATCACGGTGGGTCGCGGCATCCTTCCCCACGTCGGCGATGCCCTGGCGCCCTCGGTGCGCAAGGTCCTCGTGGTGCACCCGCCCACGCTGGCGACCGAGGCCGGCGCGCTGCGCGCTCTCCTGATGGCCGACGGGACCCGCGAGGTGCTGCTTGCAGAGATCCCCGACGCCGAACAGGGCAAGCGCGTCGAGGTCGCCGCGTTCTGCTGGCAGGTCATGGGTCAAGCCGACTTCACCCGTACCGATGCGGTCGTCGGCTTCGGCGGGGGAGCGGTCACCGACCTCGCCGGCTTCGTCGCAGCGACCTGGCTGCGCGGCGTTCAGCTGGTCCAGGTCCCCACCACCGTCCTCGGGATGGTGGATGCGGCCGTGGGCGGCAAGACCGGCATCAACACCGCCGAGGGCAAGAACCTCGTGGGCGCGTTCTGGCCGCCGCGCGCGGTCGTCTGCGACCTGGACACGCTGGAGACCCTGTCGCCCAACGAGCGGGTCGCCGGCTTCGCCGAAGTGGTCAAGGCCGGCTTCATCTGGTATCCGGAGATCCTCGACCTGATCGAGGCCGATCCGGTGGCGGCGACCGATCCGAGGACGGACGCGTTCCGCCGGTGCATCGAGCTGGCCATCGAGATGAAGGCGCGGGTGGTGGGAGAGGACCTGCGCGAAGCGGGCCTGCGCGAAGTGCTGAACTACGGGCACACCCTCGGCCACGCGATCGAGCACGCCGAGCGATACCGCTGGCGTCACGGCGCCGCCATCTCGGTCGGCATGGTGTTCGCCGCCGAGCTGTCCCGCCTGGCCGGGCGCCTTCCGGATGCCGTGGCCCAGCGCCACCGCGGCATCCTCGAGCTCCTCGGACTGCCCACGACCTATCGGCCGGGCGGGTGGCCGCAGCTGCTGGCGACCATGCAGCGCGACAAGAAGAGCCGTGGCGGGATGCTGCGCTTCATCGTCCTCGATGACCTGGCGCGACCCACCGTGCTGCAGGCGCCCGACGAGTCGCTCCTGTTCGCCGCGTACCAGGAAGTGGCCGGCTGAGCTCGCTGGTATGGTGCCGAGCGTGACGACACCCCGCCGCCTGCTCCTCGTGAACGGTCCGAACCTCAATCTGCTCGGCACGCGGGAGCCGGAGATCTACGGTTCGCAGACGCTGCACGACGTCGAGGCGCTCACCGCGCGGACGGCGGCCGAGTTCGGCTTCGAGGTGCGCAGCGTCCAGAGCAATCACGAGGGCGTGCTGCTGGATGCCATCCACGCCGCCCGCGAGGACTGCGCGGGCATCGTGATCAACCCCGGCGGGCTGACGCACACCTCCGTCGTCCTGCGCGATGCGCTGTCCGGCGTCGCACTGCCCGTGGCGGAGGTGCACATCTCCGACGTGCTCGCGCGCGAGGAGTTCCGGCACCTCTCGTACGTCAAGGACATCGCCGTCGTGCACGTGATCGGCGAGGGCGTGAGCGGCTATCGCACCGCGGTGATCCGCCTTCTGGAGGTCATCACCGGGCGCGCGGAGGGCTGAGATCCGGGCCGCGCGCGAGGCATCCCGTAGAATCGAACGTCGGGCCGCGCAACGCCCCGCAGTCTTCCTCACGAAACGGACTCTCCAGCCATGGCATCCACCGCAGACATCCGCAACGGCGTCGTCCTCAGCATCGACGGCCAGCTGTGGAACGTCATCGAGTTCCAGCACGTCAAGCCCGGCAAGGGCGGCGCCTTCGTGCGCACCAAGCTGAAGAACGTGGTCTCCGGCAAGACCGTGGATCGCACCTACAATGCGGGCGCGAAGATCGAGATCGAGAACGTCGACCGCCGCGACTTCACCTACCTTTACAACGACGGTGAAGGCTTCGTCTTCATGGACGTCGCCGACTACGACCAGCTGACCGTCCCCGCCACCGTCGTCGGCGAGGCCGCCAACTTCCTCCTGGAGAACCAGCAGGTCCAGATCGCCCTCAACAACGGCAATCCGCTGTACGTCGAACTGCCCGCATCGGTCGTGCTGGAGATCACCTACACCGAGCCCGGCCTGCAGGGGGATCGCTCATCGGCGGGCACCAAGCCCGCCACAGTGGAGACCGGCTACGAGATCCAGGTGCCGCTGTTCCTCGAGACCGGCACGAAGGTCAAGGTCGACACCCGCACGGGCGACTACCTCGGTCGCGTGAACTGACCTTTGAGCGCTCGCACGAAGGCGCGCAAACGCGCGCTCGACATCCTCTTCCAGTCCGACATCCGCGGCGACGACCTGGGCACCACGCTCGCTGCCGAAGCGAAGCGGGCCGCCGCGGAACCCTCCCGCGAAACCTCGTGGCTCTATGCGCGCGAGATCGTCGACGGCGTCATCGACAACCGCGACGAGATCGACGAGCAGATCACGACGTTCGCGAAGGACTGGTCGCTGGCACGGATGCCCGCCGTCGATCGCGCCCTGCTGCGGATGGCCGTCTGGGAGATCCTCTACAATGACGAGGTCCCGACCGGCGTCGCGATCGACGAGGCCGTCGAGCTCGCCAAGGAATTCTCCACCGACGACTCCGGAGCGTTCGTCAACGGCGTGCTCGGGCGCATCGCGCGCTCGTCCTGATCGCACGGCGCCGGCGCGCCGGTCGAATCACCCGGAGGGTTCGCGCTCGGCAAGGATGGATGCGATGGTGACGCCGCATGTGAATGTGGACGCCATCCGCCGCGCCGCGGACGGTGGCGGCTTCGAGCGCGGCCTGGCGTACTTCCGCCGCGGTGCCGTGCAGGCGGTGCGCTGGGAACCCGAGCGCAGCGAGATCCTCGGCCGGGTCAGCGGAAGCGACGCGCACAGCTACACCTGCTCCATCCGGCTCGACCTCGCACGCACGGCCCAGCCGATTCTGCTCACCACCTGCAGCTGCCCGATGCGCACCGGCTGCAAGCATGTGGTCGCCAGCCTCCTGGCGTGCCATGCGGTCGCGGAATCGGAAACCCGGTCCAGGTCCGTGCTGACTGCCGGTGACGCCGCAACGCGATCGCACAGCTCCGCCCGACCGACGGCGCCGGCATGGCGGTCGCTCGTCGAGTCGCAACCGAGCAGGGAGCACTCGAGCGGCGCCCTGGCGCTCGGCTTCGAGCTGCGTCAGCGGCAGTCCGCTGCCGCCGTCCGATGGGAGACGCGGCGCACGTTCGCCGTGACACCGCAGTCTTTGAACGGCACGCAGGATGACCTCTCGATCGGGATGCGTCCGCTGATGCGCAGCCCGCAGACCGGGAAGTGGATCAAAGGACACGCGTCGTGGGACGCCGTGCGCCGGTCGGGAGAGGCCTTCCCCCCGGAGCAGGTCAGGTGGTTCGCCGAGTTCCACAGCATCGCGCGCGACGTCTTCGCGCTCGGCGCGTTCGTCGACACCGGCGAATGGCTCACCCTCGACACCGTCGCATCGGGCCTCCTCTGGCCGCATCTGCGCGCCGCCGGATCGGTCGGCATCCCACTCGTTCCGACGCAGGACTTCCTGAGCCTGCGTCTCGCGCAGCACGCGGCGGCCAGTGTGCAGATCGGCCGCGCCGACGAGGAGACGGATGCCGGGGGCCTCCGGGTCTCGGCGGTGGTGCGCGTCGACGCAGAGACCGTGGATGCGGCATCCGTCCGCCCGATCTCGAGGTCCGGCATCTACGCCTTCGCCATCGTGGGGGATCGGATCGATCTGACACTCGCGCCGCTCGAGGTGAGCTCGCCCGTTCTCGCGCTGCTCCGCGCGCGCGGGCGCATCGAGGTCCCCGCCGCCGACGCCGGAGAGTTCCTGCGCACCATCCCATCGGCGATCGCTCGTCAGAGCGAGGTGAACACGACGGGCGGCATTGAGATCCCGTCGGCGGTTCCGCCTGTGCCGGTGCTGTCCGTCGAATTCCGCCCGGGCGCCGGGGTCGAGTACGTCTTCCGGTGGGACTACGCAGGCGCTGCGGGGTTCGAGGCAGACGACGTCGCCGATGCGCCGCCGGAGCGCGACCTGGCTGCGGAGGCCGCCGAATGGACGCGGATCGAGGCCGTCTGGCCGCGAACGGGCGAGGCGGTGCCGGCGCAGCGCGGCATCCTCCGCGACGTCGCCGCCGCCGAGTTCTCGGCGCGGGTGATCCCGGCACTGCAGCGGCACGGAGTGCGCCTGGAGACGGTCGGCACCCGCCCGCGGTACCGCGAACTCACCGGCATCCCCGAGATCACCGTCTCGACCGTGGAGAGCACGGATCCGGACTGGTTCGACCTCGGCGTCCTGGTGACCATCGACGGTCGCAGGATCCCGTTCACGCCGCTGTTCACCGCACTCAGCCGCGGCCGGAAGAAGATCCTGCTCTCGGACGGCGCCTATTTCTCACTCGCCCACCCCGCGCTGGACCGCCTTCGCGAGCTCGTCTCGGAGGCCGCCGAGCTGACCGAGTGGGAGACCGGTCCTCGGATCAGCCGCTACCAGAGCGCACTGTGGTCCGATTTCGAGGACCTCGCAGACGAAGCGCTGCCGGCGGTGACCTGGCGGACCACCGCCGAGGGGCTGCGCGATGTCGAGCGCATCGATCCGACACCGCCACCTGCGGGCCTCGGGGCTGAACTGCGCCCCTACCAGCAGAGCGGGTTCGACTGGCTCGCGTTCCTCTGGCGGCACCGGCTCGGCGGCATCCTCGCCGACGACATGGGCCTCGGCAAGACCCTGCAGATGCTGGCGCTGATCGCCCACGCCCGCGACAACGGCGAGCGCCGCCCGTTCCTGGTCATCGCGCCCACCTCGGTCACCGGCACATGGGCGGAGGAGTCGGCGCGGTTCGTTCCCGGCCTGCGTGTCGCCGGAATCGACGCCACCCGCGCGAAGCGCGACGCGTCCGTCGCAGACATCGCCGGGACAGCCGACCTCGTCGTGACCTCCTACGCGCTGCTGCGGCTGGCTGAGGGCGAATTCGCAGACGTGGAGTGGGCCGGCCTGGTGCTGGATGAAGCGCAGTTCGTCAAGAACGCGCAGACCAAGCTGCATCGCGCCGCCCGTGCCGTCCGCGCAGACGTGACGTACGCGATCACCGGGACCCCTCTTGAGAACAGCCTCACCGATCTCTGGTCGTTGCTGTCGCTGACCGCGCCCGGGCTCTTCGCCTCCGCGCGCCGCTTCCGCGAGGAGTACGTCGGTCCGATCGAGAAGGGAAAGGTCCCCGAGAACGAGGAGGGCGGCCCGTTCCGGGCGAAACGGCTCGAACGGCTGCGCAGTCGCATCCGGCCGCTCGTCCTGCGCCGCACCAAGGAGAGCGTGGCGGCCGACCTCCCCGCCAAGCAGGAGCAGCTGCTGCACATCGAAATGCAGCCCGCCCATCGTGCGCTCTACGACGCGGTCCTGCAGCGCGAACGGCAGAAGGTGCTGGGCCTGCTGGATGACCTGGACCGCAACCGGTTCATCGTCTTCCGCTCCCTCACGCTGCTTCGCATGCTGAGCCTCTCGCCGGCACTGGTCGATCCGGACCACGCCGACATCGCCTCGAGCAAGCTCGATGCCCTGGTCGAGCATCTTCGGGAAGTGGCCGCCGAAGGCCACCGTGCCCTGGTGTTCAGCCAGTTCACGTCGTTCCTGGGCCAGGTCGGCGCCCGGCTCGAGCGCGAAGGACTCGCCCACGTCTTGCTGGACGGGTCGACCCGTCACAGGCAGCGCGTCATCGACGGCTTCCGAGGCGGCGAGGCTCCGGTCTTCCTGATCAGCTTGAAGGCGGGCGGGTTCGGGCTGACCCTGACCGAGGCGGACTATGTGTTCCTGCTCGACCCGTGGTGGAACCCGGCTGCCGAAGCGCAGGCGGTCGACCGCGCGCACCGCATCGGACAGACGCGGGCGGTGATGGTCTACCGGATGATCGCCACCGGCACCATCGAGGAGAAGGTCATGGCGCTGCAGCAGCGCAAGTCCCGGCTCTTCCAGGCCGTGCTGGATGACGGCGGCGCATTCGCGGGGACGCTCACCGCCGAGGACATCCGCGCACTGCTGGACGGCTGAGTCCGGCTCGTCCGACCGAGTCGCCGCCACCCCTCACGTAAACTCGGAAGGGAAGGGAGCACCATGCGCATCACTGGATTGGGCCATGCCGGCATGTTCATCGAGACCCTCGGCGGCAGCATCCTGTGCGACCCCGTGATCGGGCCGTCCTTCTTCGGCTCGTGGTTCCCCTTCCCCGACAACCGCGGCCTGGACTGGGAGCGCTTCGGCAACGCCGACTTCCTGTACGTCTCGCACCGCCATCGCGATCACTTCGATCCCGCACTGATGCAGCGTCACGTACCCAAGGACATCCGGGTCCTGCTGCCCGAGTACCCGACGGACGACCTCGAGCAGGACCTGCGGCGAATCGGCTACGACAACATCATCCACACCCAGGCGGGAGTTCCCCTCGAATTCGGCGACCTGAAGCTGATGATCACGCCGCTGCGCGCGCCGAGCGACGGACCCATCGGCGACTCCTCGCTCAGCGTCGACGACGGCACCGCCAGCATCCTGAACCAGAACGACTCCCACCCCCTCGACCTCGAGAAGCTCCTCGGGTTCTCCAAGCCGGAGGCGTACTTCACGCAGACATCCGGGGCG
The DNA here is from genome assembly GCF_900100885.1 of Microbacterium pygmaeum. Taxonomy (NCBI): domain Bacteria; kingdom Bacillati; phylum Actinomycetota; class Actinomycetes; order Micrococcales; family Microbacteriaceae; genus Microbacterium; species Microbacterium pygmaeum. Next base: position 2,670,884 of record NZ_LT629692.1, read on the forward strand.
ATCTGGTGGCCCATGGTGTACGACCTGCCGCACGCGGCAAAGCAGAACTTCGCCAAGCTCAAGCGCGACGCGCAGAACAAGCGCGCGATGTACTACATCGAGAAGGTCGACGCGGAGCACGTCTTCCCCATGGCGGGTCCGCCGATGTTCCTTCGCGAAGAGCTGTTCCGCTACAACGGTTTCGGCCTCGAGGACGATTCGATCTTCACCGACTCGCGGCAGTTCCTCGCGCACATGGCGCAGGAGCGACCCGATCAGAAGGGCTACGAATTCGTCGCGGGGACCGTGGTGGAGATCGCCCGCGGCCAGCTCAGCGTGACGCAGTCCCTGTACACCGAGGCCGAGATCGACCGGATGTACGACGACAAGTGGACCTACCTCGCCGAGCAGCGCGATTCCCGCCAGGACGAGATCGTCACGGAAGAGGCGACCCGCGCCGCGGTGCTGCCGCCGGCCGAGATGCTCGAGGCGATCAGGGAGTGGTGGGAGCCGCTGCTGCGACGCGCCCGTACGATCCGCAACGGCGTCGGAGGCAATGTGCGGTTCCGGATCGGCGAGCTGGACATGGTGGTCGACTTCCCGAAGGCGAAGGTCCGCGAGTACACGGGGGAGGAGTGCATCTACTGGTACACGATCCCCGCCGACCTCGTCTCCACCAACATCGCCGACCACGAGATCGACTGGTCGAACTCGATCTTCCTCTCGATGCAGTTCGAGGTGGGGCGCAGCGGCAAGTTCAACGAGTTCCTCACGACGTTCCTGAAGTGCCTCTCGCGCGACCGGATCGAATACGTCGAGAACTGGTACGCCGAGCAGTCCGACCAGACCGAGGACGCGCAGCTGGGCGAGTGGGTCGTCCAGCGCCGCTGCCCGCACCTGCGCGCCGACCTGACCAAGACCGGCAAGATCGAGGACGGCGTCCTGACCTGCAGCCTGCACGACTGGAAGTGGGATCTCGCCTCCGGCAAGTGCCTGACGACCCAGGGCCACCCGATCCGCTCCCACCACATCGAGGACGCGCTTTTCCGCGAGGCCGTCGCGCCCGTCTAGACTGAGAGCACCAAGCAACCTTTAATCCCGTCCTGTGAGGCGGAGAAGGGAGCGGCGGATGAGCACGCGGACCGTGCTGCATGAGGCCGACATCGCCCGGGCCCTGACTCGGATCTCCCACGAGATCCTGGAGTCCAACAAAGGTCCCGAGAACCTGGTCCTCCTCGGCATCCCGACCCGTGGCGTCACCCTCGGCCGGCGCATCGCGAGCCTGATCGGCGAGTTCAGCGGCACGTCGGTGCCGGTGGGGTCCATCGACGTGACGATGTACCGCGACGACCTGCACCGCAACCCCACCCGAGCGCCCCAGCGCACCAGCATCCCCGCAGGCGGCATCGACGGGAAAGTGGTCATCCTCGTCGACGACGTGCTGTTCTCCGGACGCAGCATCCGTGCTGCGCTGGACGCGCTGCAGGACATCGGGCGCCCCGCGATCGTGCGGCTGGCGACCCTCATCGACCGGGGTCACCGCGAGCTCCCGATCCGCCCGGACTTCGTCGGCAAGAACCTGCCCAGCGCCGCCGACGAGCGGGTGAACGTGCGCCTCGCAGAGGTCGACGGCGAGGAGTTCGTCACGATCGGAGGGACCGACTCGTGAGGCACCTGCTCGAGACCAAGACCCTCTCGCGCAGCGACGCGATCGAGATCCTCGATGTCGCGGAGGACATGGCGGACACCCAGTCCCGCGAGATCAAGAAGCTGCCCACGCTGCGCGGCCGGACGGTCGTGAACCTCTTCTTCGAGGACTCCACCCGTACGCGCATCTCATTCGAAGCGGCGGCCAAGCGGCTGAGCGCGGACGTCATCAACTTCGCTGCGAAGGGCTCGAGCGTCTCCAAGGGCGAGAGCCTCCAGGACACTGCGCAGACCCTCCAGGCGATGGGAGCGGACGCCGTCGTGATCCGTCACGGCGCCTCCGGCGCCCCGCGGACGCTCGCCTCGAGCGGATGGATCTCCGCGGGCGTGATCAACGCCGGCGACGGAACGCACGAACATCCCACCCAGGCCCTGCTGGACGCCTTCACGATGCGCCGTCGGCGGCACGGGGCCGCCAGCCGCGGGAAGGACCTGGACGGGCTCCGCGTGACCATCGTCGGCGACGTGCTGCACTCGCGGGTCGCCCGCTCGAACGTCTGGCTCCTGAACACCCTCGGCGCCGACGTCACCCTCGTCGCTCCGCCCACCCTGGTCCCGCAGAACGTCACGGGCTGGCCGGTGCGAGTGCTGTACGACCTCGACGAGGCGATCGCCGCGGATCCGGACGCCCTCATGATGCTGCGCATCCAGCTGGAGCGCATGGGCGCCGCCTACTTCCCGAGCGAGCGCGAGTACGCCCGCCGTTGGGGGCTGGACCCCGAGCGGTTGAGGCGGCTCTCCGCCGATACGATGGTCATGCACCCCGGGCCGATGAATCGCGGACTCGAGATCTCATCGGAGGCGGCCGACTCGGCCCGCTCGACCGTCCTCGAGCAGGTGGCCAATGGCGTGTCGGTGCGTATGGCCGTGCTGTACCTGCTGCTGGCAGGGGAGCAGAGCGAACAGGCCACCACGGGCAGCGACGAAGGAGGAGCACGATGAACCAGGTCCTCCTGATCACCGGAGCCCGCATCGAAGGCGGCACGGCCGCCGATCTGGTCGTCGAGGGCGGCCGCATCACGGAAGTCGGCACCGCCCTGTCGCGCTCGGGTGCGACGCGCATCGACGCCGACGGGCTGGTCGCTCTGCCCGGCCTCGTCGACCTGCACACGCATCTGCGCGAGCCGGGCTACGAGGTGTCCGAGACGGTCCTCACCGGAACCCGCGCCGCGGCCGCAGGCGGATTCACCGCCGTGTTCGCGATGCCCAACACCTCGCCGGTCGCCGACACCGCCGGCGTGGTGGAGCAGGAGCTCGCGCTCGGCGAGGCGGCCGGCTACGCGACGGTGCAGCCCATCGGCGCGGTCACCATCGGCCAGAAGGGCGAGCGTCTCGCGGAGCTCGGGGCGATGGCCTCATCCCGGGCGAAGGTCCGCGTGTTCAGCGACGACGGCTTCTGCGTCTGGGATCCGCTGATCATGCGCCGGGCGCTGGAGTACGTCAAGGCGTTCGACGGCGTCATCGCCCAGCATGCGCAGGATCCGCGTCTGACCGAGGGCGCCCAGATGAACGAGGGGGCCGTCTCGGCGGAACTCGGTCTCGCGGGCTGGCCCGCCGTCGCCGAGGAGTCGATCATCGCCCGCGACGTGCTTCTCGCGCAGCACGTCGGCTCACGCCTGCACGTCTGCCACCTGTCCACGGCGGGATCCGTCGACATCATCCGCTGGGCGAAGAAGCGCGGGATCGCCGTCACGGCGGAGGTGACCCCGCACCATCTGCTCCTGACCGAAGAGCTCGTGCGCGGGTACGACGCCCGGTACAAGGTGAATCCGCCGCTGCGTCGGGAAGAGGACGTTCTGGCCGTCCGCGAGGGACTCGCCGACGGCACCATCGACATCGTCGCGACCGACCACGCACCCCACCCGTCCGAGAACAAGACTTGCGAATGGCCCGCGGCAGCCAACGGCATGGTGGGCCTGGAGAGTGCCGTCCACGTCGTCCAGAAGGCGGTCGTGGACACCGGCATGCTGACCTGGGCCGATGTCGCCCGCGTGCTCTCGCGTACGCCGGCCGAGATCGGCCGGCTGAGCGGCCACGGCACGCCACTGGAGGCGGGGCAGCCGGCAGAGCTCACGCTCTACGATCCGACCGCGTCGAGCGTCTTCGGACGCGAGGACCTGCACGGGCGCAGCGCGAACTCGCCGTACCTGGGCACCGAACTGCCCGGGCGCGTCGTCTGGACGATCCATCGCGGCCGGCCCACGGTCGCGGACGGCCGCCTCTTGGAGCGCGGGGAGACGACATGACGCGCGAGATGCTGCTCGCGATCATGATCGCCATCGTCGTCGCCCTCATCGCACTCGCCGTCTGGGCGTGGCTGCGACGGACCCGGCGCGATGCCGGCCTGCCCGCACCGTACGCGGAGCTTCCCCCGGACACCGAGGTGCTCAGCACGTGGGATGCGCTGTACGTGGCCACGACCCGGCACGGCCAGCCGCTCGAGCGCCTCGCGATGCGCGGCCTCGGGTTCCGCTCCCGCGTCGGGATCAGCGTCACCACCGCCGGGGTCGCGCTCGATCTGACCGGCCAGCCACGGATGCTCATCGCGCGGGACCGCATCCAGAGCGTCGGCCTGGCGACCGTCGCCATCGACCGCGTGGTCGAGCGCGACGGGCTCGTCAAGCTCTCGTGGCGTCCCGACGACAGCACGGTCGTCGATACCTACTTTCGAGCGCAGACCGGGTCGTCCCGCTCGCTCGCCGACGCGATCGGCATCATCCTCACGCCTTCGACAGGAACGGACGCATGACTGCCCTGCACACTCCCGAACCCGCGGTCCTCGTGCTCGAGGACGGCACCCGCCATGTCGGGCGCGCATACGGCGCCCTGGGCACCACGCTGGGCGAGGTGGTCTTCGCCACCGGTATGACCGGCTACCAGGAGACCCTGACGGATCCCTCCTACGCCGGCCAGATCGTCCTGCAGACTGCACCGCACATCGGCAACACCGGGATGAACGACGAGGACCCCGAGTCGCGTCGCATCTGGGTGGCGGGCTACATCGTGCGCGACCCGTCCCGCGTGGTCTCGAACTGGCGGGCCGACGAATCACTCGATGACGCGCTGGTCAGCGACGGGATCATCGGCATCAGCGGCATCGACACGCGCTCGGTCACGCGGCACATCCGCTCGGCGGGCAGCATGCGGGGCGGGATCTTCTCCGGGGAGGCCGCGGACCTGAGCCCCGACCAGCAGCTGGCGATCGTGCAGCAGGCGCCCCAGATGTCCGGGCTGAACCTGTCCGCCGAGGTGTCGGTGGCAGCGACCGAGGTCACCCCGGCAGCCGCTGCCGCCGGCGAGCGCATCGGGAACCTCGCCGTGCTCGACCTCGGCGTGAAGCAGGCCACGATCGACAACCTCGCCGCCCGCGGCTTCGATGTCCACGTGCTCCCGCAGGATGTCACGATCGAGCAGCTGCGCGCCATCGACCCGGTCGCGGTCTTCTACTCCAACGGCCCCGGCGACCCCGCGGCATCCGGAGATCACGTCCAGCTGCTGCGCGGCGTCCTCGATGGCGGCCTGCCCTTCTTCGGCATCTGCTTCGGCAACCAGCTGCTCGGCCGCGCGCTGGGGCTGGGCACCTACAAGCTCCCGTTCGGGCACCGCGGCATCAACCAGCCGGTGCTGGACAAGACCACCGGTCGGGTGGAGATCACGGCGCACAACCACGGCTTCGCCGTCGAGGCGCCTCTGGAGGGCGAGTTCGACAGCCCGAACGGTTACGGCCGCATCGAGGTGAGCCACGTCGGCCTCAACGACGATGTCGTGGAGGGCCTGCGCGCCCTGGACATCCCGGCCTTCTCCGTGCAGTACCACCCCGAGGCCGCCGCCGGACCCCACGACGCCAACTACCTGTTCGACCGATTCCGCGACATGGTCATCGCCACCCAGGAGAACCGTAAGAATGCCTAAGCGCGACGACATCACCAGCGTCCTGGTCATCGGCTCCGGCCCGATCGTCATCGGCCAGGCCTGCGAGTTCGACTACTCCGGAACCCAGGCGTGCCGGGTGCTGCGCGAGGAAGGCGTGCGCGTCATCCTCGTGAACTCGAACCCCGCGACGATCATGACCGATCCGGACTTCGCCGACGCGACGTACATCGAGCCGATCACCTGGCAGGTCATCGAGACCATCATCGCCAAGGAGCGACCCGACGCGATCCTGCCGACCCTGGGCGGTCAGACGGCGCTGAACGCCGCCATCGACCTGCACAACCACGGGATCCTCGAGAAGTACGACATCGAGCTGATCGGCGCCAACTTCGAGGCGATCAACAAGGGCGAGGACCGGCAGATCTTCAAGCAGCTCGTCCTGGACGCGGGGGCCGATGTCGCGGCATCCCGCATCGCCCACACGATCGAGGAATGCCTGGCCGCCGCCGACGAGCTCGGCTATCCGCTCGTCGTGCGTCCGAGCTTCACGATGGGCGGACTCGGCTCCGGCTTCGCGTACGACGAGCGCGACCTGCGCCGCATCGCCGGGGCGGGGCTGCGCGATTCGCCCACCACCGAGGTGCTCCTGGAGGAGTCGATCCTCGGCTGGAAGGAGTACGAGCTCGAGCTGATGCGCGACACGGCCGACAACACCGTCGTCGTCTGCTCCATCGAGAACGTGGACCCGGTCGGGGTCCACACCGGCGACTCGATCACCGTCGCACCCGCCCTCACGCTGACCGACCGCGAGTACCAGAAGCTCCGCGACATCGGCATCGACATCATCCGCGCCGTCGGCGTGGACACCGGCGGCTGCAACATCCAGTTCGCCGTCGACCCGGCGACCGGTCGCATCATCGTCATCGAGATGAACCCGCGCGTCTCGCGCTCCTCGGCTCTGGCCAGCAAGGCCACCGGCTTCCCGATCGCCAAGATCGCCGCCAAGCTCGCGATCGGCTATCGCCTCGACGAGATCCCCAACGACATCACGAAGGTGACCCCGGCCAGCTTCGAGCCGACCCTGGACTACGTCGTGGTCAAGGTGCCCCGCTTCAACTTCGAGAAGTTCCCGGCCGCCGACACGACGCTCACGACCACCATGAAGTCGGTGGGCGAGGCGATGGCGATCGGGCGCAACTACTCCACCGCGCTGCAGAAGGCGCTGCGCTCGCTGGAGAAGCGCGGGTCGAGCTTCCACTGGGGTCCTGAAGCGCGCTCGGTCCACGAGCTGCTGGAGATCGCCGCCGTCCCCACCGACGGGCGCATCGTCGTCGTGCAGCAGGCGCTGCGCGCCGGCGCCACCGTCCCGGAGGCGTTCGAGGCGACCGGGATCGACCCGTGGTTCCTCGACCAGATCGTGCTGATCAACGAGGTCGCCGAGCTCGTGCGGACCGCTCAGGAGCTGGATGCCGCGACGCTGCGTCTCGCGAAGGAGCACGGCTTCAGCGACGTGCAGCTGGGGCAGCTGCGCGGCATCCCCGAAACCGAGGTGCGCGCGATCCGCCACGCGTTCGGGCTCCGCCCGGTCTACAAGACGGTCGACACGTGCGCCGGTGAATTCCCCGCTCTGACGCCGTACCACTACTCCAGCTACGACTTCGAAACCGAGGTCGCGCCGTCGGAGCGGACGAAGATCGTCATCATCGGCTCCGGCCCCAACCGCATCGGCCAGGGGGTCGAATTCGACTACTCGTGCGTGCACGCCTCGTTCGCCCTGTCCGCGGCCGGCTACGAGACCGTCATGGTCAACTGCAATCCAGAGACCGTCTCGACCGACTACGACACCAGCGACCGGCTGTACTTCGAGCCGCTCACGCTGGAGGACGTCCTGGAGGTCCTGCACGCCGAGGCGCAGTCGGGGCAGATCCTCGGCGTGATCTGCCAGCTCGGCGGGCAGACGCCGCTGGGGCTGGCCAAGGGAATCCAGGAGGCGGGCTACCGCATTCTGGGCACGAGCCCCGAGGCGATCGACCTGGCCGAGGAGCGGCAGCTGTTCAGCGACATCCTCGACGCCGCGGGCCTGATCGCCCCCCGCCACGGCACCGCGATCGACGCGGACGGTGCGGTCGTGGTGGCCGAGGACATCGGCTACCCGGTGCTGGTGCGCCCCAGCTTCGTCCTCGGCGGTCGCGGCATGGAGATCGTCTACGACACCGCCAGTCTGCGCGAGTACTTCGTCCGCACCGCCGGCGAGGTGATCATCGGACCCGGTATGCCGCTCTTGGTCGACCGCTTCCTGGACGATGCCGTCGAACTCGACGTCGACGCGCTGTACGACGGATCCGAGCTGTACATCGGCGGCGTCATGGAGCACATCGAGGAGGCCGGCATCCACTCCGGCGACTCGGCGTGCACCCTGCCGCCGATCTCGCTCGGCCGTTCCGAGATCGACCGCGTCCGCGACGCGACCCTGGCGATCGCCGAGGGGGTCGGGGTGCAGGGGCTCATCAACGTGCAGTTCGCGATCAGCGCCGGAGTACTCCATGTCATCGAGGCGAACCCGCGCGCCAGCCGCACGGTGCCGTTCGTGTCGAAGGCCCTCGGCATCCCGCTGGCCAAGGCCGCGGCCCGCATCATGGCCGGCTCGACCATCGCCGAGCTCAAGGACGAGGGACTCCTCCCGCTCGTCGACGGCTCGCGCGTCCCGCTGGACTCCCCGGTCTCGGTGAAGGAGGCCGTCCTGCCCTTCAAGCGGTTCCGCACCAAGGACGGTCAGACGGTCGATTCGGTCCTGGGGCCCGAGATGCGCTCCACCGGCGAGGTGATGGGCATCGACCGCGACTTCCCGCGTGCGTTCGCCAAGAGCCAGGAGGCCGCCTACGGCGGCATGCCGCTGTCCGGCACGGTGTTCATCTCCGTGGCCGACAGCGACAAGCGGGCCGTCATCCTCCCGGCGCACCGCCTGCAGGAGCTGGGCTTCACCCTCGTGGCGACCGAGGGCACCGCGGAGATCCTCGCGCGCAACGGCATCGCCGTGCAGATCGTCAACAAGTACAGCGCGACGCAGGAATCCGGTGCGACCAACATCGTCGACCTGATCAACGCGGGCGAGATCGACATCGTCGTGAACACGCCGAGCGGCCGGTCGGCGCGTGCGGACGGGTACGAGATCCGGGCGGCGGCGGTCGCCGCGGACAAGGCGCTGTTCACCACCATCGCCGTCCTGGGCGCCGCCGTCAGCGCGATGGACGCGGTCCGCGCCGGGTACGACGTGAAGAGCCTGCAGGAGTACGCCATCGAGCGGAAGGCGCGCCTGTGACGACGTTCGGTCAGCGCCTGCGCGATGCGCTCGCGGAGCACGGCCCGCTGTGCGTCGGGATCGATCCGCACGCGAGTCTGCTCGAGGCATGGGGACTGGATGCCGGGGCCGCAGGCACCCGCGAGTTCGGCCTGCGGGTCGTCGAGGCCGCTGCGGGCCGTGTTGGCGTCGTCAAGCCCCAGGTGTCGTTCTTCGAGCGCTTCGGGTCCGCAGGGTTCGCGGCCCTCGAGGACGTGCTGTCCGCCGCGCGCGCCGCCGGTCTCGTCGTGATCGCCGACGCGAAGCGCGGCGACATCGGCACCACCATGGAGGGGTACACCGCAGCCTGGCTGCACCCAGGCTCGCCGTTGGAAGCGGACGCGGTCACCTTGAGCCCCTACCTCGGGCCGGACTCCCTGCAGAAGACGCTCACCACCGCGCTGCGCCTGGACAAGGGCGCCTTCATCCTGGCGGCGACGAGCAACCCCGAGGCGCTGCCGGTGCAGACCGCACTCACCGTGGATGCCGCCGCCGACGAGGGTCAGCGGGTCGCGGAGCGGGTCGCCCGCGATGCCGGCTGGTACAACGTGGGCCTGCCCGGCGCACTCGGGTCCATCGGCGTGGTCGTGGGCGCGACGGTCGATCGTGCCGCGTTCGGACTCAGCGACATCGTGCTGGCGGGCACCCCGATCCTGGCTCCGGGATTCGGCGCGCAGGGCGCGGCTCCCGCAGATCTGAAACGGCGCTTCGGCTACGTCGCCGCCAATGTGGTGGCCAGCGAGAGCCGCAGCATCCTCTCCGCCGGCCCCGGGGACATCGCCGCACGCATCCGGCAACGCGCGGATCTGTACCGGGAGAGCCTCGATGGCTGAGCACGCGGACGCGCCAGAGGAAACTCCGCCCGGCGCCGCCGGTTCGCCGGCACGCACCCCGCCGGAGGTCGACCGCGTGGCGGCCTCGCGCAAAGCGGTCGCCGCGCGCCGGGCACGCGCATCCCTCAAGCGCGACGTCTCCATGCGCGTCATCGAGCCGCAGCAGCTGTTCGAGCGCGCCCTGGCCGACCCGACGTCGCCGGCCGGCACGATGCGGGTGCCCGAGTTCCTGACCAGCCTGCCGGCGATCGGCGAGGGGAAGCGCGACCGGATCCTCGAGGAGCTCTCGATCTCCCCGGTCAAACGCCTCGGCGGACTCGGCGCGCGCCAGCGCGCCGTCCTGCGGCGCTTCCTCGATGCGCGATTCCCCCCGCAGCGCGCGCGCGGCGGACGCAGCAGACTCGTCGTGCTGGCGGGGCCGACCGCGGTGGGCAAGGGCACGGTCGCCGGCTACATCAAGGAGCATCATCCGGAGATCCTGCTGTCGGTCTCGGCGACGACCCGTCCCGCGCGGCCGGGCGAGATCGACGGCGAGCACTACTACTTCGTGGACGATGCGGAGTTCGACCGGCTGATCGAGACCGACCAGCTGCTGGAGCACGCGACGGTGCACAACAAGTACCGTTACGGCACCCCTCGCGGGCCCATCGAGGCGGCGCTGCAGGCCGGTCGAACCGTCCTGCTCGAGATCGATCTGCAGGGTGCCCGCCAAGTGCGGGCGGCCGAACCGTCCGCGACGCTGGTCTTCCTCCTGCCGCCGAGCTGGGACGAACTCGTCCAGCGACTCGTCGGCCGCGGCACCGAGGGAGCCGAGGAACGGGCACGGCGACTTCGCACCGCGAAGCGCGAATTGGCCGCCCAGCACGAGTTCGATTTCCGCGTCGTGAACGAGGACGTCGCCTCCGCCGCCCGCGAGGTCGTAGAATCGGTGCAGGTGCCTTCGCGCTGACATTCGCGCGCCCGGCGGCGCCGATCCTTTCCACCGACATCCGTCGCACGACAAACCAGGAGGTTTCGCATGGCCGGAACGAACAACGGAATCATCGATCCCCCCATCGACAGCCTGCTCGGCAAAGTCGACTCGAAGTACCAGCTGGTCATCTACGCATCCAAGCGGGCGCGTCAGATCAACGACTACTACTCCGACCTGCACGAGGGGAACCTCTTCGACAACGTCGGACCGCTGGTGGATTCGACCGTCGAGGACAAGCCCCTCACGATCGCGATGCACGAGATCCACGAGGACAAGCTGCGTCTGCGCTCGCTCGAATCGTGACCGCATCAGGCCGGAGACGACCGTCTGCGTCCTGACGTGACACTGTGAGACGCCGCCGGCGACCGTGTCGGTCGCCGGCGGCATACTTGTACCGACTCGCACCCGAGGGCCATCCCCGGCACCGATGGGGCATCCACCTGGAGCATCGATGACCGAACTGCGTCTGTTCACCTCTGAGTCCGTGACCGAGGGTCACCCCGACAAGATCTGCGATCAGATCTCGGACAGCATCCTCGATGCGCTGCTCGCAGTCGACAAGAACAGCCGGGTGGCGGTCGAGACGTTGGTCACGACCGGCCTGGTGCACGTTGCCGGCGAGGTGCGCACCGAGGGCTACGTGGACATCCCCACCACGGTGCGCCAGGTGGTCAACCGCATCGGCTACACCTCCAGCGACACCGGATTCGACGGCGACTCCTGCGGCGTGAGCGTCTCCATCGGCGAACAGTCCAGCGACATCGCCACCGGCGTGGACACCGCGCTCGAGCACCGCGAAGAGGGCTCGGTCGACCCGCTGGATGCCCAGGGCGCAGGCGACCAGGGCATCATGTTCGGGTACGCGACGAACGAGACACCGCAGCTCATGCCGATCGCGATCTGGACCGCCCACCGCATCGCGGAGCGACTGACCGAGGCGCGTCGCAGCGGCGCGCTTCCGTTCCTGCGTCCCGACGGCAAGACCCAGGTCACCATCGGCTACGACGGCACCGTCCCGCGGACCATCGAGACGGTGGTGCTCTCCACGCAGCACGACCCCGACATCTCGCTGGCAGCGCTGCGCGCAGCCGTCGATGCCGAGGTCATCGCCCCGATCCTCGCCGAGACCGGACTCGAGATCGGCGACGCGCGCTCGATCATCAATCCGGCAGGGCCGTTCGTGATCGGCGGCCCGAAGGGCGACGCCGGCCTGACCGGCCGCAAGATCATCATCGACACCTACGGCGGTGCCTCACGCCACGGCGGCGGCGCATTCAGTGGCAAGGACCCGTCGAAGGTCGACCGCTCGGCCGCGTACGCGATGCGCTGGGTGGCCAAGAACGCCGTGGCCGCCGGTCTCGCCGACCGACTCGAGGTGCAGGTCGCGTACGCCATCGGCCGCGCACAGCCGGTCGGACTCTACGTGGAGTCCTTCGGCACCGGGCACGTCTCGGACGAGGTGATCACCCGCGCCCTGCTCGACGTGTTCGATCTGCGCCCGAAGGCGATCATCGATCAGCTCGACCTGCTGCGTCCGATCTACGCGCAGACGGCCGCATACGGGCACTTCGGCCGCGAGCTGCCCGACTTCACGTGGGAGCGCACCGACCGCGTCGACGACCTGCGCGCAGCTGCCGGGCTGTGATCGGTCGGCGCCGCCTATCGAGGTGAGCGTACGACGGATCGCGCGGGTGCTGATCGACTCGCCACTGCCACAACTGGATCGTCTCTTCGACTACGCGATCCCCGACGCGCTCGCCGATGAGATCGTTCCCGGCATCCGCGTCCGCGTGCCGCTGCGCAGCGCGGGCCGCATGCTCGACGCGTACGTCGTCGAGACGGACGAGGCGGATGCCGGCGACCGGCCGCTCTCGGAGATCGACGCGGTCAGCTCGCCGATCCGCGTGCTGACACCGAAGCTGTACGCACTCGCGCGGCGCGCCGCCGACCGTGCCGCGGGCTCGGCGACCGACATCCTCCGCCTGGCGATCCCGAAGCGGATGGTGCGCGCCGAGAAGACCTGGCTGGCGCGCCCGGTCCTCGAGGCGCCGCAGGTCGGGGCCGAGCATGCCGCGTGGGCGGCATCGATGCTGGCCGGCGACGAGGGGCTGACCCATTGCATCGACGCCGCCGGCAGGGGTGCCTTCGATGCGCCGCCGCGGACGATCCGGCTCGAGAACGGCTCGACGGTGGGCGCCTGGGCGGTGCTGCTCGCCGCAGCGGCGGTGCGCACCCTGGCTGCCGGTCGAAGCACGATCCTGGTCGTGCCAGACCACCGGGATCAGTCGCAGCTCGAGGCCGCGCTGGACGCTCGCGCACCTGCGGACGCGGTCATCCGGGTGGATGCCCGGCAGAGTTCGCCCGCCCGCTACTCGGCCTACCTGCGCATGCTCGCCCCGGCGCCGTGCATCGTCCTCGGGAACCGCTCCGCGGTGTACGCGCCGGTGCACGATCCCGCGCTCCTGGCCGTCTGGGACGACGGCGACCCGCTGCTGGCCGAGCCCCTGAGTCCCGGGGTGCACGCGCGCGATGCCGCACTGCTGCGGCAGGAGCTCGACGGATGCGCGCTGATCTTCGCCGGGCACACCCGGACCACCGATGTGGAGCGTCTGGTCGGCATCGGCTGGGTGCACGACGTCTCCGCAGCCAAGCGCGTCTCGCCGCGCGTCGTGCTCAGCGCGACCAAGGAGGGGGAGAGCCGCGGCGCCCGCGTCCCCTCCGCCGCCTTCGCCGCAGCCCGTGAAGCACTGCGAGCAGGGCCGGTGCTCGTGCAGGTCGCGCGACCCGGCTACGCACCGGTGCTGGTGTGCGCGGATTGCCGGGCGCCCGCGCGGTGCGCGCACTGCGGCGGGCCGCTGCACGCGACACGACGCGGCGCCGTGCCGACCTGCGCGTGGTGCGGCCGTGCCGCCACCGGATGGACGTGCCCGCGGTGCACCTCGGAACGCCTCCGGATGGCGTCGTCCGGCACCGAGCGCACCGCCGACGAACTGGGCCGCGCGTTCCCCGGCGTGCGCATCATCGTCGCCGACGGCGAGCATCCGGTCGCGACCGTCGACGATCGGCCGGCGCTCGTCGTCGCCACGCGGGGCGCCGAGCCGATCGCCGAGAGCGGCTATCGGGCCGTGGTGCTCCTGGACGGAGATCGGATGCTGCTGGCCGAGGATCTGCGCATCGGTGAGTCCTGCCTGCGCTGGTGGTCCAACGCCGCCGCATTGGCGGCCCCCGGCGCTCCGGTGCACCTCGTCGGAGTGACCGGTCCGGTCGCCCGCGCGCTGGCCACGTGGACGCAGCCGGCCTACGCACGCGCCGAGCTCGCCGACCGCGCGCCGCTGCGGATGCCGCCGACCGTGCGGGTCGCGGCCCTCGAGGGAAGCCTCGGCGCGGTGAACCTCGCGCTGGCGAGCGTCCGCGACGCCGTCCCGGCGCTGGATGATCTGGCGGTCCTGGGCCCCACGACCACCGAGAGCACCTCGCGCGCCCTGCTCCGCTTCGACTACGGACTCGGTGCCTCGGTCGCCGAGCACCTGCGCGCCGCCCTCATCGCCGACGCGCTGCGCGCGCGCAAGAACGTCAAAGGTCGTCCGCCCCCTGTCCGCAATACACTCAGAGTGCGGGTGGACGTGCCCGACCTCGACCTGTGAGGAACGTCATGCGACTCGTCTTCGCCGGAACGCCCGAACCGGCTGTCCCCTCGTTGCGCCTGCTGGCGGCATCCGCTCATCAGATCGCCGCGGTCCTCACCCGCACGGATGCGCCGATCGGGCGCAAGCGGGTCCTGACGCCCTCGCCGGTCGCCATGGCCGCCGAAGAGCTCGGTCTCGAGGCGATCAAGACCAATCGACTCAACGCCGACGCGACCGAGCGCATCGCCGCACTGCGTCCCGACCTCGGCGTGATCGTCGCCTACGGGGGGCTGGTGCGGGAGCCGCTGCTCTCGACGCCCGCGCTCGGGTGGATCAACCTGCATTTCTCGCTCCTGCCCCGCTGGCGCGGCGCGGCCCCGGTGCAGCACGCACTGATCGCGGGGGACCGGGTCACCGGCGCGAGCGTCTTCCAGCTCGTCGCGGAGCTGGATGCCGGCGATGTGTACGCGCAGCGCGAGTACGTCGTGCCGCGAGCGGCCACCGCGGGTGAGGTCCTCCAGGCGCTGGCCGACGAGGGCGCCCAGCTGCTCGCCGAGGTCGTCGATGCGCTCGCGGCCGGCACCGCCACGGCCGCCCCGCAGGTCGGGGAGGCCACCCTCGCCCCGAAGCTCACCGACGCCGATGGGCTCCTCACGTGGAACGCCCTGCAGCGCGCCGTCGTGGACCGGGTCCGGGGCGTCACGCCGGAGCCCGGAGCGCACACCGTCTTCGACGGGCAGCGCGTGAAGATCGTCGGGATCGCCCTGCCGCCGGCGGATGCGCCGCGCGTGGATCCCGGACGCCTCGCACTGCACGGGAAGCAGGTGCTGGTGGGGACCGCGAGCGAGCCGATCGTCCTGGAGACCGTGCAGCCGGCGGGCAAGGGCGCGATGCGGGCCGCCGACTGGTGGCGCGGGCGCCGCGTCCCTGCGCTGCCGGCGGGCGGCGACGAACCGACCGCAGCTCCGACGCGGGCTCAGGCATGAGCGTCGCGCAGGACTCGCGACGCGTCGCCTTCGAGACGATCCGAGCCGTCAACGAGTCGGACGCCTACGCCAACCTGCTCCTGCCGACGGCGATCTCGCGCGCCGGTCTGGACACCGCCGACGCGGGACTGGCAACCGAACTGACCTATGGGACGCTGCGCCGACAGGGGACCTACGATGCGATCATCGCCCTGGCCGCAGATCGCCCTGTCGCCGAGATCGATCCCGGCGTCCTGGATGCGCTGCGCCTGGGCGTGCACCAGCTGCTGTCCACCCGCGTCGCCTCGCACGCCGCCGTCAACGAGTCGGTCGAGCTGGCGCGCAGCGTCGGCAGCCGCGGCGCGGCGGGTTTCGCGAACGCCGTGCTTCGCCGTGTCTCCCGCGACACTCCGGGGGAGTGGATGACCCGTGTCGCCGAGAGCGCGCGATCGGACGATGAGCGGCTCGGCCTGGTCTTCTCGCACCCGGTGTGGGTCGTGCGGGCCTTCCGGCGGGCGCTGGCCGCCGAGGGCCGTGCCGCCGAACTGGAGGCGCTGCTGACGGCCGACAACGCATCGCCGCGCGTCACCATGGCCGCCCTGCCCGGCATCGCCCACGCGCCGGAGGACGCGCGCCGAACGCCCTACTCGCCCGTCGGCTTCCGGCTCGGCGGCGGCGACCCGGAGCGCCTGGTCCGCGAGTCCGGCGGCACGCTGCGCGTCCAGGACGAGGGCTCGCAGCTGGCCGCTCTCGCACTGACGCGCGCGGTGTCGATCCGCGAGGGCGAGCGCTGGCTCGACCTGTGCGCCGGACCCGGCGGCAAGACCGCGATCCTGGCAGCCGAAGCACTCGAGTCCGGCGCGCGGCTCGAGGCGAACGAGGTGTCACCGGCTCGGGCCGGACTCGTGCGGCGGGCGATCGCGGGCGTTCCGCTCGATGTCCCCGTGTCCGAGGAGGACGGCCGCGTCCGTCCGGGGGTCGCGCAGTACGACCGCATCCTCGTGGACGCGCCGTGCACCGGACTGGGAGCGCTGCGTCGTCGTCCCGAGGCGCGCTGGCGCAAATCACCGGCCGATGTGCCGGAGCTCACCCAGTTGCAGGGCGAGCTGCTGGGCTCGGCCATCCGGGGCCTGCGTCCCGGGGGCATCGTGGCCTACGTGACGTGCTCGCCGCACCTGGCCGAGACCACGGGGGTCCTCAACGAGGTGCGGCGCGAGTTCGGCGATGCGCTGGAAGAGCTCGACGCGCGCGGCGTGGTGAGCGGACTGTCCGTCGCCGACCCGGACCTGCCCGTGCAGTCCGACGGCTCCGGCCGGGCGCAGCTCTGGCCGCACCGGCACAACACCGACGCCATGTCGATCTCCCTCCTGCGCAGGCGCTGAGCGCTACTCGAGCAGGCGGAACCTCGGAGCGAGTTGCGCGAATTCGTCGCGCATCACGGTGATCGCCGCCGGATGCGTGCGCGCGAGGGCCGTGGCATCCACCACCACCTCCGCCCCGTCCGGCACCGATGCGGCGATCTCCTTGAGGAGGGAGAGCGCCCGCTCCGCGCCAGCGAAGCCCAGTTCGCCGCTGAGCCGCACGATCGGTCCGCCAGGCGATGCCTCGATCACCACGCCGGGTTCGGCGATGCTCTCGTGCGGCTCGAGGAGATGCATCCCGAACCGCTCCGAAAGCATCTCGACGACGGCACTGGCCCTGACAGAGTTGCCGTGCTCGTCCAGTCGCGGGCTGAAGGCGGCGACGCCGAACTGCGATGGCGCAACGGCCAGCACCCCGCCGCTGACCCCGCTCTTGGCCGGGAGCCCGACGCGCAGCAGCCATTCGCCGGAGAAGTCGTACATCCCGCAGCTGGCCATGATCGAAGTCACGTCGCGGGCCACCCGCTCATCGACCACGCGGTCGCCGGTGACCGGGTTGCGGCCGCCGAACGCGAGGGTGGCCGCCATCACCGCCAGATCGCGCACCGTCACCAGCACCGAGCACTGCCGGAAGTAGCTCTCGACGACATCGTCCACCCGGCCGGCGATGTGGCCGTACGACTTCAGCAGGTGGGCGAGGGCGCGGTTGCGGTCGCCGGTGGCCGACTTCGAGCGGTAGACGGCCTCGTCGACCCAGAGCGAGCGGCCGGCGAAGGCCGACATCATCTCGATCACGCGGGCGGTCCGCTGATCGATGTCCTCGCCGGCGATGAGCGCCGTCGTCGCGATCGCGCCGGCGTTGACCATCGGATTGGCCGGCCGCCCGGTCCCCGGCTCGAGACTGATCGCGTTGAACGGCTCGCCGCTCGGCTCGGCGCCGACCCTGCCGAAGACCGAGTCGCGGCCCATCGTCTGAAGGGCGAGAGCCAGCACGAACGGCTTGGACATCGACTGGATCGTGAACTCGACGTGATCGTCGCCGGCGGTGATGACGCGTCCACGGGGTCCGACGACGGCGAGCGCGAGCCGGTCCGGATCGGCATCGGCCAGTTCGGGGATATAGCCGGCCGGAGCCCCGGACGTCCGCGGTCGGATGTCGTCCAGGGCCGCCTCGAGCAGCATCGTGATGGGGTCCACGGCTCGACGATATCCATTTCGATGACCGGGGGCGCCCTGCACGATAATGAGCTGTGCCCACCCCTCAGGAGTACCTCGCCGACCCCACCGGAACCGAGCAGCGCACGGTGCGGATCAACCCGAGCGTGCTGGCCGCCGACTTCGCCAACATGCAGGCCGAGCTCGCGCGGATCGGCAACGCCGATTTCGTGCACGTCGACGTGATGGACAACCACTTCGTGCCCAACCTGACCTTCGGTCCGCAGATGGCCGAGCGCATCCAGGCGACCAGTCCCGTGCCGCTGGATGTGCACCTCATGATCGACGAGCCGGAGCGCTGGGCGCCGGAGTACGCCGAGTTCGGGGCGGCATCGGTCACGTTCCACCTCGAGGCGGCGACGGAACCGGTCGCACTGGCACGCCGCCTGCGGGCGATCGGGGCGCGAGCGGGGATCGCCATCAAGCCCGCGACCGCGGTTGAGAACCTGTTCGAGGTCCTCGACGAGTTCGATCAGATCCTCGTGATGACCGTCGAGCCGGGATTCGGCGGTCAGTCGTTCATGCCCGAGACGATGCCGAAGCTGCGCCGTCTCGCCGACGAGGCGCACCGGCGCGGATCCCAGGTGTGGCTCCAGGTCGATGGCGGCATCGGCGAGTCCACGATCGCGCTCGCCGCCGAGTCCGGGGCCGACACGTTCGTCGCAGGCTCCGCGGTGTTCGGCGCCGCGGATCCCGGCTCCGCGATCGAGGGGCTGCGCGCCAGCGCACTCCGTCATTCGCACCGATAGGTCGGGAGCCGTCGTGACCTCGCTGAAACCGCCCCTTTCCACCGCCACCGGCCGCATCCGCGCGGTCGGCGGCGCCGGAGCGCGCCGCGCCCTGGGTGCCTACAACGGCGAGCACGGGGTGTACGGCATCGTGCTGGTCACCGCCGTGATCGCCGTCGGCTGGAACGACGAGACCGATCTGGATGTGCTGATCTTCCTGCTCGGCACCGTCGTGGTGTTCTGGCTCGCGCACATCTACGCCGGTGTCGTGGCCAGTCGCGGCGCCGTCCAGCGCGAACCGCTCGGCCGGGCGATCCGCACTGCCATGCAGCACGCGTCCGGGATGCTCATCGCCATGCTGATCCCCGCGGCGCTGCTGGGCACCGCCGTCCTCGGATGGGTCGAGGAGTACACGGCGTACTACTTGGCGCTGGGCAGCGGCATCCTGATGCTCGCCCTCATCGGCTACCTGAACGCGGCGCGCAACGGCAGCACGTGGCCGTGGCGGGTCGCCGGCGTGATCTCCACGACGCTGCTCGGCTCGCTCGTGATCGGCTTGAGCATCCTCGTGCACTGACCGGGAGCCTCGCCTGCGGGCGGTAACCTGGATCCGTGAAGACGTTCGACACCCTGTACGCCGAGCTGGCCGCCAAGGCGACCGAGCGACCCGAGGGGTCGGGCACCGTGGCGCAGCTGGATGCCGGCGTCCACGCGATCGGGAAGAAGATCGTCGAGGAGGCCGCCGAGGTCTGGATGGCGGCCGAGTACGAGTCGACGGATGCCGCGGCCGAGGAGATCTCGCAGCTGCTGTACCACCTGCAGGTGCTGATGCTCGCGAAAGGGCTCACGCTCGAGGATGTCTACCGACATCTCTGAGCCGTCACCCTCTTCCCGCTCCGATACCGAAAGCCCCGCACCCATGCTGCGAATCGCCGTGCCGAATAAGGGCTCGCTCGCCGAGACCGCCCAGGACATGCTCTCCGAGGCCGGCTACATCGGCCGCCGCGACCCCAAGGACCTGCACGTCATCGACCCGGCCAACGAGGTCGAGTTCTTCTACCTGCGCCCGAAGGACATCGCCACCTACGTCGGCTCCGGTGCTCTCGATGTCGGCATCACCGGCCGCGACCTGCTGCTGGATGCCCGGATGCCGGGGGCTCGTGAGATCGAGGCGCTCGGCTTCGCCGGCTCGACGTTCCGCTTCGCCGCCCCGGCCGGCAGCTTCACGGAGCTCGCCGACCTGGAAGGCGTCCGCATCGCCACGTCCTACCCGGGCCTGGTGGACGGGTTCCTGGACCAGCACGGCATCGCGGTGGACCTGGTCCCACTGGACGGTGCGGTCGAATCCGCGGTGCGCCTGGGCGTCGCCGACGCCGTCGCAGACGTGGTCGAGACCGGGACGACGCTGAAGCAGGCCGGCCTGGAGGTCTTCGGGCCCGTCATCCTGCAGTCCGAGGCCGTGCTGATCACCGGTCCGGGCGACGCGGACGGCGCCGAGACGCTGCTTCGTCGCCTGCGCGGGGTCATGGTCGCCCGGCGATACGTGATGGTCGACTACGACCTGCCGGCGAACCTGGTCGATGAGGCCGTCGCGATCGCGGGCGGCATCGAATCACCGACGATCTCGCCGCTGCGGGACCCGGACTGGGTGGCCGTCCGGGTGATGGTGGCCCGCGCCGGCGTCAACCAGGTCATGGATGCGCTGTACGCCATCGGCGCACGGGCGATCCTGGTCACGGCGATCCACAACGCCAGGCTCTGAGATGGCGCTCGTGTGCAGGGTGATCCCGTGCCTGGATGTGGCCGCCGGCCGGGTCGTGAAGGGCGTCAACTTCGAGAACCTCCGTGACATGGGCGACCCAGTGGAACTCGCGCGCGAGTACTTCGCCCAGGGCGCGGACGAGCTCACCTTCCTCGACGTCACCGCGACGGTCGACGAACGCTCGACGACGTATGACGTGGTCCAGCGCACGGCGGAGCAGGTGTTCATCCCCCTCACGGTCGGCGGCGGCATCCGCTCGGCGGAGGATGTCGCACGCCTCCAGGGGGTGGGAGCGGACAAGGTCGGCGTCAACTCGGCCGCGATCGCCCGCCCCGCCCTGATCGACGAGATCGCCGATCGCTTCGGCGCCCAGGTGCTGGTGCTCTCGCTCGATGTCAAACGGTCGGCTTCGCACTCGGGTTTCGTGGTGACCACGCACGGCGGCCGGACCGAGACGACACTCGACGCGCTGGACTGGGCGCGCGAGGCGATCGAGCGCGGAGCCGGTGAGCTCCTGGTCAACTCGATCGACGCCGACGGCACCAAGGCGGGATTCGATCTGGAGCTGATCGCCTTGATGCGGGAGATCTCCAGCGTTCCGGTGATCGCCTCCGGCGGGGCCGGCAGCGCCGCGCACTTCGCCCCCGCGGTGGCGGCGGGCGCCGACGCCGTGCTGGCCGCGAGCGTCTTCCACTCCGGTTCCCTGACGATCGGCGCGGTCAAAGCGGCCATGGAAGCCGATGGGATACCGGTGCGGACATGACGAACCAGACGATCACCGAGCGCATCGCACGCGTGGCGTTCAACGCGGACGGACTCGTCGCCGCGATCATCCAGCAGTGGGACACTCGCGAGGTCCTGATGCTCGGGTGGATGGACGCTGAGGCGCTGCGTCGCACCCTGACCAGCGGTCGCGTCACCTTCTGGTCGCGCTCGCGGCAGGAGTACTGGCGCAAGGGCGACACGTCCGGCAACATCCAGCAGGTGCACGCCGCGCGACTGGACTGCGACGGTGACGCGATCCTCGTCCAGGTCCACCAGACCGGGCCGGCCTGCCACACCGGCACGCGGACGTGCTTCGACGCGGACGATCTCGACCCGGTCGTCGGCGACGACGAGATCGTCCGCGGATGAGAGCGCGGGCGCGACTGCTCGCGGTCCTGGCGATCCTGGTCGCGGGCGCCCTCGGCGTGATCTCCTCGACGCAGACCTGGCTCGACGTCGTCCTGGACGACGGAGCCGACCACCTGCTCCTCGTCGCCGGCGCCGACGCCGTCCCGATCCTCGCGCCCCTCAGCCTCGCCGTCCTCGCGCTCGGCGCGGCACTGTCGATCGTCGGGCCCATCCTCCGGTTCGCCTTCGGCGTCCTGACCGTCCTGGTCGGCGCACTGCTCGGCTATCTCACAGCGGTCGTCGCCTTCACCGCCCCGGTCGCAGCGGTGGCCTCCCGCGTCACGACGGCCACGGGCATCACCGGAGCCGACGCCGTCGCCGACCTGGTGCTGTCCATCACGACGACACCGTGGCCGTTCATCACGCTGCTGGCATGCGTGCTGCTGGTCGCCGCGGGGATCTTCACGCTCGCCACCGCGGCGACGTGGCGGGGGAGCGGCCGCAAGTACGAGTCCGATACGCCCGACGGCGCCAGGGCGACATCCGCCGGCCGGACGCAGACGGATGCCGCCGCATCGGGTTCCCGGCGGTTCGACGCCGTCGACTCGTGGGACGACCTCTCCCGCGGTGCGGACCCGACAGCGGATCCGTCCGCCGGACCCCGCTAGACTTGGCGCACCCGCGCAATCCCGGAGGAAATTCATGAGCAACACCGCAGGCGACCCCGGACACGGACATTCCCCGGCCGCATGGACTGCTGTCGTGATCATGCTGGCAGCGTTCACGATCGGCACCCTCGCGTACTGGTTCGACGTGCCCTGGCTGGTGTGGGCCTCCGCGGGACTGGTCCTGGTCGGCGCGCTCGTGGGCTGGGGCATGTCCAGGGCGGGATACGGCGTCAACGGCACGAAGTACACGCCGAAAGAGCATTGAGCATGCTCGCCGACCTGACGGCCGGCGCGGTGGAGGATGCGCAGGCGCGCGAGGCGGTACGGGATCTGGCGGCTGTCGAGAAGGCAGCGCTCGTCCGACCCGCCGCCCGCGATGCGCTGGTCGCCCTCGCGCCCGCCGATCGTGTGAAGATCATCGCCGAAGTGAAGCGCGCGAGCCCGTCGCGCGGTGACCTGGCCGACATCCCCGATCCGGCGCTGCAGGCGCGCCTGTACGAGCAGGGCGGCGCGTCGGCGATCTCGGTACTCACCGAGGGACGGCGTTTCAAGGGAAGCCTCGCCGATCTCGAGGCCGTTCGCACCGAGGTCGGCGTTCCGGTGCTGCGCAAGGACTTCATCGCGACGGAGTACCAGGTGCTCGAGGCGCGCGCCGCCGGTGCGGACCTCGTCCTTCTCATCGTCGCCGCGCTCGAACAGGACGTGCTCGACCGGCTGCACACCCTCACGCGCGAGCTCGGGATGACACCGCTCGTCGAGACGCACTCGGCGGCCGAGGTCGATCGTGCGCTGGGGATCGACGCCCGCCTGATCGGGGTGAACGCCCGCGACCTCTCGACGTTCGCGCTGGATCGGGACCTGTTCGGACGGCTGTCCGATCGCATCCCCGCCGGCGTCGTCAAGGTCGCCGAGTCGGCCGTTCTGGAACCCGCCGACGTCGCGCACTACCGTGCCGCAGGGGCCGATGTGGTCCTGATCGGCGAAGCACTGGTCACGGGCGACCCGGTCGCCACCCTGACCGCATTCCTGGAGGCCGGTTCCATGCCTGCATCGAGCAAGGGGAGCACGACGAGATGAGCCTGCGCGAGCAGCCCGGTCCCTACTTCGGCGAATTCGGCGGTCGGTACATGCCCGAATCGCTCATCGCCGCCATCGACGAGCTCACCGCCGTCTACGAGGAGGCGATCGCAGACCCCGCCTTCCAGTCCGAGCTCGCAGCGCTCCTGCACTCGTACGCCGGACGCCCGTCCGCGATCACCGAGGTGCCTCGTTTCGCCGAGCACGCCGGGGGGGCGCGGGTCTTCCTCAAACGCGAAGACCTCAACCACACCGGGTCGCACAAGATCAACAACGTGCTGGGCCAGGCGCTGCTGACCACGCGCCTGGGCAAGACCCGCGTCATCGCCGAGACCGGGGCCGGTCAGCACGGCGTCGCGACGGCGACGGCCGCGGCGCTGTTCGGCCTGGACTGCACGATCTACATGGGCGAGGTCGACACCGAACGCCAGGCCCTGAACGTCGCACGGATGCGGCTGCTGGGTGCCGAAGTGATCCCGGTCACGACCGGCTCCCGCACCCTGAAGGACGCCATCAACGAGGCGTACCGCGACTGGGTGGCCAGCGTCGAGACCACCAACTACATCTTCGGCACGGCGGCGGGTCCCCATCCGTTCCCCGCCATGGTGCGCGACTTCCAGAAGATCATCGGCGAGGAGGCTCGCGCCCAGCTGCTGGAGGTCGCGGGGCGACTCCCCGACGCGGTCCTGGCCTGCGTCGGCGGCGGTTCGAACGCGATCGGCATGTTCGACGCCTTCCTCGACGACGCGGGCGTCCGTCTGTACGGCGTGGAGGCGGCCGGCGACGGCGTCGACACCGAGCGCCACGCGGCATCCATCGAGCGCGGCCGACCCGGCGTGCTGCACGGGGCCAAGACCTACGTGCTGCAGGACGAGGACGGCCAGACCATCGAATCGCACTCGATCTCCGCCGGTCTGGACTACCCGGGCGTCGGTCCGGAGCACTCCTGGCTGGCCTCGATCGGCCGCGCCGAGTACATTCCGGCCACCGACGACGAGGCGATGCAGGCGTTGCGTCTGCTCTCGCGCACCGAGGGCATCATCCCCGCGATCGAATCCGCGCACGCGCTGGCCGGCGCGCTGCGGATCGGCCGGGAGCTCGGTCCCGACGCGATCCTCGCGGTGTGCCTGTCGGGGCGCGGCGACAAGGACATGGACACCGCGGCACGCTACTTCGAGCTCTACGACGAGGGAGCCGTCGCCGACGGATCCCCGGTCCTCGTGCCCGCACCGGCCGACGAGGCCAAGGGCGAGGGGACCGAGCTGTGAGCGCACCGACCGGCTCCCGGGTCGCCGCGGCGATCGATGCCGCCAAGGCGGCCGGACGCGGTGCGTTCGTCGGCTACCTGCCGCTCGGGTTCCCCGACCTGCAGTCGAGCATCGAGGCGGCGGTCGCACTGGCCGAGAACGGCGCCGACATCCTCGAACTCGGACCCCCGTACTCGGATCCGGTCATGGACGGCACCGTGATCCAGGAGGCGACGCAGACGGCGCTGGCTGCCGGGTTCCGCCTGCGCGACATCTTCCCGGCCGTCCGCGAGATCACCCGGCGCGTCGAGGTGCCGGTGCTGGTGATGACGTACTGGAACCCGGTACTGCAGTACGGCGTCGACCGGTTCGCCGACGATCTGCTGGCTGCAGGGGGCGCGGGTCTGATCACTCCCGACATCACGCCCGACTCGGCCACCGAGTGGATCGCGGCCAGCGAGCGCACGGGCCTGGACCGCGTCTTCCTCGCGGCGCCGACCTCGACCGACGAGCGCCTGGACATGATCATCGGCGCCTCGACGGGCTTCGTCTACACGGTCTCCACGATGGGCATCACCGGGGAGCGCACGGAGCTGGATGCCGCGGCGCGCCGCCTCGTCGAGCGCATGCGGTCCCGCCCCGGCGCCGAGGACCTCCGCGCGTGCGTGGGAATCGGGATCTCCACGGCCGGCCAGGTCGCGGGCGTCCTCGAATACGCCGACGGCGCGATCGTGGGCACGGCGCTGGTGCGCGCCCTGCGGGACGGTGGCCCGCAGGGACTGGCAGAGACCGCGCGGACACTGTCCGACGGCACGCACACGCGCGCCTAGACTCGTACGCATGACGTTCGCCCTTCCGAGCGCGCTGAACGGCGTGCTCGCCAGCATCCCCAGCCCGACGGTCAGCTACTTCGACATCGGGCCGCTGCGCATCCACTTCTATGCGCTGTGCATCATCGCCGGGATCATCGCCGCCACGCTGCTGACCAACAACCGCCTCAACAGGCGCGGTGCCGAGCCGTGGGTCGTCATCGACATCGCCCTGATCGCCGTTCCGCTCGCCATCATCGGCGCGCGCATCTATCACGTGGTCACCCACCCCGGCTTCTACTTCGGTCCGGGCACCGACATCTGGGCGATCTTCCGCATCTGGGAGGGCGGGATCGCCATCTACGGCGCCCTCATCGGCGGGGCGATCGGCGCCTACCTGGGCTGCCGATGGACCGGCATCCGCTTCTGGACCTTCGCCGACGCCCTCGCACCCGGACTCCTCCTCGCTCAGGCGATGGGGCGGTTCGGCAACTGGTTCAACCAGGAGCTGTTCGGTCTGCCGACCGATCTGCCGTGGGGTCTGGAGATCGACAGCGACAACTCCGCGTTCCCTCCGGGCCTGGCACCGGACACGCTGTTCCACCCGACGTTCCTGTACGAAGTGATCTGGAACACGGCGGGCGTGATCGTCCTGCTGTGGCTCAGCCGTCGCTTCCTGCTGCAGTGGGGACGTCTCTTCGCCATCTACCTCATCTGGTACAGCGCCGGCCGCATCGTGTGGGAGTCGATCCGGATCGATCCGAGCGAAGTGATCCTGGGTCTGCGCAGCAACGTCTGGGCGGCGATCTTCGGCGTCGTGCTCGGACTCGTGATCTTCTTCGTGCAGAAGCGCCGCCACCCGGGGATCGAACCGTCGCCGTACCAGCCCGGCCGCGAGTGGACGCCGAAGGGCACGGTACAATCGCAGGAGCACGACTACGTCGACGTCAGCGAACCACCGACGGACGAAGTCGCCGAAGACACCGCCACAAGCACAGTCGCCACCACGAAGTAGCATCCGCCCCCGAGCGGAGGCGCGAACTTCTGCACTTCAGGGCCGACGTCGTCCCATCTTGAGCATCAGAGTGAGGACGGTTGGAATGGCAGCGAGCCCCCGCCGCAGCGGGCCCCGATACGAGCCGGGCGCCCTTCCCCCGAAGCAGGGGATGTACAACCCTGCCTTCGAGAAGGACGCGTGCGGCCTGGCGATGGTCGCCACACTCCGCGGCGAGGCCGGGCACGACATCATCGACCTGGCGCTGACGGCGCTGCGAAACCTCGAGCACCGCGGTGCGATCGGCTCCGATGCGGGCACCGGCGACGGCGCCGGCATCCTCACGCAGATGCCCGATGCGTTCCTGCGCGCCGTCGTCGAGTTCGATCTGCCGCCGGTCGGGGAGTACGCCGCCGGCATGGTCTTCCTGCCCCGCGACGACGAGCAGCGCGCCGCGCAGAAGGCGGGGATCGCCGAGATCGCCGCGAGTGAGAACCTCGTCGTCCTGGGATGGCGTGAGGTCCCCACCGTCGACGAGCATCTCGGAAAGCTCGCGTTCAACGCACGGCCCGTCTTCGAGCAGGTCTTCGTGTCGCGGCCCGCCGTCGGAGACGCGCCTGCGCTGTCCGGCATCGCACTGGACCGCCGCGTCTACCGGTTGCGCAAGCGCGCGCGCACCGAGCTGGACGCGTACGTCGT
Source organism: Microbacterium pygmaeum (assembly GCF_900100885.1). Lineage (NCBI taxonomy): Bacteria > Bacillati > Actinomycetota > Actinomycetes > Micrococcales > Microbacteriaceae > Microbacterium > Microbacterium pygmaeum. The sequence goes on from NZ_LT629692.1 coordinate 2,697,850, forward strand.
CTCCCTGTCCTCGCGCACGCTCGGCTACAAGGGGATGGTCACCACCCTCCAGCTCGAGCCGTTCTACCCCGATCTGCAGGACGAGCGCTTCGCCTCCGAACTGGCAGTCGTGCACTCGCGATACTCGACGAACACGTTCCCGTCCTGGCCGCTGGCGCAGCCCCTTCGGATGCTCGCGCACAACGGCGAGATCAACACCGTCAACGGCAACCGCAACTGGATGCGCGCGCGCCAGTCGCAGCTGGAGTCCGAGCTGCTCGGCGACATCCGGCCGCTGCTGCCGATCTGCACCGAAGGCGCCAGCGACTCGGCTTCCTTCGACGAGGTGCTGGAGCTGCTCACGCTCACCGGCCGGAGCCTGCCCCACGCGATCATGATGATGGTCCCGGAGGCCTACGAGAAGCAGGCCGACATCGCGCCGGACCTCCGCGCCTTCTACGACTACCACTCCATCCAGATGGAGCCCTGGGACGGTCCGGCCGCCCTGATCTTCACCGATGGCACGCTCGTCGGGGCCACCCTCGACCGCAACGGGCTGCGCCCCGGCCGGTGGACGGAGACCACCGACGGCCTCGTGGTCATCGGCAGTGAGACCGGCGTGCTGGACTTCGCGCCCGAGCGCATCAAGCGCCGCGGCCGCCTCCGGCCCGGTCGGATGTTCCTGGTCGACACCGCGGAGCGTCGCATCGTCGAGGACGAGGAGATCAAGGCATCCCTGGCCGGCATGGAGCCGTGGCAGGAATGGCTGGATGCCGGGCGCGTGCGCCTCGCGGATCTCCCCGAACGCGAGCACATCGTCCATCCCATCGCGTCGATCACCCGCCGCCAGCGCACCTTCGGGTACACCGAGGAGGAAGTGCGCATCCTGCTGACCCCGATGGGCCAGAACGGCGCCGAGCCGCTGGGTGCCATGGGCAGTGACACGCCCGTCGCGGTCCTCAGCGACCGACCACGACTGCTGTTCGACTACTTCACCCAGCAGTTCGCGCAGGTGACCAACCCGCCGCTGGATTCCATCCGCGAGGAGGTCGTCACCTCGCTCGCGCTCGGGCTCGGGCCGGAGCGCAACCTCCTGTCGACCGGCATCGACCACACGCGCACGGTCACGCTGGACTTCCCGGTCATCGACAACGACGAGCTCGCCAAGATCCAGCACATCGACACCGCCCTTCCAGGGCGCTCATCGGTGACGATCCGCGGCCTGTACCGGGTCGAAGCGGGCCACAAGGGCATGCAGAAGCGCATCGCCCAGATGTGCACCGAGGTGGACGAGGCGATCGAGGACGGCGCCGAGTTCATCGTGCTCAGCGACCGCGACTCCAACAAGGACCTCGCTCCCATCCCGTCGCTGCTGATGTTGGCCGCCGTGCACCACCACCTCATCCGGCGGGAAACCCGCATGAAGGTCGGTCTGGTCGTCGAGGCGGGCGACGTCCGCGAAGTGCACCACGTCGCGACGCTGATCGGCTACGGCGCGTCGGCGGTCAACCCGTACCTGGCGATGGAGACCGTCGAGTACCTCGTCCGCGCCGGGTACATCACTGGCATCACGCCGCAGAAGGCCGTCAAGAACCTGATCTACGCGCTCGGCAAGGGCGTGCTGAAGATCATGTCGAAGATGGGCATCTCGACGGTGTCCTCGTACGCCGGGGCGCAGGTGTTCGAGGCGATCGGCCTCTCGCAGTCGTTCGTCGATGCCTACTTCACCGGTACCGAGACCAAGCTCGGCGGCATCGGCATCGATGTCATCACCGCCGAGAACGCCGCCCGGCACGAGTACGCGTATCCGGAGGATGCCGCAGCCCGCGCCCACGAGCGCCTGTGGACCGGCGGCGAGTACCAGTGGCGGCGGGACGGCTCCCCGCACCTGTTCAATCCCGACACCGTGTTCCGGCTCCAGCACGCCACGCGCACGCGCCGCTACGACATCTTCCGCGAGTACACGAAGCTCGTGGACGACCAGGCCGCCGAGCTGAAGACGCTGCGCGGGCTGTTCGGTCTGCGCGCGGGCCTGCGCAAGCCCGTGCCCCTCGACGAAGTCGAATCGGTGGCATCGATCGTCAAGCGGTTCTCCACGGGGGCGATGAGCTACGGCTCCATCTCCAAGGAGGCGCACGAGACACTGGCGATCGCGATGAACCGCATCGGCGGCAAGTCCAACACCGGCGAGGGCGGCGAGGACGTCGACCGGCTCCTCGACCCCGAGCGGCGCAGCGCGATCAAGCAGGTCGCCTCGGGCCGCTTCGGCGTCACGAGCCTGTACCTGACGCAGGCCGACGACATCCAGATCAAGCTCGCCCAGGGCGCCAAGCCCGGCGAGGGCGGCCAGCTGATGAAGACGAAGGTGTATCCGTGGATCGCGCGCACGCGCCACGCCACGGCCGGTGTCGGTCTCATCTCGCCGCCGCCGCACCACGACATCTACTCGATCGAAGACCTCAAGCAGCTCATCTTCGACCTCAAGCGCGCCAACCCGAGTGCCCGGGTGCACGCCAAGCTCGTGAGCCAGTCAGGCATCGGCGCGGTCGCCGCGGGCACGGCGAAGGCCCTGGCCGACGTCATCCTGGTCTCCGGCCACGACGGCGGCACCGGCGCGAGCCCGCTCAACTCGCTCAAGCACGCCGGCACCCCGTGGGAGCTGGGCCTGGCCGAGACGCAGCAGACCCTCATGCTCAACGGCATGCGCGACCGGGTGGTCGTGCAGGTCGACGGCCAGCTCAAGACCGGGCGCGACGTGGTCATCGGCGCGCTGCTGGGCGCCGAGGAGTTCGGCTTCGCGACCGCGCCGCTGGTCGTCTCGGGCTGCATCATGATGCGGGTGTGCCACCTCGACACCTGCCCGGTGGGCGTCGCGACGCAGAACCCGGCGTTGCGTGAGCGCTTCGCGGGCAAGCCAGAGTTCGTCGTCAACTTCATGGAGTTCATCGCCGAAGAGGTGCGCGAGTACCTCGCCGAACTCGGATTCCGCTCGTTGGACGAGGCGATCGGCCGTGCCGAATTCCTCGACATCAACGGCGCGGTCGACCACTGGAAGGCCTCGGGACTCGACCTCGCGCCGATCCTGGAAGGGCCCGTGTTCGCCGAGGACGAGGCGCGACGCAACATGCGCCCGCAGGAGCACGAACTGGAGCACCACTTCGACGTGCCGATCATCGAGGCCGCTCGCGACGTCATCGCGCACGGCGGGTCGATCAGCTTCGACCTGCCGATCCGCAACACCGAGCGCGCGGTCGGCACGATGCTCGGGCACCACGTCACGCTCGCCCGCGGCGAGAACGGCCTCCCGTCCGGATCGGTCGTGATCAACCTGACCGGCTCGGCCGGCCAGTCCTTCGGTGCCTTCGTGCCCGCCGGCATCACGCTGCGCCTCGAGGGCGATTCGAACGACTACGTCGGCAAGGGGCTCTCCGGAGGTCAGATCGTGATCCGGCCGCCGCGCGACGCCTCCTTCGACGCGTCGCAGAACGTGATCGCCGGGAACGTCATCGGCTACGGCGCGACGCAGGGCACGATGTTCCTGCGCGGGGTGGTGGGGGAGCGGTTCTTCGTGCGCAACTCGGGTGCCACCGCGGTCGTGGAAGGTGTGGGAGATCACGCGCTGGAGTACATGACCGGCGGCCTCGCCGTCATCCTCGGCGCCACCGGACGCAACCTCGGCGCCGGCATGTCCGGCGGCAGCGCCTACATCTACAAGCTGGATCACGCGCTGGTCAACCGTGAAGCCCTCGCCTCGGGCGAACTGGAACTCGGTGCCCTCGGCGCCGGCGATGCCGAGATGCTGCGCGATCTGCTCACCGAGCACCGGGAGCAGACCGGATCCACGCTCGCGGCATCCCTTCTGAAGCACTTCGACGACGAACTGGACAACTTCGTGCGGGTCATGCCGCGCGACTACGCCGCCGTCCTGCTGACCCGCCAGGAGGCGGTCGCGGACGGCCTGGACCCCGACGGCGATGTCGTCTGGACCCGCATCCTGGAGGTGACCGGTGGCTGACCCGAAGGGCTTCCTGAAGGTGACGGAGCGCGAGCTGCCGGCTCGTCGCCCCGTCCCGGTCCGGATCATGGACTGGAAAGAGGTCTACGAGCCCGGCGACACCGCCGTGCTCCGCCGGCAGGCGGGCCGCTGCATGGACTGCGGCATCCCGTTCTGCCACAAAGGCTGCCCGCTGGGCAACCTCATCCCGGAGTGGAACGACCTCACCTGGCGCGGCGAGGGCCGCTCGGCCATCGAGAGACTGCACGCGACCAACAACTTCCCGGAGTTCACCGGGCGGCTGTGCCCAGCGCCGTGCGAGAGCTCGTGCGTCCTGGGGATCAACCAGCCGGCTGTCACGATCAAGCAGATCGAGGTCTCGATCATCGACGAGGCTTTCGGCAACGGCTGGGTCGAACCTGAGCCGCCGGGGCGCCTGACCGGTAAGACCGTCGCCGTCGTCGGGTCCGGTCCCGCAGGCCTCGCCGCCGCACAGCAGCTCACCCGCGCCGGCCACACCGTCGCCGTGTACGAGCGGGATGACCGCATCGGCGGGCTTCTGCGCTACGGCATCCCCGATTTCAAGATGGAGAAGCGCCACATCGAGTACCGGCTCCGTCAGATGCAGGATGAAGGCACGCGCTTCCGCGCCGGCGTCGAGATCGGCAAGGACATCACGTGGAGCGACCTGCGGGCGCGCTATGACGCCGTGGTCGTCGCCACCGGAGCGACCGTCCCGCGCGAGCTGCCGATCCCCGGTCGTGATCTGGACGGCGTCCACTTCGCGATGGAGTACCTGGTCGAATCCAACAAGGCGACAGCCGGCGACGCGGTGCCCAATCAGATCACCGCCGAGGGCAAGCACGTCGTCGTCATCGGAGGCGGTGACACCGGCGCCGACTGCATCGGCACCGCGCACCGCCAGGGCGCCTTGAGCGTGACCAACCTCGCGATCGGCAAGCAGCCTCCGGGCGAGCGCCCCGAGCACCAGCCGTGGCCGATGTCGCCGACGGTGTTCGAGATCGCCTCCGCCCACGAAGAGGGCGGAGAGCGCTCCTACCTCGCCTCCACGGTCGAATTCCTGGGGAACGGCGGGGGAGAGGTTCGTGCACTGCGGGTGGCCGAGACCGAGTTCCTCGACGGCCGGCGCGTGCCCAGAAGCGGCACCGAACGCGAGATCCCCGCCGACCTGGTGCTGATCGCCATGGGCTTCACGGGACCCGAGCGGACGCTCCTGGAGGAGCAGCTGGGGGCGCAGTTCACCGGTCGTGGCAACGTCGAGCGCGAAGAGGACTACCAGTCCACCGCTCAGGGGGTGTTCGTGGCCGGCGACGCCGGACGCGGCCAGTCCCTCATCGTCTGGGCCATCGCCGAGGGCCGTGCGGCGGCCGCGAAGGTCGACGAATACCTCATGGGCGAGACCGCACTGCCTGCGCCGGTGCGTCCCTCCGATGTCGCGATCGGGCTGTTGCCCGCGTAGGCTTGCCCCGGCTCTCTGCCAGCCGAACACCCCCCATCAACCCGGAGTACACACGGATGAGACGCGCCAAAATCGTTGCCACGCTGGGCCCCGCAACTTCCTCCTACGAGATGGTCCGCGCGATCATCGATGCGGGTGTCGATGTCGCCCGCATGAACCTCAGCCACGGCGATTACAGCGTGCACGAGGCCAATTTCGCGAATGTGCGCAAGGCAGCCGACGACGCCGGTCGTCCCGTGGCCGTCCTGGTCGACCTCCAGGGTCCGAAGATCCGGCTGGGCAAGTTCGCCGACGGACCGCACGAGCTCGCGGTCGACGACATCTTCAAGATCACCACCGATGACATCCAGGGCACGAAGGAGATCGTCTCCACGACGTTCAAGGGGCTGCCCGCGGACGTGAACCCCGGCGACTACCTCCTGATCGACGACGGCAAGGTCCGCGTGCAGGTCACCGAGGTCTCCGGCAACGTCGTCACCACGAAGGTCATCGTGGCCGGCGCCGTCTCCAACAACAAGGGCATCAACCTCCCCGGCGTGGCCGTGAACGTCCCTGCCCTGTCCGAGAAGGACGAGGCCGACCTCCGCTGGGGCCTGCAGATCGGCGCAGACATCATCGCGCTCTCGTTCGTGCGCAGCGCGAAGGACGTGCAGCGCGTGCACGTGATCATGGCCGAGGAAGGCCGCCGCGTCCCGGTCATCGCGAAGATCGAGAAGCCGCAGGCGGTCGAGAATCTCGAGGAGATCATCGACGCGTTCGACGGCATCATGGTCGCGCGCGGCGACCTCGGCGTCGAACTGCCGCTGGAGGCCGTGCCGATCGTCCAGAAGCGCGCCGTCGAGCTGTGCCGCCGCATGGCAAAGCCGGTCATCGTCGCCACGCAGATGCTCGAGTCCATGATCGAGAACCCCGTTCCGACCCGCGCCGAGACCAGCGACGTCGCCAACGCCGTCCTCGACGGGGCGGACGCGGTGATGCTCTCGGGCGAGACGAGCGTCGGAAAGTACCCGGTCGTCGTCGTGGAGACCATGGCCCGCATCGTCGATTCGACCGAGGAGCACGGCCTGGAGCGCATCCAGCCGCTGACCACCAAACCCCGCACGCAGGGTGGCGCGATCACCCTCGCCGCGCTCGAGGTCGCGGAGTTCGTCGACGCGAAGTTCCTCTGCATCTTCACCGAGTCCGGTGACACCGCGCGCCGCATGTCCCGACTGCGTCCGCGCATCCCCATGATCGGCTTCACGCCCGAGCCGGCGATCCGCCGCCGGATGGCGCTGACCTGGGGAGTGCAGTCCACGCTCGTCGAGCACGTCGCCCACACGGACCGCATGTTCATCCAGGTCGACGACTTCTTCCTCGCGAACGATCTGGCCAAGGTCGGCGACAAGGTCGTGGTCATCTCCGGGTCCCCTCCTGGGATCATCGGATCCACCAATGACATCCGCATCCACAAGATCGGCGACGCGGTGCACGGCAAGGCACCGATCTACCAGTCGCGCGAGTAGGTTGAGCCCTATGGGCTTCGCCGACTTCTTCTGGTTCCTGCTGTGGATCTTCTCCTTCACGGCGTACATCTTCGTCGTGGTGCTGATCATCAGCGACCTGTTCCGCGACCATCAGCTGAGCGGCTGGCTGAAGGCCGTGTGGGTGATCTTCCTGGTCTTCGTGCCGTTCCTGACGGCGATCGTCTACGTGATCGCCCGTCATAAGGGAATGGCCGAGCGTGCCTCCTCCCGCCGGGGCATCGTCGCCGAGGCCGACGACTACCACCCCGCCGCGTCGGCCAGCCCCTCCGAGGACATCGCCCGCGCCAAGGAGCTGTTGGATGCCGGGACCATCAGCCAGGGGGAGTTCGACGCGCTCAAGAGCAAGGCGCTCGGAAACCAGTACTTCGGCGCGTAGACGAGCGAGCCGGCGACATGAGGAAGGGCCGCCCCTGGCGGGACGGCCCTTCGCAGGTGCCGGTGGTGGGACTCGAACCCACACGCCCTTTCGGACAAAGCATTTTGAGTGCTCCGCGTCTGCCATTCCGCCACACCGGCCCGGCACGTCCGCGAACGACCATACCGCAGGATCAAGCGGTCCTCCTGCGACCGCGCGGCTATCCACCGATCCGGCCGACTGCGGGCGAAGCGCCGGCGATCCCGTAGGATTCAAGGGTGACTGAGCAAGAGCAGGCGGCCGGTGTCCCGGCGACAACACCCCGACGCGTGGTCGTCGCCGAGGACGAGTCGCTGATCCGACTCGACATCGTCGAGATCCTGCGCGACAACGGCTTCGATGTCGTCGGCGAGGCGGGTGACGGTGAGACCGCTGTCCAGTTGGCGACCGATCTCCGCCCCGACCTGGTCATCATGGACGTCAAGATGCCCCAGCTCGACGGCATCTCCGCGGCCGAGAAGCTGAGCAAGAACCACATCGCCCCGGTCGTCCTGCTCACCGCATTCAGCCAGAAGGAGCTCGTGGAGCGCGCGAGCGAGGCGGGCGCGCTCGCGTACGTCGTCAAGCCCTTCACCCCGAACGACCTGCTGCCGGCGATCGAGATCGCCCTCGCGCGCTACGAGCAGATCATCACGCTCGAGGCCGAGGTCGCCGACATGGTCGAGCGATTCGAGACCCGCAAGCTCGTCGATCGGGCCAAGGGCCTGCTCAACGAGAAGATGGGGCTCAGCGAGCCCGAAGCCTTCCGCTGGATCCAGAAGGCATCGATGGACCGTCGCCTCACGATGCAGGACGTCGCCAAGGCGATCATCGAGCAGCTGGCGCCCAAGAAGTCCTGACACGGTCCGACCCGCGTCCCTCGCGTCACGACGCGGCGGGGACATCCTTGATCATGTTGGTGATCCGGATGGTGGAGAGCCGTCTGCCCTGATCGTCGGATACCGCGATCTCGTGCACGGTCATGCTGCGACCGAGGTGCACCGGAGTGCACACACCGGTGACGATCCCGGATGTGGCCGACCGGGTGTGGGTGGCATTGATGTCGACGCCGACCGCGAGGCGCCCAGGGCCCGCATGCAGGTTCGCGGCCATCGATCCGAGCGACTCGCCGAGGACGACGTACGCGCCGCCGTGCATCAGACCCACCGGCTGTGTGTTCCCCTCCACCGGAAGAGTGGCGACGCAGCGTTGCACCGAGAATTCGAGGAACTGCATCCCCATCTTCTCGGCGAGGGCGCCCATTCCACGAGCGCTGGCCCAGTCCAATCCGTTGATCTCGGCGGGGGAGGACGCGCTCATCGGACTCGCTCTCGGCTGTCGGAAGGCCTGACTAAAGTGGCAGGGTGACGGACTCCGCAAAGCCTACCCTCCTCGTCGTCGACGGCCATTCGCTCGCGTACCGTGCGTTCTTCGCCCTCCCCGTCGACAACTTCTCCACGAAGGACGGGCAGCACACGAACGGCATCTACGGGTTCCTCTCGATGCTCATCAACCTCATCAAGGCCGAGAAGCCGACGCACCTCGCCGTCGCGTTCGACACCTCCCGCCAGTCATTCCGCACCCGCGAGTACACCGAGTACAAGGCGAATCGGTCCGAGTCACCCTCCGAGTTCAAGGGCCAGATCCCGCTCCTGCAGGACTGCCTCGCCGCCATGAGCATCCAGGTCCTGCAGAAGGAGGACTTCGAGGCCGACGACATCCTCGCGACCCTTGCCACCCAGGGGGCCGAGCAGGGGTTCGACGTCCTGGTCTGCTCGGGCGACCGCGACACGATCCAGCTCGTGAACGAGGACATCACACTGCTGTATCCGAATGTGCAGGGCGTCTCCCAGCTGAAGCGCTACGACCGCCAGGCGGTGATCGACCGCTACGGGGTGCCGCCGGAGCAGTACCCCGACATCGCCGCGCTCGTCGGCGAGACCAGCGACAACCTGCCCGGGGTGCCGAAGGTCGGCGAGAAGACCGCGGTGAAGTGGATCACGCAGTTCGGATCCCTGGACGCTCTGCTGGAGAACGCCGACAAGGTGACCGGCGTCGTCGGCAACAACCTGCGGGAGCACCTCGACGACGTGCGGCGCAACCGGACCCTGAACCGGCTGCTGCGCGACGTGGAGCTGCCCCTGACGATCGACGATCTGGAGGTCCAGCCGATGGACGCCCAGGGCGTCCGCGACATCTTCTCGCGCCTCGAGTTCAAGACCCTCATCCCGCGTGTGGCGGAACTGGCCGGCATCGAGCAGCAGATGGCGGCCGTCGCCTCCGCCGCCGCCGTCGACGCGCCCGTCGCCGCCGAACTCGCGCCCGCCGACCTGGCGTCGTGGCTGGAGAGGTCGTCCGGTGAAGTCGGGGTGACCATCACGATCGAGGGCGGTCTGCCTCGTCGGATCGGACTGGCCACTGCGGCCGCGGCTGTGGAATCGGACTGGAGCGCGGAGACCGCAGCATCCATCCAGCCATGGCTGTCCGGCGATGCGCCCAAGATCTTCAGCGATGCCAAGCCCCAGCTCAAAGCCCTTGCACGCGCGGGGGCGACGGTCGGCGGTCTCGCGTTCGACACGATCGTCGCCGGATGGCTGCTGCGCCCGAGCTTTCCGGACAAGACGCTCGCCGACCTCGTCGACCGCTTCCTGGATGAGAAGCTGCCCGAGGCCGATCCGACCCAGCTCGTCCCGGAGACCGAGGGTGCGACTCCCGGCCAGCTCTCCTGGTACACGCTGCGGGTCACCGAGGCGCTCCGCGGCGAGATGGAGCCGGCCGTCTCCGCGGTCCTGCTCGACATTGAACTGCCCACGCTGGTCACCCTCGCCGAGATGGAGCTCGCGGGTGTCACGGTCTCGCACGCCAAGCTCTCGGCGTTCTCCGTCGAGCTGGCCGAGCGTGCCGACGGCATCGCGCAGGAGGCGTACGCGACGATCGGCCGTGAGGTCAACCTCGGATCCCCGAAGCAGCTGCAGGAGGTGCTGTTCGAGGAGCTGCAGCTTCCGAAGACCCGCAAGACCAAGACTGGATACTCCACGGATGCCGCGGTGCTGGCCGATCTGCAGGAGCAGGCGCCGCACCCGTTCCTGGACCAGCTGCTCCAGCATCGCGAGGCCACCAAGCTGCGGCAGATCATCGAATCCCTCGACACCGCGATCGACGCGGACGAGCGCGTGCACACCACCTACGTGCAGACCGGCAGCCAGACCGGCCGCCTCTCCAGCACCGATCCCAACCTGCAGAACATCCCGGTGCGCACGCAGGAGAGCCGTCGCATCCGCGCGGCCTTCGAGGTCGGGGCCGGTTACGACACGCTGCTGACGGCCGACTACTCGCAGATCGAGATGCGCATCATGGCGCACCTGTCCGAGGATCCGGGGCTGATCGAGGCGTTCAACTCGGGGGAGGACCTGCACCGCTTCGTCGGAGCGCGTGTGTTCGGCGTCGACCCCGCCGACGTCACCAACGCGATGCGCACGAAGGTGAAGGCGATGTCCTACGGCCTGGTCTACGGTCTTTCCGCGTTCGGCCTCTCCAAGCAGCTGCGGATCGAGCAGGCCGAGGCAAAGCAGCTGATGATGGAGTACTTCAACAGGTTCGGGGCGGTGCGCGACTACCTGCGGTCCTCCGTCGAGCAGGCGCGGATCGACGGATACACCGCGACGATCTTCGGACGGCGGCGCCCGTTCCCGGACCTCACGAGCCCGAATCGGGTGCTCCGCGAGAATGCGGAGCGCGCCGCGCTCAACGCGCCCATCCAGGGCAGCGCGGCCGACATCATGAAGATCGCGCTGTTCCGGATCCATCGCGAGTTCGCGGCCGAGCAGCTGCATTCGCGCGTGCTCATGCAGATCCACGACGAACTCGTCGTGGAGGTCGCCGACGGCGAATGGGACGCCGCCGAGCGCATCGTCCGGGAGCGGATGGGGGATGCCGCGGCGCTCTCCGTTCCGCTGGATGTCCAGATCGGCCGCGGCGGCGATTGGGACGAAGCAGCGCACTGAGCCGGGTGGCCGTCGCGGGCCGCGGTGCCTAGGCTCGAGGGCATGACAGAAGCAGCACGCACACCCACGCAGATCGACACGATCGCTGATGCCTGGGTCGACACCCTTGCCGAGAACCTGCCGACACTGGCGACCTACATCGGCCGATCCGAATTCAACGACAGGTTCGAGGACTTCTCACCCGAGGGCCGCGATCGGCTCATCGACGAAGCGCGCAGCACGCTGAGTGCGCTCGAGGCGGCCACCCCCGTCGACGACGTCGACGTCGTCACGCAGGAAGACCTCAGTCGCGAGCTGCGGCTCGAGCTGGATCTGCACGAGGCGCAGTGGCACCTTCGCGACCTGAACGTCATCGCCTCTCCCGCTCAGGAGATCCGCTCGGTCTTCGACCTCATGCCGACCGATACCGCCGAGGACTGGAGCGTCATCTCGACTCGCCTGAAGGCCGTCTCCGGCGCTGTGGACGGGTATATCGCGACACTGCGCGCGGGCGCGGACAAGGGTCTGCTCCCGGCCGACCGGCAGGTGCGCGAAGTCATCACCCAGATCGCTCGGTACACGAGTGACGGCGGCTTCTTCGCGACGTTCGCCGGCGATGCGGCGCCCGAGGAGGGTCAGCTGCCCGCATCGCTGGCACGCGATCTCGCCGACAACGCGAATGCCGCCCGAGTGGCCTATGACGAGCTCGCACAGTTCCTGGGTGCCGAGTTGGCACCGCTGGCCGGCGACAAGGACGCGGTCGGTCGCGAGCTGTACGCGCTGCAGTCACGCCGGTTCCTCGGGGCGACGATCGATCTCGACGAGACCTACGAGTGGGGCGTCGAAGAGCTCGCGCGCATGGTCGCCGAGCAGGAGTCGATCGCCGACCAGATCCGGCCCGGTGCGTCGGTCGAGGAGGCCATCGCGTTCTTGGAGGAGGATCCGTCGCGCAAGCTGCACGGCACGGATGCGCTCCAGCGCTGGATGCAGGAGACCAGCGACCGCGCCGTCGAGGAGCTCGGGCGATCCCACTTCGACATCCCCGAGCCCATCCGCCGCCTGCAGTGCATGATCGCACCGACGAAGGAAGGCGGCATCTACTACACCGGGCCGACCGATGACTTCTCGCGACCCGGCCGCATGTGGTGGTCGGTGCCCGAGGGCGTGACCGAGTTCGACACGTGGCGGGAGCTCACCACCGTCTACCACGAGGGCGTGCCGGGTCATCACCTGCAGATCGGTCAAGCCGTGTACAACCGTCGCGAGCTCAACTCGTGGCGCCGCCTCCTGGCGGGCACATCCGGCCACGCCGAGGGGTGGGCGCTCTACGCGGAGCGGCTGATGGAGCAGCTCGGCTACCTCGACGACCCGGCGGACCGGCTCGGGATGCTCGACGGTCAGCGCATGCGCGCCGCGCGCGTCGTGCTGGACATCGGCGTGCACCTGGAGAAGCCCCGGCCCGACGGACAGGGCACGTGGGACGCCGACTACGCGCTGGAGTTCATGCGGCGCAACGTCAACATGTCCGACGAATTCGTCCAGTTCGAGGTGAACCGCTACCTCGGCTGGCCCGGTCAAGCACCGGCGTACAAGGTCGGTCAGCGGATCTGGGAGCAGGTGCGCGACGACGTCAAAGCCGCCGAGGGCGAGGGCTTCGACATCAAGCGGTTCCACAAGCGGGCGCTGGACATGGGCGGAGTCGGCCTGGACACGCTGCGGACGGCGCTCACGCGCTGACCTCCGACGGCTCAGGTGTCATCGGGGAGGTTGCGCGACAGCAGTCGCGCAACCTCCCCGTCACTGGTCTCGCGCTCGTCGACGGAATGCCGGGCGGTCCTCCCGGGTTCATATGCATGTGAATGGAAAGGACTCGCGATGACCTCTGCGACCCACAACACCGTCGGCTTCGGTCTCGACACGTTCGGCGACATCACCCTCGACTCGGAGGGGCGCCGGCTCAGCGATGCGGAGACGATCCGCAACGTCGTCGATGAAGCAGTGCTGGCCGACGAGGTCGGACTCGCGTTCTTCGGGGTGGGGGAGCACCACCGGCCGGAATTCGCGATCTCGAGTCCCGAGATCGTCCTTGCCGCCGCTGCAGCGCGCACCACCGGCATCCATCTGGGGACTGCCGTCACCGTGCTGTCCTCCGACGACCCGGTCCGCGTCTACGAGCGCTTCGCGACGCTGGACGCGGTCTCGAACGGCCGGGCCGAGGTGATTCTCGTCCGCGGGTCATTCATCGAGTCGTTCCCGCTCTTCGGCTACGACCTGCGCGACTACGAGACCCTGTTCGAGGAGAAGCTCGACCTGTTCTCACAGCTGCTGCTCGAGAAGCCGGTCACCTGGAACGGCACGCTGCGGGCGCCGCTGGACGCCGCGGACGTGTATCCGAAGACCGCGAACGGGTTGCAGGCGTGGGTCGGCGTCGGTGGGACCCCGGAGTCCGTCGTCCGCGCGGCGAGGTACGGGTACGGGCTCATGCTCGCGATCATCGGCGGTCCGGCCGGACGATTCCGTCCGTTCGTCGACCTGTACCATCGGTCGCTGGATTCGTTCGGGCGCTCCGACCTCCCGGTGGGCGTCCACTCGCCGGGTCATATCGCCGACACGGACCAGCAGGCGTGGGAGGAGGCGTACGCAGGGTTCGAGACCATGAACAACACGATCGGCCGGGAGCGCGGGTGGCCGCCGTACTCGCGCATGCGGTTCCAGCACGACGTCGGACCGGAGGGCGCGATCTACGCCGGGTCGCCCGAGACCGTTGCCCGGAAGATCGCCGACACGGTGCGGACGCTGGGGGTCTCGCGCTTCGACATGAAGTTCTCGACAGGCACGCTCTCGCACGAGAAGATGATGCGCTCCATCGAGCTGTACGGCACGCAGGTGCAGCCGCTCGTGCGCGACATGCTCTCGTGAGCGACCGTACGATGACCCCATGACGGATGCCGCAACCCGCGCTTCATCGTTGGGCGCACGCCTCGACGACCTGCCGTTCACCCGCCGGCACCTGCGTGTCCTGACCGGCTCAGGCTTGGGCTGGGCGCTGGATGCCATGGACGTCGGGCTGATCTCGTTCGTGATCGCGGTCCTCGCCCAGCAGTGGAGTCTGGAGCCCGGGCAGACGGCTTGGATCGCATCCATCGGCTTCGTCGGGATGGCGATCGGGGCCAGCGTCGGCGGACTGCTCGCAGACCGATTCGGCCGCCGACAGGTGTTCGCCGTCACGCTGCTCGTCTACGGCGTCGCCACGGGTGCCAGCGCGCTGGTCGGCGGGCTCGCCGCGCTGCTGGTGCTCCGATTCCTCGTCGGACTCGGGCTCGGCGCCGAGCTGCCGGTCGCCTCGACCTACGTGAGCGAGTTCGCGCCGGCGCGGATGCGCGGTCGACTCATCGTGATCCTGGAGGCGTTCTGGGCGATCGGCTGGACTGCTGCCGCGCTGATCGGCTACCTCGTGATCCCGAGCTCCTCCGACGGCTGGCGGTGGGCGTTCGCGCTCGGGGCCATACCGGCCGCCTACGCCCTGATCGTGCGCTGGGGACTGCCGGAGTCCGCGCGCTGGCTGGCTCGCCGCGGGCGCAATGACGAGGCCGATGCGGTCGTACGATCGTTCGAGCGTGCGGCGGGGGTCGCCGAGCCTCCCGCCGCCGTGGCGACGACCGACGTGCCGCCGCCCGTCGCGATGAGCGTCCGTGATCGGCTGCGCGCCCTGTGGTCGGCGGAATTCCGGCTCCGGACGGCGTGTCTATGGCTGGTCTGGTTCTGCGTGAACTTCTCGTATTACGGCGCGTTCATCTGGATCCCGTCGATCCTCGTCTCGCAGGGGTACGACCTCGTCCGATCCTTCGGCTTCACGCTGATCATCACGCTCGCGCAGCTCCCGGGCTACGCGGCAGCAGCGTGGCTGATCGAGGTGTGGGGTCGGCGGGTGACCTTGTCGGTCTTCCTCGCCGGCTCAGCCGTCTCGGCCGTGCTCTTCGGCACCTCCACCGGCGAGACCATGGTGATCGCCACCGGCATGGCGCTGTCGTTCTTCAATCTCGGAGCGTGGGGCGCCCTCTACGCCGTCACGCCGGAGATGTACCCGACCTCGCTTCGCGCGACCGGATCGGGCTGGGCTGCCGGTGTCGGACGCATCGCATCCATCGTCGCGCCGCTGACCGTGCCCGTCCTGCTCGCCGCAGGCGGAGCACCGGTGCTGTTCATCGTCTTCGCCGCGTTCTTCGCCGTCGCTGCAGTCGCCGCCTGGGGGCTGGCAGACCGTCGCGGGCGGGCGTTGGACGATCGCTGAGGATCGTAGGGTGGGGGAGTGAGCACCGTCCGTTACGTCGCGATCGGCGATTCCTTCACCGAGGGGGTCGGCGACGAGCTTCCCGATGGCCACGTGCGCGGGTGGGCGGATCTGGTCGCGCAAGGCTGGTCGGACGCCTCGGGCGACAGGGTCGAGTACGCGAACCTCGCCATCCGCGGCAAGCTCGCCTGGCCCATCGTCGACGAGCAGCTCGAGAAGGCGCTCGCCCTCGGACCCACGCATCTGTCGTTCAACGGCGGCGGCAACGACATGATCCGGCCGCGCACGTCGATCTCGTCGGTGGTCGCAGCGTTCGACCGGGTGATCCAGCGCTGCGATGCCGAGGGCGTGCAGCTGATCCTGCTCTCCGGCGCGAACCCGTCGGCGCAGCTGCCGCTCAGTCGCCTCGTGCAACGGCGCGGCGATCTGCTCTCGGCGGCGGTGTCAGCGCGCATCGCCGATCGCCCCGACATCATCCGCGCCTTCAATTGGCCGGATCGCGAGCTGTCGACTCCCACCTACTGGGCTGAGGACCGGCTGCACATGAACTCGCGCGGCCATCACCGTGTCGCCGCCCGCGTCCTGACCGCGCTCGGGATGGAACCGCCCGCCGCCTGGTGGTCGCTCCCGCTCCTGCCGGAGGCCGCTCGCATGCGCGCGTCCACCTACTACCAGGAGCACCTCGGACCGTGGGTGAAGCGTCGACTGACGGGCACGTCCTCCGGAGACGGACGCGAGCCGAAGTTCGCGGAGTGGAGCGCGGTCGCCCCTCAGTCGACCGAGTAGACGAGCTCGGCGAACTGACCCGATTGCCGCACGTGCTCCAGGTGCAGGCGGTCCGATTCGATGCGACGCGGCAGCAGCGGCCGACCGGAGCCGAGGGTGACCGGGGCCACGGAGACCCGGATCTCATCCAGCAGCCCGGCGTCGGCGAACTGTCCGACCAGGTCGCCCCCGCCCACGACCCAGATGTCGCCCTCGCCGGCCGCCGCGCGGAGCTCGTCCCAGACAGCTGTCACCTCTCCGTCGCGGAATCGGATGTCGGCGCCCGGCACCTCCGGCAGCGTCCGCGAGCTCATCACAAAGCTCGCCTGGTCCGGATAGAACCATTTCTCGGGATGTTCGAGGAGCTTCTCGTGCTCGAGGATCCACTCGTACGTGGTCGAGCCCATGATGAGGGCCCCGACCCCCTCGAGGAACGCCGAGACGCCGGTTTCGGCGTCATCTGCGCCGGGGACGACGAACAGCCACGACAGCGAGTCATCGTCATCGGCGAGATAGCCGTCGAGCGTGGTCGCCGTCAGATAGATCAGACGTGTCATGCCGTCACGGTAGCCTCGACCTCCGACGCTGGCAGCGGGGGATGCGTGGACGGCGACTTCCGTGCGGTCATGGTGCTGCCCGACGGGAACCGGATCCACTGGGCGGGGGAGTACACGGAGGTCGACCCGACGCGCCGTCTGGCGATGACCCTCACCGACAACCCCGACGCGTATGCCGGATCGCCCGTCCTCTTCGACCTGGTCGAGACCACATCCGGGACCGAATCGACGATCAGCCAGGACCGCGCCGACTTCAGCGTGAGCCGCCGCATCCCGATCACGTTCCGCGGGGACGACGCGGCTGGTCCAGCCCGAGCCGGATCCGTGTGCGCTTGCGCTCGATCACGATGAACGTCCCGCCCACCAGCCACAGCGGGATCTGGGTGAGGAAGGCGAGCCGGAATGCCTCGAGACTGAACGTGTCCGGCGTTCCGGCGCCCTGCAGGTCCAGCGCGAGACCGATGAAGAAGATCGCGAGAAGCCCGGCGATGAACCCGCCCGCGTTCGTGATGCCGGTCGCCGTGCTGAGCCGGTGACTGGGGTTGTGGGTACGCGCGTGGTCGAAGGCGATCATCGACGCGGGCCCGCCGGTCGCGAGCGCGACCACGAGCACGATCAAGAGCCACAGGGGCGCCGGGCCCGGCCACGCGATGACGATCAGCCACGCGACCATCTGCACCGCCACCGTCGGGAGCACCAGCGCGCGCGAACGCAGATGGGGCAACCGCGATGACAGCATGCCGATGATGGGGCCGAGCACGATCCCGGAGAGGACGAGCAGCGTCGTGATCACCGCGGCCTCGGCCTGCGTGCGACCCTCTCCGGCCGTGAGGAAGGGGATGCCCCACAGCATGATGAACGCCGTGCCCGCGAACGGCGTCGTGAAATGCGACCAGAAGGCCAGCCGGGTGCCCGGATGCGACCACGCGGCCCGGATGCCGACGCGGTTGTCGACCGCCGAGGTGACGACGCGGATCGCACCCGTCTGCGTGTCGACGCTCACATCGGTCGTCCGCTCCGGCGGGTGATTGCGGATCACCGCGAAGACCAGCACGGCGAACAGCACGCCGAGCCCGGCGATGCTGCCGAAGGTGATCGACCACGTGGTCGCGTGCAGGAGTGCCGCCACCGGGATGATCGCGACGATCTGGCCGAGCTGGCCGAAGATCCCGGTGAACTGCACCATGACCGGCCCGCGCTGCGCGGGGAACCAGGTGGCGATCAGGCGCAGCACGCTCGGGAAGACCATCGCATCGCCCGCACCCAGAAGCATGCGGGCGGCGATTGCGACGCCCACATTGGGGGAGAAGGCGATCACCAGCTGACCGGCCGCCATCAGCACCATGCCGATCGTGATGATCGGCCGCGCACCGACGCGATCGAGCCAGACGCCGACGGGTATCTGCATGAACCCGTAGACGCCGAGCTGCAGCACGGCGAACATCGACAGCGTCGACGCGTCGACCTGGAACCGGTCGGCGGTGTCGACCCCGACGGCCGCGAGGGACGTCCGGTTCGTCACCGCGAGGACATAGGCGGCGACCCCGACCCCCCAGATGGTCCACGCACGCCACGGCGGTGAGTGCAGGACGGGAGCGGTCACGGGTATCCGGGTCGGCGGGCAGGGGTTCCCCCAGCCTAGCCGCGCTCCCGTGACGACTCAGACGTCCAGAATGCCGTCGCGCGCGGCGTCCACGGGCGGGAGCGCGATCGTCGCGAGGTCCTCGTGGAGATCCACCGACGCGTCCCCAAGAATCCCGCGGACCTCGCGATTGATCAGTGGGCGGATCCTCGCCATCAGTTCGTCATCGGGGACAGCCGAGGCGTCGGCAGCGTCGACCACGATCCGCGGCGGCAGCGGGCCAGGGGGCAGCGGAACGCTCGCGTACTCGTACGTGTACGACGTGCCGCCGAACCGCCGGACTGCGGCCGGCGGAGCCGTGTGCACCAGGAGCATCCGGCCCTCGTCATCCTCGAAGAGGAAGGCGATGCGACGCTCCACCCGGACGGCGCCCCGGGTGCCGTCCGGACGCAGGACGACGACGTCGTCCGGCGCCAGCCAGGCGGCACCGTCCCGCGGGTCGGGTGAACCGCCGGACGCATGCAGCCAGAGGCCGTGCGATGTGACGCCGGCGGGCAGCGTGTCCTCGATGTCGTCGAATCGGGTCACGGCCCCGTCCGCGGCGATGTGCAGCGCGGCGTTCCGCCCCGGTGCGATCTGCTCGTCCTGCGCCTCGCGTGGGCGGTAGAGCACCCAGGCGCCGGTCGGCGCTCGGAACACCGTCGTTCCGGGCTGGCGCAGACCCACGTCGAGGTCCGGCCAGGAGACCATCAGATCCGGGGAACCGGTCCGCTGCAGGACGGCGACCGGATGCCGGTCGCTGACCAGCATCCGCACCGCACCGGCTCGCACCTCATGCCAGAGCGGGTCGGGCGGGATCATCCGCCCAGTGTGTCAGACGCGCCTCCGGCGTCCTCCCGGTGGCGGATCCGCAGCTGGGCCATACGCCGCTCGCCACCCGGATCATCGGGTTCCGGTTGCGCGGCGTGTGCGGAGGGGCCGGGTCGCCACTGGTCACCCCACCGTCCCAGTGCCAGCAGGATCGGCACCGTCTGGATGCCCGCCTCCGTCAGGTGGAACCGTGCGCGCTGCCCGCGGACCACCGTGCCGCCGCGCGCGAGGAGACCGGCATCGAGCAGCCGTTTGAGCCGATCGGCGAGGATGTTCGAGGCGATGCCCTCGGCCGATCCCGTCAGCAGCGCACGGAAATGCCGGCGATCCGAGAGGGCGATGTCTCTGAGCACCAGCAGCGTCCATCGGTCGCCGAGCACATCGACGGCGGCGCTGATCGGATCTGGATCGATCGGCTCCACGATTCCTCCCTTGACACGTGCGACCCACTCACTATAGTGGTTGCAAACCGCAAGCACTATCGACGGAAGGATGCGCCGTGGGTCGGTTCGTGTACTCGATGAACGTCTCGCTCGATCTCATGATCGAGCAGGTTCCCGGCGACAACGGCGCAGGGGAGTGGATGCGCATCGGCGAGGAGCTGCACCGCGCGTTCAACGCTCAGGCGCTCGAGACGGCGGTGATCGTGCACGGGCGGATCTTCTACGAGATCATGGAGGAGTACTGGCCCCGCGCCGGGGATGACCGCTCGGCGCCGGACTTCATCCGCGAGTACGGCGAGATCTGGACGTCGAAGCCGAAGGTGCTCGTCTCGCGCACACGCACGAGCGCCGATCACAATACGCGCGTGATCGGCGGCGACGACGCGCTCGAGGAGCTGGCGGCGCTGCGCGCCGAGACGGACGGCGTGCTCGGCGTCGGGGGAGCGACGCTGGCGACACAGCTCCTGCGAGCCGGGCTGCTGGACGAGCTGCTCCTTGTCACGCACCCTGCCATCCTCGGCTTCGGCAGACCGCTTTTCGACGATCACGACCGACAGATCGACCTCGAGCTGCTCGAACAGCGCGCGTTCGAGCGCGGGGTCACCCTGCATCGCTACGCCATCCACGACGCGAAGGCGGCCTGAGGATGCTCACCCGGATCGCGCCGGGCGTGCGCGTGCACGAGAGCGAATGCATCCGCAGCAATGCGGTCATCGTCGACGGCGTGGCTGGTGCGCTGCTCATCGATGCAGGCATCACCCGAAGCGAGATGGCGGACATCGCTCGAACGCTGCACGATGAACGCACGTCGATCGTCATCGGCTTCTCCACGCACCCGGATTGGGACCACGTGCTCTGGCACACCGATCTCGGGAGCGCGCCCCGGTACGGCACCGCGCGGTGTGCGGCATCCATCCGAGCCGTCCTGGCACGTCCGGATTGGGAGGAGGAGGTGGCCGAGGGTCTGCCGCCGGAGTTCGCGGATGACATCCC
Organism: Microbacterium pygmaeum; assembly: GCF_900100885.1. Lineage (NCBI taxonomy): Bacteria > Bacillati > Actinomycetota > Actinomycetes > Micrococcales > Microbacteriaceae > Microbacterium > Microbacterium pygmaeum. The sequence goes on from NZ_LT629692.1 coordinate 2,718,707, forward strand.
GATGGACATGCTGGGGGAGATCACCGGGCTTCCCGACGACGCTGATCGGGTTCCGTGGGCCGGGCCGGCCGTGCGGATCATCGAGCATCGGGCGCACGCACCCGGACACGCGGCGCTCCTGATCGAGGATCGGCGGGTCCTCGTCGCCGGCGACATGCTCTCCGACGTCCTGGTGCCGATGCTCGACCCGCGGGGCGCGGACCCCATCGAGGACTATCTCGCCGCGCTGACGCTGTTGGACGGCATCGCCGAGCAGGTCGATGTCGTCGTGCCGGGTCACGGTTCGATCGGTCGCCTCGACGAGCTGCGCGAGCGGATCGACCGCGATCGCGCCTACGTCCTCACGCTGCGTGACGGCACGGACAGCGACGATCCGCGACTGAGCGCTCCTGAAGCGGGATGGGATTGGGTGCGTTTCATCGACGAAGGGCAGCGGGAGATGCTCGCAGCCCGCGCGCGATGACGACCCCCGGTCACCACTGCTGAGCTTCCCCCGGACGGTAGGTCCCGAAGGTCCACTCGTAACCCTCGAGATCGCGGACCCTGAAGCGGTAGTTGCCCCATTCGGTGTCTGCCGGTTCGAAGACGACGCCCGCGCCGGCCGCCACCGCCGAACGGAAGATCTCGTCGACCTGCGCCGGTGACGCCAAGGTGAGCACGAGACCGAAACCGACCGACTCGCCTCGCGGCTCCGGACGTGCGTATCCGGCGCGATCGGTGAACACCGTGGCACACGCGTCGCCGAGTCTGATCTCCGCATGCTGGATGCCGCCGAGATCGTCCGGCCATTCCGCGACGGTGACGACACCGAATGCGCGTTCCAGCCAGCGCAGCGCAGCGGACGCATCGCGGTACGGGATCTGGGCGTACAGGGTGGCGGGTGCGGGAACATCGGTCATGGTTCGCTCCTTGTGTCGATGGCTCTCAGGGGAGCGTAGGAGTGGATGCGGTCAGTTCGCGTCCTCGATTCGGATGGCCTACTCAAGAGTGATCTGACATAATGTGCATTATCGGCAAGAAGGCGACCGGTCACATGAGATCAAGGCATCCGCTCTGCCGCTGCGGCGACGACGACGACGACGAGAGCCGTATGACTCGTCGCGGGTGATGCCGTCGATAGGCTCGGAGGATGCTCGATGCGCTGACCGGCTTCGCGGTGGTCGGAATCGCCATCCTCGTCGGCTACATCCTGGGTCGTATCGACCTGCTGGGCGTCCACGCACGCCCGGTGCTCGCGCGCCTGACGTTCTTCGTGCTCTCTCCCTTCCTGCTGTTCGTCGTACTCAGCCAGGCTGACGTGCGAACCCTCTTCTCCGCTCTGCTGCCCGTTTCGGCGATCGCTGCGCTCACCGTGTTTCTGATCTATGCCGTGTTCGCACGCGTCGTGTGGCGCCGCTCGCTCGGGGAGACGACGATCGGCGCGCTCTCGGCGGGGCAGGTCAACTCGAACAACATCGGCATCCCGCTGTCCCTGTATCTGCTGGGCAGCGCCGCGTACCCTGCGCCCGTGATCCTGATGCAGCTGCTGATCTTCACCCCGATCTCGATGACGATCCTCGAGGCGGCGACGTCAGGGCAGACCTCGGTCTGGCGCTCGATCGGGCGGGCGATCTCCAACCCGATCGTGATCGGATCGGTGCTGGGAACCCTGGTGTCGGTCAGCGGATGGGAGCTGCCGCCGATCATCGCGGATCCGGCGCAGCTGATCGCAAACGCGTGCGTGCCCGTCATGCTCATCAGCTACGGCATCTCGCTGCACGGTCAGCGGGTCCTCGGGCCATCCGGCCGGCGCAGGGACATCCTGCTGGCTTCCGGACTGAAGCTGATCGTCATGCCCGTTCTGGCCTGGGTGCTGGCGCAGTTCGTCTTCGGGCTCTCCGCGCACGAGGTGCTCATCGTCGTGGTGCTGGCGGCACTGCCGACGGCGCAGAACGTCTTCAACTACTCGCAGCGCTACGGCATCGGTGAGACCGTCTCGCGCGACACGGTCTTCCTCACGACGCTCGGATGCGTTCCGATCCTGCTGCTGGCCACGATCCTGCTTGGGTGAAGGGACGTGCGAACGCAGAATCGGATGCCACGACACGGCCACTCCCCTCCCCTCGCACCCCGCCGTGGCGGGTCTACAATGTGAGCGCACCTCTCAGGTAACTCCCAGGAAGGGAACCCCTCATGTCTACCGAATACGCAGCGGCGGATAAATCCGCCGTCAACGGGATCCGCACGGCCCTCGGCATCGGCGGCGTGCTCGCCGTCATCGTCGGAATCCTCATCCTGGTCTGGCCCGGCAAGACGGCCATGGTCGTCACCGCCATCATCGCGATCTACGCGATCGCCGCCGGACTGGTCTACGCGGCCCTGGGCATCTTCTCCAAGACCAAGGGCGGCTGGTCGCGCGTCGGTCACATCGCGCTCGGCATCCTCTTCATCATCGCCGGCATCGTGGCGTTCTTGAACCTCGGTGCCACCACCGCATGGCTGGCCCTGTTCCTGGGGATCCTCGTGGGCATCATGTGGATCGTGGAAGGCATCGTGTCGCTGTCCACGCTCGGCTCGGCGGCCTCCAAGACCTGGACGGTCATCTTCGCGATCATCAGTATCATCGCCGGCATCGTGCTGCTGTTCTCCCCGATCTGGGGTGCCGCAGTGCTGTGGTGGCTGATCGGCATCGGCATCATCGTCCTGGGCATCATCCAGATCGTCCGGGCCTTCAGCTTCGGCAAGAACGACCTCTAGCCCGCCCACGCACGAAGGCGCCCCGAGGAATCGGGGCGCCTTCGCGCGTCCGCTCAGCGGACCGGCAGGTGTCGATCCCACCAGTCGAGCACCGCATCGAAGCGCTGCACTCGATGCCGTGGCTGGCCGGAGCGAGTCAGTTCGTGGTCCTCGCCCGGGAAGATCAGCAGCTCGGCCTCGGTCCCCTGCCGCTTGAGCGCCGAGTAGTAGCGCGTCGCCTGCTCGAGCGGGCATCGGAAATCGAGCTCCGAGTGGATCACGAAGGTCGGCGTCGTCACATCGCCGACGACCGCCAGCGGACTCTGGGCCGCCATCGCCGCCGGGTCGATCCCGACGTATTCATCGCCGAAGAACGAGCCGATGTCACTGGTGCCCTGGAACGAGATCGGGTCGAGGAAGCCGCGTTCCACGATCGCGCCGGCGAACCGGTGGTCGTGCGCGATCACCCACGCCGTCAGGTACCCGCCGTACGATCCGCCCATGATGCCCACGCGCTCGCCGTCCAACGCGGCGTCGGCCGCGATCGCGCCCTCCAGGAAGTCGATCACGTCGTGGAAGTCGACGGTGCCCATCGCGCCGCGGATGCTCCGGCCGTGTTCGCGACCGTATCCCGCTGAACCGCGCGGGTTCGCGTAGACCACGGCGTACCCCGCATCCACGAGCACCTGCGTCTCGTCGAACAGATGTATGCCGTAGCTGGCATACGGCCCCCCGTGGATCTGCAGGATAGCGGGGAACGGCCCATCGCCGGCAGGTCTGGCGACCCAGCCGTGCACGGGATAGCCGTCGCGCCCCGCGATCGTCAGCTCCCGCGCGGGAGCGATCCGGCCCACGTCCGATGCGAAGGCCGTCAGTGTGCGCGCTGTGCCGGACTCGACGACGGAGAACTCGCCGGCGGACGCCGCGGTGGCGATGGCCGCCACGACGATCCCGCCCGCGGCGGCGTGCCCGGTGACCTCCACATCGCCGCCGAGGACCTCCTCGACGCTGCCGGATCGGGAGACCCGCAACAGCCGGACGCGGCCGCGCGTGCGGTCCTGCACCAGGAAGTCCGTCTCGACCGGGGTGATGTGGCTGCCGACCTCGCCGAGGTCGATGGACTCCGGATCGGTGAGTCGGCGCGGCCGCTCAGCGCCCGGCTCCAGGATCCACAGCGCGGGATTGCCGGCGACGAAGTCCACGCCTCCCGCGCCGACGTCGCTGGCCAGCAGCGCGATCGTGCCGTCGTCCGCGACGGCCACCTCGACGATGGAAAGACCCGCCGACCGGCCGAGGACCTCGCGGGCACCGGAGCCGTCCGTGCGGAACCCGCGGAGGACGGAGCGCAGGTCGCGGCGATCGGACTCGATGTCCTCCGCGACGGCGAGCACCTCGTCACCGGCGAACTCGACGCCGAAGTGCGACGCGGTGCCGTCCGTCAGCGCGACCGCATCGGCATGCACGAGCCGCGGTGCCGGTGGGGTCTCACCGTCGGCCGGAACCGCCGCGGCCGGCTCGTAGAACGGCTCGGCATCCGTGGCGGGCACCGGGACGGTGAACAGCTGCGCGGGCCGGTCGCCGAGGTAGCCGAGTCCGTTGGAGTGCCAGCGGATGCCGGTGATGTGCCGCGGCGCCTCGGCTGCGGCGTCCAGCTTCTCGATGCTGCCGTACCGGCCGGGCTCGGGGATCCGGGCGGTGTAGGCAAGGGTGCGGCCGTCTGGTGACCACGCGAACTCCGACACGCCCAGCGGCGCGTCCGTGACCTGCACCGGCTCGCCGCCGCCGGCGGCGACGACGAACACCTGCGCCTTGCCCTTGGCGTCCTGGCGGAGGAAGGCGACCGTGGAACCCTCGGGATCCAGCCGGGGTGCGGCATCCGCCGCTCCTCGCGTCAGCCGCCGCGGCGTGCCGCCCGGCAGTTCGACCCGCCAGAGCTGCCCGACGTTGCGGTTTGCGATCAGGTCCGGCCGGGAGGTCGCGTAGACGGCGAAGGATCCGTCAGAGGCGATGACCGGCCGGCCGACCGAGACAAGCTTCTCGATGTCGCGAGGACCCATGCTCACTCCCCCGCGAAGGATCCGGTGTCGCCCACCAGGCGGGTGTTGTCGGCAGGAACGTCGTCCACGGCCGCGCGAGCGACCTCGGCTGCGAACTCGCCGACGTTGTAGAGCCTTCCCGCCTCTTCACGCCGCGAGGCGATGGCGCCCGGATTCGCGCGTTCGAGCAGGGTCGCGGTGATCGTCCCCTCGATCATGTCGCCGGAGACCACGACGAAGCCGATCCCCTGCTCCTCCAGTGACGGGATCAGCTCGCGCAGCGCGTCCTCCCCGGCGCGTTTGGAACGCGCGACCGGTTCGTACTCGGGCATCGTCGGGGTGGTCCGGATGAAGTGGGCCTGGTGGCTCGTGACGAACACGACACGACTGCCGGCGCCCAGGAGCGGAACGGCGGTCTGCAGCACGCTGACCTGCGCGTCGCGATTGAGCTGCAGCGCGTACTCCTCGCCCATCCCCGACTCCATGCCGCCGGAGGCGTTCAGCACGAGCACATCCAGCGAGCCGAACGTGCGCTCGACCTCGGAGAACATCGCCTGGACCGACTCGGGGTCGGTCAGATCGGCGCCCACCACCAGCACATCGACGCCGAGCCCGCGCAGCTCGGAGGCCAGCTTCTCGGCCCGCGGCGCTTTGTTGCGGAAGTTGATCACGACGTTCGCGCCGGCCTGGGCGAAGTATCGCACCGTGTCGGCGCCGATGCCGCGCGATGAGCCCGTCACCAGGGCGGTGCGGCCGCTCAGAGAGCCGGCGGGGAGCGGGGTGAGATGTTCGGTCACTGGGAACTCCTGGTGATGCGGGGGGCCTCCTGCGCGGGTCGCGAGGGCATCTCCCGACACTATCAATCGAGCGTCCGGGGGACCCTGCCGTCCGGATCCACCCGGTTGCCCGCGTGTTACGTTGGAAGGACAGGAGGCACACTGTGGAGCTCATCCAGACGATCGAACAATTCGCATGGATCGGATGGCTGGTGCTGATCCTGGTCTTCCTGGTGATCGAGATGCTCAGCCTCGATTTCACCTTCCTGATGCTCAGCATCGGCGGGCTCGCCGGCCTCGGGTCCGATCTGATCGGCGCGCCGATCTGGCTCCAGATCATCATCGCCGCCGCCGTCGCGGCCGTCCTCGTCCTGTTCCTGCGGCCGCCGCTGCTTGCGCGGCTCAGACGCGGCGAGGATCCTACCCCGACCAACGTCGCCGCCCTGATCGGCCTGAGCGGACGCGTGCTGTCCACCGTGTCTGCGCACGCCGGCGAGGTGAAGCTGTCCAACGGCGACACCTGGACCGCGCGCGGCGACGCGGCGGACGAGCTCGAACCCGGCACCGTCATCCGGGTGAGCCGCATCGACGGCGCCACCGCCTACGTCCGCCCCGCAGACCTGGAAGGTCCACGCGCATGACCCCCGAAAGCTTCATCCCCACCGCGATCGGGTGGCTGCTGGCCGCCGCCGTCTTCATCTTCGTGCTGGTCGTGATCATCCGGTCCATCCGCATCATCCCGCAGGCCACGGCGGGCGTCGTCGAGCGCCTCGGCCGCTATCACAAGACGCTGATGCCGGGCCTGAACCTGCTGGTGCCGTTCATCGACCGGGTCCGCCCGCTCATCGACATGCGCGAGCAGGTCGTGTCGTTCCCGCCGCAGCCGGTGATCACCGAGGACAACCTGGTCGTCTCGATCGACACCGTCATCTACTTCCAGGTCACCGACCCGCGGGCCGCCACGTACGAGATCCGCAACTACCTCGGCGCTGTGGAGCAACTGACCACGACGACTCTCCGAAACGTCGTCGGTGGTCTCAACCTCGAAGAGGCGCTGACCAGCCGCGACGAGATCAACGGCCAGCTGCGCATCGTCCTGGACGAGGCGACCGGCAAGTGGGGCATCCGCGTCGGGCGGGTCGAGCTGAAGGCCATCGATCCGCCGGTGAGCATCCAGGACTCCATGGAGAAGCAGATGAGGGCCGAGCGGGACCGCCGTGCCCTCATCCTGACGGCCGAGGGCACCAAGCAGTCCGCGATCCTCACCGCCGAGGGCGCTCGCCAGGCGGAGATCCTGCGTGCCGAGGGCGACAAAGCCGCGGCCGTGCTCCGCGCACAGGGTGAGGCCGAGGCCATCCAGACGGTCTTCAGTGCCATCCATCTCGGCAATCCCGATGACAAGCTGCTGGCGTACCAGTATCTGCAGACCCTCCCGAAGATCGCCGACAGCGCCTCGAGCAAGCTGTGGATCATCCCGAGCGAATTCACCGAGGCGCTGAAGGGCATGAGCACCGCGTTCGCGGGCAGTGTCGGCGATCTGGCGAACCGGACGACCGAACCCGAGGCTCCTGCGTCGCGGGTCGCCCATGCGCCTGTCCCGGTCGCTCCGGCGCAGACGCCGGCCGAGCCGCCCCAGGCGTGACGCATCCCTGGTTCGAGGGCACGCCGACGCCGCGGGTCCTCGCCCATCGTGGACTGGTGACGCCGCACGACGACGCGCACGGCATCGCAGAGAATTCCTTCGCCGCGGTGTCGGCTGCCCACGCGGCCGGCGCGGTGTACGTCGAATCGGACTGCCACCTCACTGCCGACGGCACGGTGGTGCTCTTCCACGATCCTGACCTGTCCCGCGTGACGGGTGACCGCCGTCTTGTGTCGGAGGTGGCCACGCGGGAGCTGGAGCTGCTCATGGCCGAGCGCGGGGGTCTGATCACCCTCGCGCAGGCACTGGACTCGTTTCCGGAGACCCGCTTCAACCTCGATGTGAAAGCCGCGGGAGCAGCTGACGATGTCGGCCGCCTGGTCGCTCCGCACGCGCACCGGGTGCTGGTGACCAGCTTCTCCGATGCCCGCCGGCGCGCCGCCCTCTCGGCGGCACTCGCTGCGGGGGCCGCCATCCGGCCCGCCACGTCGGCAGGAAGCGGCACCATCGGACGACTGCTCGGCGCCCTCGCAGTTCGCTCGGCGCCGCTCGTCCGGCGGGTGCTCGACGGGATCGATGCGCTGCAGGTACCCGAGCGGCAGGGCCGGCTGAGGGTCGTGACCCCTCGCCTGATCAGCGCCGCGCACCGCACCCGGGTCGAGGTGCATGTGTGGACCGTCAACGACCCCCCGGACATGGAGCGCCTCGTCGGCCTGGGCGTCGACGGCATCGTCACCGACCGCGCGGACGTTGCCCTCGGGGTGCTCGGCGGGCGCGCTCCCGGTTCGTGAACGCGCTTTGAGCGGTGGACAGCGCCGCTGAGCATCGTCTGTGAATGAGGCCGGACGGGCCGCCGTTCGGATGATCCGCACAGGTCCCAGCGCTATACCTGTACAGCGACGAGAGGACCACACAATGGCAGACCGCAGCTTGCGCGGCATTCGACTCGGTGCCCAGAGCCTACAGAGCGAAGAGGGCGTCGTTTTCCACGAGCGTGCCCAGCACACCTACCGGTGTACCGCATGTGCTCGCGACACCACTATGACATTCGCGGCTGACGCCGAGATCCCCGAGGCCTGGGAATGCCGTACCTGCGGCGCCGAGGCTCTGCTGCGGATCGGCGACGGCACGGCGACCGTCGACCACAGCGAGGACAAGATCCCGCGCACGCACTGGGACATGCTCCTGGAGCGCCGCACGCTTCCCGAGCTCGAAGAGCTCCTGGAGGAGCGTCTCGCCTACGTCCGTTCGCGCCGCGGCGCGGGCGAGGACGTGGTGGTCGGCAAGCTCAGCGCCTGAGCCCTACACCTCGATGCCGGTCCCATCAGGGGCCGGCATCTTCGTGTGCCGAGGGCGACGCAGCACCACGGTGACGCCCAGCCCGACGAGCGCGAGAAGACCCCCCCCATCCCAGGATCGCCTTGATCCACGGGCCGGCGATGACGGCCGGGGTCAGCCCGGTGTGCAGCGGCACGTCGGTCAGCATGTGACCGGCGACGTCGGCCGGCAGCCCGTCGATCGTCGTGCCGTCCGCCGCGATGACCTGGCTCGTGCCCACAGTGGAGAGGTTCACGACCGAGCGACCGGTCTCGATCGCGCGCATCCGCGCGAAGGCCAGCTGCTGGAGGTTCTCATCGGTGCCGCGGAAGTCGGCGTTGTTGGTCTGGAACATGTACACCTGTGCGCCGGCGTCGGCGCCGTCCCAGATGACGTCGTCGTAGATCACATCGAAGCAGATCGCGAGCCCGACGCCCACACCATCGAGGTCGAAGTACGGCACCGTCGTCCCCGGCGTGTACTCGCGCCCGATCAGGCCGATCAGATCCGGGGCGAAAGGCTCCCAGAATGCGCGGTCGGGCACGTATTCGCCGAACGGGACCGGATGCCGCTTGTCGTAGCTCTGCGAGACGCCGCCGTCCTGCCACAGCAGCGCGGAGTTGAAGTACTCGTCGGCGCGAGCGGTCACGGCGGCCACCAGCAGCGGCGCGTCCACGCGCTCGGCGACCACATCCAGGACCGCCGCGGTCGCATCGTTGTCCGTCGGGTCTGAGTCCACCCCGCCCTCGGGCCAGAGGAGCACGTCCATTCTCTCCCCGAACAACGGCTCGGTCGCGGCGAGCTGAGCCTCCAGGACCGCGTTCTGCGTGCGCTCGTCGAAGTAGCCTGCCGGCCCGTTCCCCTGGACGGACCCGACCCGGATGGAGCCGCCCTGGGTCGTCGGGAACTGCGGGACCGCGACGAGCAGCAGTGCTGCGACGACAGTGGGGACCGCAGAGACCCAGACGCGGAAGCTGCCGGCCCGCACGTACTCGATGGCCGCCGCGCAGACGAACACCATGAGGAATGTGAGCCCCGATACACCGACCCACGAGGCGAGATGCGCGAGGGGGCCGGCCGCCTGCGTGATGCCGATCCGCCCCCACGGAAAGCCGCCGTAGGGCCAGGAGCCGACGACCTGCTCTCGAAGGGTCCACAGTCCCGCCACCAGCGCGGGAAGCAGCAGGAGCCGCCACCAGAGGCCGGGCAGCACGCGCGGCACCCACCGGTAGGCGAGCGTCAGCAGGATCGCGCCCACCGCGGTCAGCAGCGCCTCCAGCATCGAGAGCGCCACCCACGGCACCGGCCCCAGATATCGCGCGGTGAAGAACAGGTTGACGAAGAAGAACGACGCGCCGAAGGCGAACCCGACGAGCACCGATGCCCAGATCCCGCGTCCGATCAGCCCGAGAAGGGCCAAGACGACGGCGGGGAACGCCATGGGCCACCAGCCGAGCGCGGGGAAGGCCAGCGTGAGGATCAGTCCGCCGGCGATCGAGGTCGCCGCCGCTGCCCACAGCGGCAGCAGCGGTCGCGGAGCAGCGGCGAGGGGCATCAGACCAGCCTAGGCGGCGGGAATCAGACCGAGCTGTATGCGACGATGCCGCGACGCACCGCGTCCAGCGCCTTGCGCGCCGTCGTCGCAAGCGGATTGTCGGCCACGATCGAGAGCTGATCGAGGAGGTCGATCGTCTGCTTGGCCACCCGGACGAAGTCACCGGCCGCCATGTCGGCTTCGATCAGGACCCGGTCCAGCGCGACGCCGCGCGCCCAGGAGTGCATCGCCTGCGCGAGTCCGATCGCCACGGGCTCGGTGCCGGGCAGATGGTTGTCGTGCTCGAGGTCGTCGAGGCGCTGCCAGAGTGTCTGGGTCTCGCTGAGGGCGGTGCGGAACGCACCGCGCGGCATCCCGTGCTCGTTCTGCCCCTCGTCCCTGCGCGGTTCGTAGACGAGGCTGCATGTGAGAGCGGCCAGAGAGGCGGCATCCAGGTCATTCCACAATCCGCGACGCAGCGCCTCCGCGACCAGCAGATCGCGTTCGCCGTAGATCCGCCGCATGCGCCGGCCGGCCGGCGTCAGCGTGGTGGTGCCCTCCTCGTCGACGGCGACGTAGTCCAGTTCGGTGAGGACATCCACCACCCGGTCGAAGATGCGCGCGACCGTGCCGGTGCGGGCCTGGATCGACGAGCGCATCTTGTCGACGGTGCGCTTGAGCTTCCAGTACCGCTCGGCCCAGCGGGCATGCTGTTCACGGTCAGGACACGTGTGGCACGGATGCCGCTGCATCCGCCGACGGAGCCCGCCGATCTCGCGCTGCCGTGCGTCGCGGATCGCGCGCGACGCCGTGGCGTCCTTCCGGTTGAGCTTCTCGGCATCGCTGAGGTCACGCCGGATCTCGGAGTACTCCGTGAAGTCGCCGCGGTCGCAGGTCATCGCCTTCGCATACCCCGCGAGGGACTCCTCCGCCTCGCGCACCTGACGGGCGATGCCCACGACCGCGCGATCGGCCTGGAACTGCGCGAACGAGGATTCCAGGATCTCGCGCGACCGGGGGCGCCCGAACTGATCGATCAGGTTGACGGCCATGTTGTAGGTCGGCCGGAAGCTCGAGTTCAGGGGGTATGTGCGCCGCGAGGCGAGCGCAGCGACCTGCTGCGGGTCCAGTCCCTCGGTCCACTGGATCACGGCGTGACCTTCGACGTCGATTCCGCGACGGCCCGCGCGGCCGGTCAACTGGGTGTACTCCCCCGACGTGATCGCCACGCGGGCCTCGCCGTTGAACTTCTCGAGCTTCTCCAGCACGACCGTCCGGGCTGGCATGTTGATGCCGAGCGCGAGCGTCTCGGTCGCGAAGACGACCTTGACGAGCTTGCGTTTGAAGAGGTCTTCGACGACCTCCTTGAAGGCCGGCAGGAGCCCTGCGTGATGCGACGCGACGCCCCGCTCCAGGTTGTCGACCCATTCGTAGTATCCGAGGACCGCGAGATCCTCGTCCCGGAGCGTCCGCGTGCGCTCATCGACGATCGCACGGATCTCGGCGCGCTCCTCGGGCGAAGTCAGCCGCACCCCGGAACGCCGCACCTGCTGAACGGCCGCATCGCAGCCCACGCGGCTGAAGATGAAGAAGATGGCCGGCAGCAGGTTGGAGCGCTCGAGGAGCGTGACGACATCGGGCCGGTCCATCCGCTCGATCTTGTGCACGTTGGCCGATCGCACCGGCCGCTGGCCGCCCTTGTTCGGTCGTCGCCCGAACCCCTGGTACCGGCCGCCCGCCTCGTACCGCCCGCCGTTCTGGGCCGACGCGCTGCGCATCGACTGCGCTCGGCGGTTGTTCTCGAACGCGGGGCCTTTGAACGACCGGATGCGCATGAGCTCCTGGTTCACCTGCGCGGTGGCGATACCGGCGCGGTCGTCGAACAGCGGCAGCAGGTCGCCGCGCACCAGGACGTGCTGTTCCAGCGGGACGGGCCGGATCTCCGAGACGATCACCTCGGTGTCGCCGCGCACCGTGTCCAGCCAATCGCCGAACTCCTCAGCGTTGGAGACGGTCGCGCTCAGCGAGACCAGCCGCACGCTCTGCGGGAGGTGGATGATGATCTCCTCCCACACGGCGCCGCGGAACCGGTCGGCGAGGTAGTGCACCTCGTCCATCACGACGAATCGCAGACCGCGCAGGGCCGCCGAGTCGGCGTAGAGCATGTTGCGGAGCACTTCGGTCGTCATCACGACGATGCGCGCGTTGCCGTTGATGGTCGTGTCGCCGGTGAGCAGCCCGACGTTCTCAGGGCCGTAGACGTTTTGCAGCTCGCGGAACTTCTGGTTCGACAGCGCCTTGATCGGCGTCGTATAGAACGCCTTGTCACCCGTCTCGCGCATCGCCAGATGGATGGCGAACTCTCCGACGATCGTCTTGCCGGCGCCGGTGGGCGCGGCGACCAGGACGCTGCGATCCTCTTCGAGCGCGTGACATCCGGCGATCTGGAACGGATCCAGCTCGAACCGCTGCGATGCCGCGAAGTCGGTCGTGAGAGGGTGGCTGCGATCCTGCGATGCCCGCGCGTAGCGCTCTGCCGGGCTCGCCCCGCTCACCCGCGGGCCGCGCTCACGCGACGGCTCCCGGCGGCAGGATGTCGGCGTTGCGCTTGGCCCGTCGCCGATCGAAGAGCAGGGACAGGCCGGCCGCCGCGAAGAACAGCACGATCAGCATCCCGGCCAGCATCAGCATGCTCACGATGTCGGCGGCGGGCGTCGCCAGCGCCGAGAAGACCACCGCGACGATCACCGCGACCCGCCAGCCCTTCAGGATCGCCTTGCCGCTCATGACCCCCGCCAGATTGAGCGCGACGAGGAAGACCGGGAGCACGAACGAGACGCCGACGACGATCAGGAGCTTGAAGACGAAGTCGTAGTAGTAGCTCGCGTCGAAGAAGGACGCGCCGCCGTCGGGGACGAAGGAGTTCATGATCTCGATGACGTGCGGCATGACCAGCAGTCCGACATAGCAGCCGGCGAAGAAGAGCGGCACGGCGGCGGCGACGAAGCCGACGGTGTAGCGGATCTCCTTGCGGGTGAGACCGGGCATCACGAATGCCCAGATCTGCCACAGCCAGACCGGCGCCGAGATCATCAGACCGATGGCGAACGACATCCGCAGACGCAGGTCGAACGCACCGGTGACGGTGCTGAACATCAGCTCGACCTTGGCCGCGTCACCTTCGGCTTCGGCGATCTGACGGATCGGTCCGGTGATGAGCCAGATGACCCAGTCGGTGATGAAGAAGGCCACCACCATGCCGACGATCAGCGCCAGCGCCGCCCATATGAGGCGTTTGCGCAGCTCGACCAGATGCTGGCCGAGCGACATCCGCTTCTCGGGGCGAGGCGCGCTGGAGCCGTCGACGCGCGTCGATCCTGCTGTCGCCACGCGCGCGTCAGGGTTTGGGATCAGCGGTCCTGCTCGCGTCGGCGACGTTCGAACTGACCGTCGCCCCGCTTGCGGGAGCCTCCACCGCGTCCGTCTTCCCCGCGGTCGTGTCTTCGTCCTTCATCGCCTTCATCTCACCCTTGAAGACACGGGCGGACTGGCCCATGCTCTTGGCGAGTGCGGGCAGCTTCGCTGCACCGAACAGCAAAAGGATGACCGCGAGGATGATCAGGAAATGCCATCCTGTGAGACCTTGCAGCATGTCGAGTCCTTCCGGTTCGTACGTTCAGTGTAACCCGAGCCTGCGGCGTGAGTCTGACTCGCACCGAGCGGTTCGCCCAGAATTCGCTCAGCGGTACTGCGCGAGTCCTGCTTCGGCCCAGGCCGCCGTCGCCGCGCGGGCCGCGTCAGGCTCGAGCACCTCGACGGCGCCACCGCGCCGCGCAGCGAGCCGTCGCACGCTGAACTCGTCGGCGACGCGCATCGAGGCGATCACCTGCCCATCGACGACCTCGGTCGTCGCGCGATCCAGGTAGTCGCCCAGCAGCGGCACGACCGCCTCCGGGAGGCGGATGCGGGTCACGATCTCGCCACCGTCCGATTCGAACCACCCCGGCACGCGATCCTCTCCGTGCTCGATGGGGATCTCGGTCAGCTCGATGTCGCTCACCCGATCGAGGTGGAACGTGCGCATCGCCTCCCGCAGGTGGCACCAGCCCTGCAGGTACCACTCGCCGGTGGCGATCTGAACCTTCACCGGGTCCACGGTGCGCGTCGTGGGCGCGGCATCCGGAGCCTTGTAGGTGAACGACACCGCGACGCGGCGACGCAGGGCATCGGCGACGACGTCGCGGACGCGATCGACCGAGACCGGCGCCAGGATGACGTCGGCCGGCGTGCTCGACGCGCCGCGGGAGAGTTTGGCCAGCAGTCCCGCGAACAGGTCGGTGTCGCCGACTCCGGGGATCGCGCGCGCCATCTGCAGACCGGTGAGCAGGGCGGCGGCCTCGCGCGCCGTGAGCTTGGGGGCGCGCTCGAGGGCGACCGAGTTGGTGATCACGATGATGTCGCGCTCATCGAGCAGGTCCCAGTCGATGTCGAAGAGATCGTTCGCCATCTGCCAGTACCCGCCGTCTCCGGGCAGGCCGATCACCGTCAGGGTCTCGACCATGGCGCGCATCTGATCGGCCGTCACGTCGAATTCATCGGCCGCCTCGGCGATGGAGACCTCGCCCTTGCCGATCAGGTAGGGCACGAGCTGGAGCATGAGGGCTGCCCGGTCGGTGGCCACGAGGGGCTTGCGCGCGGCGCTCATACCGCGACCCCGTGCGCGTCCCGCACTCGCTGCAGACGTTCGATCACCTGTTCGCGAAGCTCGCCAGGCTCCACCACGCGCACTTCGGGCCCGTACGAGGCGAGTTCGTCGGCGAACACGTGGATGTCGACGAACGGGACATGGATCCCCTGTTCTGCGGGGCTGGCGCGCCGGCTGAGTCGCAGCGCGGCCTCAGTGCCGGGATTGACCTCCAGGAGTGCGCGATTGCCGGCGGCGACGGCATCCAAGCCCGCCAGTGCCCGCTCCCCCGCACCATCGCGCAGTGACGCGTCGAACGATTCCCGCGTCACCTGGACGTCGCCGACGATGCGCGTGAGCAGGAACGTGCGCTCGGCCTGCGCCTTCACGTCGATGCCGAAGACGTGCCAGCGCCCCTCGTACTCGACGAGTGCGAGCGGCCGGATCCGCCGCTCCCGCGGTGCATCCTCACCCGGCTTCAGGTAGAGGAAGCTGACGATCCGCGACGACTCGATGGCCTGCTGGATCTGCGGGAAGGATGCCTCGCGCAGGCTGATCCGGGGCGAGTAGCCGATGATCGGCTCGTCGACCGGGATGCCGAGGGCCCGGATCTTCCGCAGCCCGCTGCGGGCCTCGGTCGACATCGAGCTCTCGCTCCAGACGCCTCCGGCGAGATTGAGCAGCGCGAGTTCGGCCGGCGTGAAGCTGATGTCCGCGGGCAGCGCGTATTCGGCCATCGGGATCCGGTAGCGGGCCTCGCGCAGGTCGTCGGGGTCGGCCCAGTCGCCGATGGTCTCGATGGGCACGCCCAGGCGCCGCAGGCTCTCCTTGTCGCGTTCGAACATCTTCTCGAGCGCGTCCTTGGATGCGCCGCTCTCGCTCTGCTCGCGATAGCCCGCGACCGAGCCGAGGATGGTGTCCTTCGTCAGCCCCTGGTCGGTCGCGATGAGCGCGACGACCAGGTTGACGAGCCGCTCCTCGGGAGCGTTCTTCGCAGAAGTGTTCGCGGGCACGCCCTTTATCCTAGGCGGCGGATCCGGCGGCCACGGCGCGACGCGGACCGGGTCGACTACTGCGCCGGTGCCTGGTCGATCCCAAGGATGTCCACGACGAACACCAGGGTCGAATCCGGCGGAACGGACCCGGAGCCTTCGCTCCCGTAGCCCTGGTCCGGCGGGACGACGACGAGCACCTGCGACCCGACGGTCTGCCCCTGCAGCGCCTCGGCGAAGCCGGGAACAACGGCATCGAGGGTGAGGGATGCCGGCTCGCCGTCCCAGGTGGTGTCGAACACGGTGCGGTCCGCCCAGGTGAGGCCGGTGTAGTGCACGCGTACCGGATCCTCGCCGGTCACCTCGGGGCCGTCGCCCTTGAGCAGGGTCTGCACGGCCACGTCCTTCGGCGGATCCGCATCGGGGACGATGATGCCGGGACGGCCGTCGGGTGCCCGCACCACGGTGGGGAGCCCGGCGCCGCTGTTGAACTGCGGCGCGCCGTCGGCGGCGGGCAGGTAGACCTTGCGGACGTCGATGACGGCGACCGCCGAGTCGTCCTCGGCCAGGCCGATGCTGGCGGCGGTCGCGGTGTCGATGTCCTCCGGTGCGAGGGCGACGACGATCCGGGAGCCGGCCGCTGCGCAGTCCAGGACGCCGTCGATGCCGGGGAAGGTCTGCAGCCAGGTCGAGACCGGGAAGACCCGGGACAGGTCGCCGTCGTACGGCGTTGCGACGAGCTCATCCCCTGTCGCGCCGCTGAGCACGGCGATGTCGAGGACGACGAGCTGGTCGTCGGTGACGATCGCGGGGCCTTCGCCTGCGGCGAGGTCCTGGAAGGAGGCGGCTGTGACGTGGAACGGGGTGCGGATCTGCACGTCGGGCAGTTCGTCGGTGGCTCCGGTGACCTCTACCGCGCCGAGCGCGGTGGAGGCGGACGCCGCGGGCCGCGGGCAGTCGGCGGCGGTTCCGCCGGCCGAGGAGCAGCCGACGAGGGCGAGTCCCAGGAGGCCGAGGACCGCGAATGAAGCGGGGATCTTGCGCACCGCAACAGTTTAGGCGGTGTCGCCCTCGGCGCTTGACCCGTGCGCAGCCCGGCGTGCGCCATCGGCCGCGCGCTCGGCCTCGCGTACGCGCTTGCGGAGGTTCTTGTCGGTGATCTGTCGGTCGCCGACGGCGCCCGGAGTCCACAGCTCGACGTCCTCGTCGCCGTAGCTGGACTTGGATGCGCGGCGCTTGAGCTCCGGGAGCACCGCACCGGGGGCGAGCCGCCTCGCCGTGAGGAGGAATCCGGTGTGGGCGACCATGCGATGATCCGGCCGGACGGCGAGCCCTTCGACGTGCCACCCGCGGACCATCGTCTCGCTGGCATCCGGATCGGTGAACAGCCCCGTGCCGCGGATGAACTCGGCGACACGGCTGAGCTGCGTGGCCGTGGCGATGTAGCACAGCACGACGCCGCCGGGAGTGAGGGCATCGGCGACCGCGTCGATGCACTCCCACGGGGCGAGCATGTCCAGAACGACCCGATCGACGGATGCCGGGGCCACGGCCGACGGCAGCTCCTCCACGAGGTCGCCGACGACCACGTCCCAGTTGGCCGGCGTCTCGCCGAGGAACGTCTCCACGTTGGCACGCGCGACATCGGCGAACTCGGCCCGTCGCTCGAATGAGATGAGGCGTCCGTGCTCGCCGATCGCACGGAGCAGCCACATCGCCAGGGCGCCGGAGCCGACGCCCGCCTCGACCACGACGGCTCCCGGGAAGACATCGGCCTGCGCGATGATCTGCGCGGCGTCCTTCGGATAGATGATTGCCGCGCCGCGCGGCATCGACATGACGAAGTCGCGCAGCAGAGGACGCAGCGCGAGGTATTCGTGACCACCGCTGTTGGCCACGACGATGCCGTCCGGCTGCCCGATCAGTGCGGTGTGTCGCAGCACTCCGTGATGGGTGTGCAGCTCGCCGTCCTCGCGCAGCGTGATGGTGTGCAGCCGGCCCTTGGGTCCGGTCAGCTGCACGCGATCGCCGATCCGGAACGGACCGCTCGGGCGTGATGAATTCATGCTCGGCTCTCTCGCGACGGATGCGCCGCGGCACGGTGGGTCGAATGGAACGCCCGCAGATCGGCGGCCGATGTGCCCTCCAGCGTCGGCCAGACGGCATGGGCGCCAGCGCCCGCGATCGAGACCATCAGCGGGACGCCGATGACGGCGGCGCCGGATGCCACGGCCGAGCGGACCCCGGTCGGTGAGTCCTCGATCGCGACCGTGTCCTGCGCCGCGACCCCGAGCGCGGCACACGCCTGCAGGTAGGGGTCCGGGAAGGGCTTCGGTCGCGTGGCGTCGTCGCCGGCGATCACCACGTCGAACGCGTCGAAGTCGATGAGATCCACCACGGTGTCGGCCATCCGGCGCAGCGACATGGTCACCAGGCCGGTCTTGATCCCGGCGTCTCGCAGCGAGCGCAGCAGGTCACGGGCACCCGGCCGGAAGGGCACCCCGTCAGTGGCGAGCTGGCCCATCACCGCGTCGGTGAGATGGTCGACGATGTCGTGGATCGCCATCTGCACGCCTGCCTGCTGGAAGATGCGCGCCGAGTCCTCCAGACCCCGGCCGACCAGGCTCAGCGCCTGTTCGTGCGACCACGTACCGCCGAAGCGCTCCACCAGCGGCGTCTCGGCCGCCATCCAGTACGGTTCGGTGTCCACGAGCGTTCCGTCCATGTCCCACAGGACCGCCGCCAGGCTGCTCGAACTCACTGACCCAGCCTAGTCGCGGGGTTCGGGGCTCGCCGTCGTGGACGGGACCCGGCCGCAGCGCACGGAGCATATTCTGGATGCAGCCCGCACCGCGGGCAGAGGGGGTCGTGTGGACGGACTGGGTCGCAAGGTGCTCGTGGCAGCGTTCGACGGATGGAATGACGCCGGCGAGGCCGCATCCGCCGCCGTGTCGCATCTGCGCGAGGCGGGGTCGTACGAACCGGTCTTCTCCGTCGACCCCGAACTGTACTTCGATTACCAGTACACGCGCCCCCAGATGGTGGCCGATGCCGACGGGCGGCGCTCGCTGCGCTGGCCGGAGGCGACGATCCTCAAGCCCGCCGCTCCGATCGGCGACACGCAGCTGTGGCTGCTGACCGGAGTGGAACCCGCGCGCGCCTGGCAGGCCTTCTCGTCCGAACTGGTCGACGTGGCTCTCCGCGAGGACATCTCGGGATTCGTCTCGCTCGGGTCGATGATGTCGGACGTGCCGCACACCCGGCCGATCTCGGTGTTCGCCGGGAGCGACAGCGAGCACCTGCGGACGACGCTCGATCTCGAGCGCAGCACCTACGAAGGACCGGTCGGCATCCTGAGCGTGCTCTCGCACGCGATCGAGACGGCGGGCATCCCCTCCGCGGGCCTCTGGGCCAGCGTTCCGCACTACGTCGCCGGGCACACCCCGTCGCCGAAGGCGACCCTGGCGCTCCTGGACCGGCTGGCGGAGCTCACCGGCGCCGACGTGCCCCGCGGCGAACTCGGCACGGAGGCCGTCGCCTGGGAGGCCTCCATCGACGCGGCCGCGGCCGACGACGAGGAGATGACGGAGTACATCAAGCAGCTTGAGCGCACCCGCGACACCTGGGACTCGCCCGAGGCGTCCGGGGACGCGATCGCCCAGGAGTTCGAACGGTATCTCCGCCGCGGCGGCGACGGGCCGAGCAAGCCCGGCCGCGACGACCCGCGCCGCTCGTAGCCGATCAGTACGCCTGGATGACGCCGGCGCTCAGCAGCACCAGCAGCAGCGAACCCAGCGCGACGCGGTACACCACGAACGGCAGGAAGCTGTGCTTGGAGATCCAGCTCATGAAGAACGCGATCACCGCCAGCGCGACGCCGAACGCGACCACCGTCGCGACCGCCGTTTCCGCGAGGCCGAACAGGGCCGGCTCGTTCCAGCTCTTGAACAGCTGGTAGAAGCCGCTGCCGAAGACCGCAGGAATCGCGAGGAGGAAGGCGTAGCGGGCCGCGGCGGCGCGTTCGAAGCCCATGAACAGCCCCGCGGTGATCGTGCCGCCGGAGCGTGAGACGCCGGGGATCAGCGCGAGCGACTGCGCGAGCCCGTAGACGATGCCCTGCGGGACGTTGATGTCGTTGAGCTTGCGCTTCTTCGCTCCGACGTGATCGGCGATGCCCAGCAGGACTCCGAAGAGGATGAGCATGCCGGCGATCAGCCACAGCGAGCGGAACGTCGTCTCGATCTGGTCCTGGAACAGCAGCCCCAGCACCACGATCGGGATGCTGCCGATGATGATCAGCCAGCCCATCTTCGCGTCCGGGTCGTTGCGCGGGATCCTGCCCACCAGCGCCTGGAACCAGCGGGAGATGATGCGGACGATGTCCCGCCAGAAGAAGACCACCACCGCCGCCTCGGTCCCGATCTGGGTGATCGCGGTGAACGCGGCACCCGGATCCTGGGCACTGGGCAGGAACTCGCCGACGATACGCAGGTGCGCGCTGGATGAGATCGGCAGGAACTCGGTGAGTCCCTGGATGAATCCGAGGAAGATCGCCTCCAGGAAGAGCATGGGGGCCTTTCGTAGCGTGGGGAAACGAGGTCAGTAGGTGCGAAGCAGGTCGGTGAGCACGCGCTGGCCGAAGACCAGGGCCTCCACCGGTACGCGCTCGTCGACGCCGTGGAACATGCCCGTGAAGTCCAGGTCCTCCGGCAGGCGAAGTGGCGCGAAGCCGTAGCCGGTGATGCCCAGCCCGGCGAGGGCCTTGTTGTCGGTCCCCCCGCCCATCAGGTACGGGATCACCGGGACGCCGGGGTCCTCGCGATCGAGTGCGGCGACCATCGCGTCCACGAGATCCCCCTCGAAGGGCACCTCCAGGCCGATGTCGCGGACGACGATCTCGATCTCGACGTCGTCGCCGATGATCCGGCGGATGTCCTCGAGCGCGGCGTCCTCGGCGCCCGGGAGCGTGCGCACGTCGATGAGCGCCTCCGCTGCATCCGGGATCACGTTGTGCTTGTAGCCGGCGGTCAGCCCGGTGGGATTGGAGGTGGTCCGCAGCGTCGAGCGGATGAAGCCCTCGGCGGGACCCGTCGTCCGCGCCAGATCGTCGGGATCGGCGTCGGAGCCGCTGAGCTCGGCCAGTCCGGCGAGCATCGCCTCAGTGGTCGCGGTCAGCCGGATCGGCCACTCGGTGCGTCCCAGCGCCGCGACCGCCTCGGCCAGGCGGGTCACCGCGTTGTCGGGGTGCACGCGGCTGCCGTGCCCGGCACGGCCCCGTGCGCGCAGCCGGATCCAGATCAGCGCCTTCTCCCCCACCTGCAGCAGGTATGCGCGGCGGTCGCCGACCACGATCGAATATCCGCCGACCTCGCTGATCGCCTCGGTCGCACCCGCGAACCACTCCGGACGATCCTGCACCACGAGGTGCGAGCCCTCCACACCGCCGTTCTCCTCGTCGGCGAAGAACACCAGGATGAGGTCGCGCTCGGGTCGCTCACCGGCGCGGAGGATCTCCGCGACGGAGGTCAGGATCATGGCGTCCATGTCCTTCATATCCACGGCACCGCGGCCCCACAGCATCCCGTCCCTGATCTCACCCGCGAACGGATCGACCGACCAGTCCTGCGCCATCGCCGGAACCACATCCAGGTGTCCGTGCAGGACCAGTGCGGGCTTGTCGGCGTTGCGTCCCGCAACGCGCGCCATGACGTTGGTCCGGCGCGGGATCGGCTCGTAGAACTCCGGCTCGAGCCCCAGTTCGCGGAGGTAGTCCGCGACGTACTCGGCGGCCTCCCGCTCGCCGCGGGCGTCGCCGCCGCCGAAGTTCGAGGTGTCGAACCGGATCAGATCACGGGCGATCCGGACGACTTCCGGCAGCTCTGAATCGTGCGAGGGCATTCCTCAAACCTACCCGGCCGAGGTTGCCGTTTCGTTTCACGGGGTGGTCCCTGGAACGACGAAAGGGCCCCTTTCGGGACCCTTCGTCTCTGTGTGCGCGAGGGGGGACTTGAACCCCCACGCCCTATACGGGCACTAGCACCTCAAGCTAGCGCGTCTACCTATTCCGCCACCCGCGCATGGGTGTGGGTTGTCGCCAACCGAAGATCGACATTATCACGTTCACCGCCTCGCACAGAATCGTGGCGACTACCCGACCGAGACGCCGAACACCCATCCGAGCACGTAGGTGACCGCGGCTGCGCCGTAGCCGATCAGCAGCTGACGCAGCGCCCGACGAAGCGGCGGACCGCCGGAGAGCAGGCCCACCATCGCGCCGGTGGCCATGAGCGCCATGCCCACGAGGAGGAGCGCCGTCACCACCGCCGCGAGCCCGGAGAGCCCGAAGATCCAGGGCAGGACGGGGATTATCGCACCCGACGCGAAGAACAGGAAGCTCGAGAGGGCTGCGCTCCACGCGCTGCCCACGACGTCGTCCTCGGCGGCGCGATCGGCGCTGCGCGGGACCGGCGCCGCCCCGCCCTGCGCGGCGGTCACGACGAGCCGTGCGCGTTCGAGGGCCTCGGGCTGGGGCATCCCTCTCGTCCGATACACGAGGGCGAGTTCGTTGGCATCGAGATCGAGGTGCGGCAGGGCATCGTCCGCGTAGTCGTTGGGCTCGGTCGCCTCCAGCAGCTCGCGCTGCGAGCGGACCGAGACGAATTCTCCGGCGCCCATCGACAGGGCGCCGGCCAGCAGCCCCGCGATCCCGCTGAAGAGGACGAACTGCGGCGCCACGCCGGTCGCGCCGATGCCCAGGATGAGGGCCAGGTTCGACACCAGCCCGTCATTGGCGCCGAAGACCGCCGCCCGGAAGGTGCCGGACAGTCGCCGGCGACCGCGCGCGGCCAGCCCGCGGACGACCTCGTGGTGGATCTTCTCGTCGGCGGCCATGGCGGGCGTCGCGAAGGGATCGCTCTCGTAGGGCGAGCGCGCCTCGGCGTTCTGCGCGAGCGCCAGGACGAAGATCGAGCCGAAGCGGCGCGCCATCCACGCCAGCACCACGGTGCCGGCGTCCGGTCGGGGAAGCCGCGCGGGCTCGCCGCCGAGCAGATGCAGCCAGTGCGCCTCGTGGCGGCCTTCCGCGTCGGCGAGCGCGGTCAGGATCTCCCGCTCCTCCCCCTCGCGGCGGGCGGCGAGCTGCCGGTAGACGCGCGCCTCGGCGCGCTCGTTGACCAGGTATCGCTCCCAGCGTCGCCGGTCGCGGGCGGTGGGCTGTGCGGGCGCGGTCACGCGTGCCTCCAGGACGTCGATGCGGAACCCGTCAACGGTATCCGCGGCGCGCCGCGGGCACGCCGCCCGGGCTCGGGATTGTCAGCATTTCGGGCCTCCGAACCGCACCCTCCGGTCCGAGCGACGGAGCGCCGCTTGAGGACGGAGGGCTGCGCCGACCTAGGAACGCACCCGCGCGCGCAGCACGTCGATGCGGGACTGCAGCTGGGCGACGGTCGCGTGCGAGACCGCAGGACCGCCGCAGATGCGCCGCAGCTCGGCGTGCACGAGCCCGTGCGCCTCACCGGTCTGGCGCGCGTAGAGCCCGACCAGGCTGTTCAGCAGCTGACGCTGCTCCTTGAGGGTGCGGTGCAGCGCCTGCGGCAGCGCCGGTTCGACGTCTCCGGTCGCGTTCTGGGCCTCCCGAGTCTCGCGCGCAGTCCGGTGCCGGCTCTGCTTGACCTGACGCTGCATGAGGAGCTCGTGCACGTGCTCCGGCTCGAGGAGGCCGGGCAGGCCGAGGAACTCCTCCTCCTCGGGTGTGCCGGGAACGGCGAGCTGTCCGAACTCCTGGCCGTCGAACAGCACCCGGTCGAAGTGGGCGACCGAGCCGAGCGCCTGATAGGTGAATTCCTGCGTGAGCGCGTCGAATGCCTTGTCCTCCCGCTCCGCGGCATCGATGAGATCCTCTTCGGCGTTCCACTCGTCGCCGTCGCTCTCGCGGTCCAGCGCGTGATCGCGCTGCCGCTCCAGCTCGTGCGCGAGCGCGAGCAGCTGCGGGACGTTCGGGAGGAACACGCTCGCGGTCTCACCGCGTCGCCGGGCGCGCACGAATCGGCCGATGGCCTGCGCGAAGAACAGCGGCGTCGAGGCCGAGGTCGCGTAGACGCCCACCACCAGCCGCGGAACGTCCACACCCTCGGACACCATGCGCACGGCGACCATCCACCGGCCGGTGCCGCTGGAGAATGCCTCGATGCGCGAGGACGATTCCGCCTCGTCGGACAGGACGACGGTGGGCGCCTCGCCCGTGAGATCGTGGAGGATCGCGGCGTACGCCCGCGCCGCCGTCTGATCGGTGGCGATCACGAGGCCGCCCGCGTCCGGCACCTGCTCGCGCACCTCGGTCAGCCGCCGATCGGCCGAGCGCAGCACCGCGGGGATCCAGTTCCCCTCGGGATCCAGCGCGGTGCGCCAGGCCTGCGACGTGACGTCCTTCGTGTTGTCCTGCCCGAGCTGGGCTTCCATCTCGTCGCCGGTCTTGGTGCGCCAGCGCATCTGCCCCGCGTACACCAGGAACATCACGGGGCGCACGACACCGTCTTCCAGTGCCCGCCGGTAGCTGTAGTTGTAGTCGGTGCGCGAAAGGCGGATCCCGTGCTCGTCGGGGTGGTATTCGACGAACGGGATCGGAGCGGTGTCGCTGCGGAACGGCGTCCCCGACAGCAGCAGGCGACGCGTCGCCCGCGCATACGCCTCGCGGAGCGCGTCGCCCCAGCTCAGCGCGTCACCGCCGTGATGCACCTCGTCGAGGATCACGAGCGTGCGGGCGTCCATGATGAGGCGCTGATGGACGGATGCCTTGACCGCCACTTGCGCGTAGGTCACCGCGACGCCGTGGTACTGGCGTGCGGGCATCCCGTGCCGATTGCTGAACTCGGGATCCAGACGGATCGAGACGCGTGCCGCGGCGTCGGCCCACTGGGTCTTCAGGTGCTCGGTCGGGGCGACCACGACGATGCGCGTGATGATCCGCCGCCGCATGAGCTCACTGGCCAGTCGCAGCGCGAAGGTCGTCTTGCCGGCGCCCGGCGTCGCCGCGGCCAGGAAGTCGCGCGGCCCGCCGCCGACCCCGTCGGGCCCGTCCATGCCGAAGTAGAGATCCAGGGCATCGGCCTGCCACGCGCGCAGGCGCTGCGCGGTTCCCCACGGCGCGCGTGCCGGGTAGGACGGCGAGAGGTGCTCCGCGGCGAAGCTGCCGATGTGCGGCTCCTGCGAGGCGATGTCCGGGGAGGCGGTGCCCTGCGAGGCGGAATCCATCACGATCTCGTCGTTCATCCCACCCCCTCCGCCGTACGCACAACGAGGACCAACGATAGACGAGCGATGCGACATCGCGGCGCGATAGCCTCGGGATGTTTCGATGCAAGGAAGATGCCATGCCCGACTACGACGAGTCCCCCGCCGCCACCACGAACATCGGTCCGCACCCGTGGCGGCGCTATGTCGCCCTCGGCGACTCCTTCACCGAGGGCATCGGCGACCCCGAGCCCGGGTCGCCCGGCGGTCATCGCGGCTGGGCCGATCGCGTCGCCGAGGTGCTCTCCCAGCAGGTCGATGACTTCGCGTATGCCAACCTGGCGGTGCGCGGCAAGCTGATCGCCCAGATCATCGCCGATCAGATCGAACCGGCACTGGCTCTCAAGCCCGACCTGATCACCTTCTCGGCGGGCGGGAACGACGTCATCCGCCCCGGCACCGATCCGGACGAGATCGCGAGCCGCTTCGAGGACGCCGTGGTGCGCCTGACCGGCTCGGGGGCGACGATCGTCGTCTTCACCGGCATCGACACGAACTTCACCCCGGTGTTCCGGCCGTTCCGCGGCAAAGTCGCGATCTACAACGAGAACATCCGCGCGATCGCCGAACGCTACGACTGCATCGTCGCCGACCAGTGGGCGCTGAAGGAAGTGCAGGACATGCGGTTCTTCGACGTGGACCGACTGCACTACAACTCCCTCGGCCACCACGAGGTGGCCCGGATGGTGCTGCGCACGCTCAACGTCCCAAACGATCTGCAGGCGATGCAGCCCGATCCGCTGCCGACGACGACCTGGCGCACCGCGCGTGCCGGCGACTTCGTCTGGGCCCGCTCGCACTTCGTGCCGTGGGTGCTTCGCCGCGTGCGCCACGAGTCCTCCGGCGACAAGGTCACCGCGAAGCGCCCCGAACCGCTGCCGGTGATCACGCTGGCGCCGGGGAGGGATGCCGCGGCACCGCGCGGTGAGGGCGTCTAGGTCACGCGGCTGCGCCCGAGCGCAGGGCCCAGATCGCCACAGCGCTGGCCGCGGCGACGTTGAGTGAGTCGACCCCGCCCGCCATCGGGATGGTCACCACCGTGTCCGCCGCGGCGAGCGCACGACGGCTCAGCCCGTCGCCTTCGGCGCCGAGCAGCAGTGCGACCCGCTCGGGACGGCGCGCGGCGAACACGTCCAGCGGAACGGCGTCCTCGGTCAGCGCCAGCGCCGCGAGGTGGAAGTGCGCGTCGTGGAGGATGCCGCTCGCCTCGCGCCATTCCGGCAGCCGGGTCCACGGCACCTGGAAGACAGTGCCCATGCTCACCCGCACGCTCCGGCGGTACAGCGGGTCGGCGCAGCGCGGCGAGATCAGCACCGCGTCCACGCCGAGGGCGGCAGCGCTGCGGAAGACCGCACCGACGTTCGTGTGATCCATGATGTCCTCGAGGATCATCACGAGCCGAGCCCGCTGGATCACCTCCTGCACCGTGGGCAGAACGGGTCGGTGCATGGCTGCCAGCGCTCCGCGGTGGACGGCGAACCCGGTGAGCGATTCGGCGATGTCCGCATCGACGACGTAGACGACAGTCTCGCGGCCGCCCAGCACAGCCTCGACCTCGCCCAGCCACTTGGACTGGACGAGCACGGAACGCGGAGTGTGACCGGCGGCGAGCGCACGCGCGATCACCTTTGCGGACTCGGCGATGTAGAGGCCGCCCGCCGGCTCCAGGATGCGCCGCAGCGCCACGTCGGTCAGGTCGCGGTAGTCCGCCAGGCGCGGATCCGCCGGATCGCCGATCTCGAGAACGTCCACCGCACCTCCAGTGCCGACCGGATGGTCGCCGTCCACTCTCGCAGGTCGAGGCGGTCGTAACATCCTGGTAAAGCGCGCGGCTTACACTCTGAGCGGGACGCGCCTTCGGCTCGACCGCGAGGGGGTGATCGCATGACGACCGTGACCGACCTCGATGCCGCGACGGCCGACGCGATCGCCGCCGCACTGTCCGCCCTCCGCGGGCGGCGGCTGGCGATCCTCACCGGCGCCGGGGTGTCCACCGACTCCGGCATCCCCGATTACCGCGGCAAGGGCGCCCCGGTGCGCACGCCGATGACCGTCGAGCAGTTCCTCGCCAGCGATGACGCGCGCCGCCGATACTGGGTCGGCAGCCACCTCGGCTGGAAGGCGTTCGCCGCGGCCGAGCCGAACGCGGGCCACCGCGCGTTGGCCGCGATGGAGGCACGCGGAACCGCGTCCGGCGTCATCACCCAGAACGTGGACGGTCTGCACGTCCGCGCCGGCAGCCGCCGCGTGGTGGAACTGCACGGCACGATGCGCCGGGTCTTCTGCATGCATTGCGGCCAGGTCTTCGACCGCCGCGACCTCGCGGCGCGCGTCGAGGCGGCGAACCCGTGGATCACCGTGCCGGAGAACGTGCCGCTGGGGCCGGACGGCGACGTGCGGCCCGAGAGCACGACCGGTTTCGTGATCCCGGAGTGCACGGTGTGCGGTGGGATGCTCAAACCCGACGTCGTCTTCTTCGGCGAGTTCATCCCGGCCGAGAAGTTCCGCGAAGCCGAGCAGCTGGTGCGGACCAGCGACGCGCTGGTGATCGCCGGGTCCTCGCTGGTGGTCAATTCCGGCATCCGCCTTCTCGAACGCGCCCGCCGACGCAGGCTCCCGATCGTCATCATCAATCGCGGACAGACCCGCGGCGATGCGCGCGCCAGCGTGAAGATCGACGCCGGCGCCAGCGACGTGCTGCAGGCCTTCGCCGACGACCTGCGCTGAGCGGTGCCTCTGCATCGGCCCCGTACGCTCGAAGCATGACGATCCTGACGCTGATCCGCCACGGCGAGACCGACTGGAACCGGGATCGACGGATCCAGGGATCCACCGACATCCCGCTCAACGACACGGGCCGGGCGCAGGCGCGCGAGACGGCCGCGACGCTGCGCGACCAGCTCGATCCCTCCTCCCCCGTGATCATCGTCTCCAGTGATCTCGTGCGGGCCTCAGAGACCGCCGGAATCATCGCCGCGGAACTGGATCTGCCTGCACCGCGGCGGTATCCGGGACTCCGCGAGCGTTCATACGGCGAAGCCGAGGGCCTCGATTCGGCGGAGTTCTTCCGCCGGTGGGGCGACTGGCACACCGCCGAGGTTCCGGGCGCCGAAGCCTGGCCGGCGCTGCGCGCACGCGGGCTGGCCGCCCTGACCGAGGTGGTGCGCGATGCCCGTCGAGATACCGCGCCGGGCGCGGCATCCGTTCTCGTCGTCACGCACGGCGCGCTCATCCGCGAGCTGATCCGGCACGCCACCGCCGGCGAGCTGCCGCCGGTGGGCGCCCGTCTGGCGAACGGCTCCGCGCACTCGATGCTCTTCGAGCGCGAGCGCCTCCAGCTCCTGTCGTACGCCGGCGCCACCGCCTAGGCTCGGCGTCATGGCAGCGCCGACGAGCATCGACGAATACATCGCGGGGTTCCCGCCGGACATCGCCGAGCGGCTCACCCGGATCCGGGAGGTCATCGAAACGGCCGTCCGGCATGCCCACGGATCGGATTCGGCCGAAGAGCGGATCCGATACGGCATGCCGGCCGTGATGCTCGGCGGCCGATACGCGCTGCACTTCGCCGGGTGGAAGAAGCACATCGGGCTGTATCCGGTTCCGACGCTGCCGGATCCCCTGGAAGGCGAGGTCGCTCCCTATCGCGCGGAGAAGGACTCTGTCGTCTTCCCGCACTCCGGGCCGATCCCCTACGAGCTGATCGGCAGGATCACCGAGGCGATCGTCGCCGAGCGAGACGCGACCACGGAGTGAGTCTCAGGCGTCGGCCCTGCGCAGCAGCGCACGGGCATGGCGCAGCACCGGCTCGTCGACCATCCGGCCTTCGAACGTGAACACGCCTCGCTCGTAGGCCGCCGTCGCCAGCACCGACCTCGCCCACGACACGGCTGCGGGCTGCGGACGATACGCGTCGCGGATGACGGCCACCTGGCCGGGGTGGATGCAGGCGGTGGCGGAGAAGCCGGATGCAGCTGCATCGGCAGCCTCGATCGCCAGACGCTTCGTGTCGTGGATGTCGAGGTGGACGGCGTCGATCGCGGCTTTGCCGTGCGCGCCGGCGGCCAGCAGGACGCGTGACCGCGCGACGCGGGCGACATCGCGATAGCGTCCGTTCGGCTTGCGGCTGGAGGTGCCACCCAGGCTCGCGACGAGATCCTCGGCCCCCCACATCAGCGCGATCACCTGCGCGTGCCCCGCGAGCTTCTCGGCCGCGGCCACGCCGCGCGCCGTCTCGCACAGCGGGACGATGCGGAACCGGCGGTCGATCGCCTTCAACGACTTGGCGCTCTCGGCCTTGGCCACCATGACCGTGCGGTAGTCCGTCTGCGACAGTGTCGCGAGGTCCGAGACGAAGGCCTCGGTTCCCGGCGCGTTCACGCGCACGATGACCCGATCGGGGTCGAGCTCGGATTCGATCACCGCGCCGCGGGCCGCGGTCTTGCCGGAGGAGGAGACCGCGTCCTCCAGATCGAGGATCACCGCGTCCGCGCGCTCCAAGGCCTTGGCGAAGCGCTCCGGGCGGTCGGCGGGGCAGAACAGGATCGCGGGGCCCAGGTCGAACGCGCTCATGACTCCTCCTCCGGCCGCATCCACATCAGTGCAACGCGGGTCGCGGTGGCCACGACCACCTCGTCCTGGTTCCGACCGGTGTGCCGCATGGTCACCACCCCCTGACCAGGACGCGAGCCGGACCGGCGCACCTCGAGGATCTCGGTGTCGGTGTAGAGCGTGTCCCCGTGGAACAGCGGTGCCGGGAACGAGACGTCCGTCAGTCCGAGCTGGGCGACCAGGGTGCCCTGGGTGATCTGGGTCACCGAAGCGCCGACCATCGTCGCGAGCGTCCACATCGAATTCATCAGGCGCTGACCGAACGGCTGGGTGGCCGAGAACGCGGCGTCCAGGTGCAGTGCCTGCGTGTTCATCGTGATCGACGAGAACACGACGTTGTCGGCCTCGGTCGCGGTGCGGCCCGGCCGGTGGGCATAGCGGGCGCCGACGACCAGTTCGTCGGCGTAGAGCCCGCGCTGCACGATGTCCGCCACGGCGCTCACGCTACCCCGAGCGCTCGGGAGATCACCAGCAGCTGCACCTCGCTGGTGCCCTCGCCGATCTCGAGGATCTTCGAGTCGCGGTAGTGGCGCGCCACCGGATACTCGTTCATGAAGCCGTTGCCGCCGAAGATCTGCGTCGCGTCGCGCGCGTTGTCCATGGCGGCGTCGCTGGCCGTGAGCTTGGCGATCGCCGCCTCGACCTTGAAGGGCCTGCCGGCATCGCGCAGGCGCGCCGCGTGGTGCCAGGCCAGCCGGGCGTTGTGCACGCGCAGCTGCATGCGGGCGATCATGAACTGGATGCTCTGCCGGCTCGAGAGGTGCTCGCCGAACACGGTGCGCGTTCCGGCGTAGTCGATCGCGGCCTCCAGGCATCCCTCCGCCGCGCCCGTCGACAGCGCCGCGATGGCGATCCTGCCCTCGTCGAGGATGTGCAGGAAGTTCGCGAACCCACGACCGCGCTCACCGAGCAGGTTCGCCTCGGGCACCCGCGCGTCCTGGAACGTGAGCGGATGCGTGTCCGAGGCGTGCCAGCCGACCTTGTCGTACGCCGGCTCGACCGTGAAGCCCGGCGTGCCGTTCGGGACGATGATCGTGGAGATCTCCTTGCGTCCGTCCCGCTCGCCGGTGACGGCAGTGACGGTGACGAACCTGGTGATGTCGGTGCCGGAGTTGGTGATGAACTGCTTGGCGCCGTTGACCACCCACTCAGCGTCCTCGAGGCGGGCAGTGGTGCGGGTGGCTCCGGCATCCGAGCCGGCCTCGGGCTCGGTCAATCCGAAGCCGGCCAGGGCACGGCCGGCCAGCAGGTCCGGGAGCAGCTGCGCCTTCTGCGCGTCGGTGCCGAAGCGGAAGACCGGCATCGCGCCGAGGCTCACCCCGGCCTCGAGCGTGATCGCGATCGACTGGTCCACGCGCCCGAGCGCCTCGATCGCGAGGCACAGCGCGAAATAGTCGCCGCCCTGACCTCCGAGCTCCTCGGGGAAGGGCAGCCCGAACAGCCCCATCTCGCCCATCTGCGCGACGACATCCAGCGGCAGGGTCTTCGTGCGATCGGCCTCGTACGATCCGGGCGCGACCACTTCGTCGGCGAACTGGCGCACCAGCGCGGCAAGCTCCTGCTCGTCGTCGCTCAGGTCGTAGCTGAGATCTCCGGTCATGATTCCTCCTCGTGGGACGGTGTGACGTGGGCGACCGGCTGGTCGCGGCGGACCTGGTCGCCGACGGCGACCTCCAGCGTGACGATGCCGTCGTGCGGCGCGACCACCGGGTGCTCCATCTTCATTGCCTCGATCGTCAGGATCCGCTCCCCCGCCGACACCGCGGCTCCCGGCGGCACGTGGACGGCGACCACAGCGCCGGGCATCGAGGCGCGCAGCACCGGGTCCGTCGCCGCGAGCCGAGCCCCGCGGGCAGCGAGGCGCCGTTCCATCGCGGCACGGCGGGTGAGGGGTCGCAGCCGGTGGGTGGCGCCGTCGGCGTGGACCCAGACGAACCCGTCGGCGTCGATCGCGGTGAGCGCGTCGCCGGGAGCGCTCGGCGCCTCCGCCGTCGCGAGCACCGCACCGTCGTCGGTCTCGAAGCGTGCACTCGGGGGTACCGGCGCGCCGCCGGCGCGCCACCCTGCTCCAGAGCGCCACAGCGCGCTCGGTGCACCGGCTCCGGCCGGGTCACGGGGAATCTCGTCGCGACGGTGGTTCGTCCGGGCGGATGCCGCGGCGCGCAGCGCAGCGTCGGTGGGCACCGGTGCGCCGAACGGCGGCATCCGGTCGATCAGGCCCGTGTCCAGGTCGCCCGCGCGCACGTCCGGCGCAGAAAGGAGTTCGCGCAGGAAGCCGATGTTGGTGTCCACGCCCAGCAGGATCGTTGCACCGAGCGCGGCATCCAGCCGGGCGAGCGCCTCCGCGCGATCGGCACCCCATGCGATGACCTTGCCGATCATCGGGTCGTAGTCCGCCGTGACTGCCGATCCGGTTTCGACGGCGGCATCCACCCGCACGTCTTCGGGTGCGCGCCACTCGAGCACCTCGCCGGTGGCCGGGAGGAAGCCGCGTGCCGGCGTCTCGGCGTACACCCGGGCCTCGATGGCCGAGCCGCGCAGCGTCACATCGCGCTGGGTGAGCCCGAGCGGCCGTCCCGCGGCGACGCGCAGCTGCAGCTCGACCAGGTCCAGCCCGGTCACCAGTTCGGTGACCGGGTGCTCCACCTGCAGCCGCGTGTTCATCTCGATGAAGAAGAACTCGTCCGGCCGGTCGGCCGCGACGAGGAATTCGACGGTGCCCGCCCCGCGGTAATCGACACTGGCGGCCGCGGCGCAGGCGGCGGCGCCGAGGCGCTCCCGTGCGACGGCGTCGACGATCGGCGACGGCGCCTCCTCGATCACCTTCTGATGGCGGCGCTGCAGTGTGCACTCGCGCTCACCGAGGTGGATGACCGTGCCGTCGACGCCGCCCATCACCTGGACTTCGATGTGCCGAGGGCGCTCGATGAGGCGCTCGAGCAGCAGTGTGTCATCGCCGAATGCGGCGCTCGCGATGCGCCGGGCGGTGGCCAGGGCCGGGACGAGGTCCTCCACGGCACGCACGATCTGCATTCCCTTGCCACCGCCGCCGGCCGACGGCTTGATCAGGAGCGGATAGCCGACGCCTGACGCCGCAGCGGCCACGTCGGCGTCGGTCATCCCCGT